>JBQTHU010000233.1:0-19266 GCA_052389535.1 Betaproteobacteria bacterium | reverse complement strand
TGGCCCGAGCGCGTGTTCGAAGCGCACGGCCCGCTCACGCGACTGCCGGCGGTGTTCACATCGAAGGCGCTGGCGAGTTTTCGCGCGCTCGCCGCCGGCTATCGGGGCTGGCTCGGCTTCGGGCAGGGCGCGAAAAGCTCGCGCATGCTGTCGGTGCAGGAAGTGAACCCGCTGCACCTCTACGAGATCGGGTTGAGCGTCTACCTGCCGGACATTTCCGATAACGTGCCGGGCGCCGCGGCGTTCCTGCGCGCGCTCGAGCGCGATCTCGGCGTCGAACAAGGATGCAGCCGCATCACGGTCTGGGCCTCGCCGCGGGGCGATGGCGCGCCCACGCATTTCGACAGCGAGGATGTCTTTTCCATACAGCTTGCGGGAACGAAACGCTTCGAAGTGGCACCGATGAAGGAGTATGCCTATCCGCTCGGCGGCCAGTTCGCGCCCGGCGCAACCCCCTACGACGACATGTACCCGCAGATCGAGAAAGGGTTCCCCGAAGTCCTGGACTCGGATTTCGTCGCGGTGGACATGAAGCCCGGTTCGGTGCTGTTCATCCCGCGCGGAACGTGGCACCGCACGCAGGCCGAGCAGGATTCGTTTGCGATCAGCATCGGCATCCGCCCGCCGGCGCTGGTGGAGTCCTTCCTGGAGCAGTTGCGTTGCATGCTGCTGCAGCACCCGGAATGGCGGCGCCCGATGTACGGCGTGCGCGGCGACGCCGCACGGCGCCGGCAGGCGCTCGAGCGCGCCCGGAAAGCGCTCGACGCCATTCCCGGCATCGTGCAATCGATTTCCACGGATTATCTGGCGCCGCTGCCCGACCTCGAGCGGCTGAAGAACATCGATGCAGCGAGTTCCTTCCAGCGCGAGCCCGGGACGCGCATGGAATTGCCGCGCTCGGACAGCGAGCTGCTGCGCGTATTCGCCGCAACGCGCGATGCGGGCGAGCAGGGCACGCTGCAGATGACCGTGCCGTCCCAGTATCTGCCGACGTTTCGCTGGCTGGCTGAGGTCAAGGCGCCATTCACCGCCGGCGAAATGGCGCGCCGGTTTCCGGAAGTCCCGTTCGAGCAGCATCAAAAGATTCTCGAAGTGCTGGCGCGGGCGCGCTATCTGCGGCTGTTGTGGTTCCCGCGCCTGCAAAAGCTCAATCCGTGAGCCTGTAGCACGGTAAAATCGGCTTCGAGATCCTTTCCGGGGCGGTTGTACGGTGCAGGGGGCGACTCAGCGACAATACGGCGCACGCGGACCGTGGCGCGAATGGGTGCTGTGCGGCGTAGCGCTGGCGTTGCTCGCGGGCGCCCTGGCGGTGGAGCCCATAGCGCAGAACCTCGCCTACCATCATTTCGCCGACCGGCGTGCCGCGCTGGGCGTGCCCAATTTTCTCAATGTGGCCTCGAACCTCGCGTTCCTCCTGGTCGGCGCAGCAGGGCTCGCGCTTTGCATCCGCCGCGAGGGCCATGGCGCGACGCTCTCGTGGGGCGTTCTTTTTTTGGGCGCGGCGCTCGTCGCGGTCGGGTCGGGCTACTATCACTGGGCGCCGGACAACGCCTCGCTGGTCTGGGACCGTCTGCCGATGACGGTCGGCTTCATGGGGCTTTTCGTGGCGCTCCTTTCCGAGCACATCCACGAGAAGCTGGAGCGCTATATGCTGCTGCCCGCGCTGCTGCTCGGCGCGGCGAGCGTCGCCTGGTGGCACCAGGCCGACGATCTGCGCTTCTATGCCTGGGTGCAGTTCATGCCGCTCGTCACGATTTCGTTGCTGGTGGCGCTTTACTCCGGGCGCTATACGCACCGCCGCTACCTCGTGTACGGTCTCGCGTGCTACCTCGCGGCCAAAGTGGCGGAAGCGCTCGACCGGCAGATCTACACAGTGAGCGGCGAACTGCTGAGCGGTCATACGCTCAAACATCTGCTGGCCGCGCTGGCCCTCTACTACGTATATGCAATGCTGCGCAGGCGCGCGCCGGTCGCCGCCGAATGAGCGCGCCGCCCGCGCTACAATGAGCTTCCGATGCTGCCCGACGATTTTCACCCGGTTCTCCAGCGCTGGTGGAGCACGCATTTCGCGTGCGCAGAAACAGGCGAAACCCGCGTCCTTCCGCCTACACAGGCGCAGATCGACGGCTGGCGCGCGATACGGGGCGGCCTCGACACGCTGATCGCTGCCCCTACCGGGTCCGGCAAGACGCTCGCGGCGTTTCTTACCGCCATCGACCAACTGCTGCGCGAGGGCTTGCAGCGCGGCGCGCTGCCGGACGAGGTGCGCGTCATCTACGTCTCGCCGCTCAAGGCGCTGTCCGCGGACATTCACAAGAACCTCGCCGAGCCGCGCCGCGAGATCCGCCGCATCGCCGAGGAGGCGGGCCTGCCGCCGCTGCGGATCACCGCCGCCGTGCGCAGCGGCGACACGCCACAGGGCGAGCGCGCCGCCATGCTGCGGACGCCACCTCACATTCTCGTGACCACGCCTGAATCGCTCTATCTGCTGCTCACCGCGGAGCGCTCGCGCGAGATGCTGCGGAGCGCCCGCGCCGTCATCGTCGATGAAATCCACGCGGTGGTGCAGTCGCGGCGCGGGGCGCACCTCGCGCTCACGCTGGAGCGGCTCGATCACGTCTGCGGGCGGCGCCTGCAGCGCATAGGCCTTTCCGCCACGCAGCGACCGATCGAAGAGGTCGCGCGCTTCCTGATCGGCCCGGACCCCGCGCACGAATGCGCGATCGTGGACCACGGCCATCGCCGGCGGCTCGACCTCGCGCTCGAGATTCCCGGTTCGCCGCTGGAAGCGGTGATGGCGGCCGAAGTGTGGCAGGAGGTCTACAAGCGTCTCGTCGAGCTGATCGAATCGCATCGCACGACGCTCATCATGGTCAACACCCGCCGCCTGGCGGAGCGCATGGCATTCAACCTGAGCGAACAGCTCGGGGCGGGCAAGGTCGCGGCGCACCACGGCAGCCTCTCGAAAGAGGCGCGACTCGATGCCGAGCAGCGGTTGCGCGACGGCGTGCTCAAGGTGATGGTCGCCACCGCGTCGCTGGAGCTCGGTATAGACATCGGGCACGTCGATCTCGTGTGCCAGATTTCTTCGCCCAGCCGCATCGCGACGCTGCTGCAGCGGGTGGGCCGCTCCGGCCACACGGTGGGCGGGCTTCCCAAGGGCCGGCTGTTTCCGCTGACCCGCGACGATCTTGTCGAGTGCGCGGCGATGGTGCAGGCGGTACACGAGGGTGAACTCGACCGGGTGGTGATCCCCGAGTGCGCGCTCGACGTGCTCGCGCAGCAGATCGTCGCCGAATGCGCCACCGAGGAATGGGAAGAGGATGCGCTCTACGGGATGGTGCGCCGCGCCCATCCCTATCGCAATCTCGCGCGCAAAGACTACGACGACGTGGTGCACATGCTGGCGCACGGCTACGCCACGCGGCGCGGGCGGCGGGCCGCGCTCGTCCACCACGATGCGGTGAACCGTAAACTGCGCGGGCGCAAGGGCTCGCGCATGACGGCCATCGTGTCGGGCGGCGCGATTCCCGAAGTGTTCGACTACAGGGTGCTGCTCGAGCCCGAAGGGTTGTACATCGGAACGTTGAACGAGGATTTCGCCATCGAGTCCTTGCCCGGCGATATCTTTCAGCTCGGAAACACGTCGTGGCGCATCCTGCGGATCGGAAACGGTGTGGTGCGCGTCGCGGACGCGCAGGGACAGCCGCCGTCGATGCCGTTCTGGCTCGGTGAAGCACCGGCGCGCAGTGACGAGATGAGCGCGGCGGTATCGCGATTGCGCGCACAAGTGGGCGCGCGCCTGCCGGGCCCCGACCAGCCCCGCGCAGAAGGCGAACTGGACGCGGCCATCGGTTTTCTCATCAACGAATACATGCTCGGCCGTTCCGCCGCAGAGCAGATCGCGCAGTACCTCGGGGAAGGGAAGCGCGCGCTCGGCGTCGTTCCCACCACCGGCACCATCGCGCTGGAGCGCTTTTTCGACGAGTCCGGCGGCATGCAGCTCGTTCTGCACGCGCCTTTCGGCAGCCGCGTGAACCGCGCCTGGGGCCTCGCGCTGCGGAAGAAATTCTGCCAGAGCTTCAATTTCGAGTTGCAGGCGGCGGCGACGGAAGAAGGCATCATCCTGTCGCTGGGGCCAGTGCACTCTTTTCCGCCGACCGAGGTATTCCGCTACCTGCGTTCTAAAACCGTGCGCGAGACGCTGGTGCAGGCGGTGCTCGATTCGCCGATCTTCGAGACGCGCTGGCGCTGGGCGGCCACGCTCTCGCTCGCCGTGCCGAGAATGCGCAACGGCGCGCGCGTTCCCGCGCAGCTGCAGCGCATGTACGCCGAGGACCTGCTGCAAAGCGCCTTCCCCGATGCCACTGCCTGTCTGGAGAACATCCCCGGCGCGCGCGAAATCCCCGACCATCCGCTGGTCGGGCAGGCGCTGCGCGACAGTCTCGAGGAGGCGATGGATCTCCCGCAACTGGTGCAGATTCTGGAGCGGCTCGAGCGCGGCGAGATCGCGTGCGCCGGTCGCGATACGCCGGAGCCTTCGGTGTTGAGCCATGAGCTGCTGAACTCGGCGGTTTACACCTTTCTCGACGATGCGCCGCTCGAAGAGCGCCGCGCGCACGCCGTGTACACCCGCCGGGCGACAGAGCCGCGCGATGCGGATGATCTCGGCGCACTCGATCCGGCGGCGATCGAGCGCGTGCGCGCGGAAGCGCGGCCGGTCGCCAATACCGCGGACGAATTGCACGACGCGCTGCTGCTCGCGGGCTGCATCCGGGCGGACGAAGCGCCAGGCGAGTGGCGGACGCTGCTCGATGAGCTGATTGCCGCGGGACGCGCACTCGATACCGGTGGCTACTGGGTCGCGCTGGAGCGCTTCCAGGAATTCGATGCCGTGGTGCCGCAGGCGGCCCGGCCCGACATTCCCGAGCGGCTGCGCAAGCATTGGACGCGCGAGGACGCCGCGCGCGAACTCGTGCGCAGCCGCATGGAAGTGAGCGGGCCGGTGACCGCACGACAGCTCGCCGACACGCTGCGGCTCGGCGATACGCATCTCATTGAAGGTGGGCTGCTGGCGCTGGAGACAGAGGGCCGCGTGTTGCGCGGCCGCTTTACTCTGAGCGCAGAAGCCGAGTGGTGCGACAGGCGGTTGCTTGCGCGCATCCATCGCTACACCTTGAACCGGCTGCGCGCCGAGATCGAGCCGGTGTCCGCGGCGGATTTCATGCGTTTCCTGCTGCACTGGCAGCACGTGACGGAAAGCGAGCGCGTTATGGGTGCGGAAGGGCTGAGCGCGGTGATCACGCAGCTCGACGGCTTTGAAGTTGCCGCGGCGGCATGGGAGCGCGAGGTGCTTCCCGCCCGCGTGCGCGATTACGGGCCGGAACTGCTCGACATGCTGTGCCTGAGCGGCCGGGTGGCATGGGGACGGCGCTCGCCCGCGGAGGGCGGTCGGGCACCGCTTGCGAGTTCACCGGTTGCGCTGATGGTGAGGGAGCGCGCCGCCTTGTGGCTGCGGCACGGCGAAGCGATCCGCGAGACGCTCACATCGGAGAGCCGCTCGGTTTACGATGCGCTGAGGGCGCGAGGCGCTTCGTTCTTCCACGAGATGGTGGCGGCGACGGGCCTGCTGCGCACGCAGGTCGAGCGCGCGCTGGGCGAGCTGGCCGGCGCAGGGTTGGTGACGGCGGACAGCTTCAGCGGGCTGCGTGCGCTGCTGACTCCCTCGGAAAAGCGCAAGCGCCTCGACGGCGGCCGCGCCAGCAGCCGCCAGTCCGCTTACGGTGTGGACACCGCGGGGCGGTGGGCCCTGCTGGGGTCCGCGCACATAGATACCGAAGCCGAAAGCACGCGCGCAGAAGAAACGATCGAATCCGTCGCGCGCGCGCTGCTCAGGCGCTACGGCGTGGTGTTCCGCGCGTTGCCGGCGCGCGAATCCGGCCTGCCGCCCTGGCGCGAGCTGGTGCGGGTGTACCGGCGGCTGGAAGCGCGCGGCGAAATTCGCGGCGGGCGCTTCGTGAGCGGCTTCGGTGGCGAGCAGTTCGCAGCGGCGGACGCTGTGGGGCGCCTGCGCGCCGTGCGCAAACACGCTGGGGGCGGCGAGCTGATCGTGCTCAGCGCTTCCGATCCGCTGAATCTCGTCGGCGTGCTTACGCCCGATGCGCGGGTCGCAGCGTCGGGACGCAACCGCGTGCTCTTCCGCGACGGACTCGCCATCGCCGCAACGGAGGGGGGGCAGCTCCGGCGGCTCGCCGAATCGGACATGGAGGACGAGACGCTGCGCGGCCTGCTCGCGCGCCGCTCCGGCCTGCGCGAGCTGCGAAGCTGGCTGCGCGCCCCGACGCAGCGCGAACTCGAACGTCTACGCAGCCGTCGAAGTGCGGGCATGGACGAAACGAGTTCCGTAGAGTGAGCGTTTCCCGCGCCTACCTGGTCTCAAGAAACGATGGCAGGCGCTCAGTCGCATCCGGAACGGCGCCTGATCTGATAAGTCGCGCCTTGGCCGTCGCCTGCAGCCGCCAGCACGTCGAGCGCAATGCTTTCTGCGCGATCGGAACAAGCGCTTCGCGTGCTTCATCGCTTTCCGCTGTGAGAAACGTGAGAGACAGCGCGGCCGAACGCAGGGCGCAGCTCGGATGGCCGTCCAGCTTCAGGATGATCGGCTGCATCAGCGAGGCCGGGCCGGGCCGGTTGAACAGTGCGGGGACAAAGGCGGTTGCGAAGGGCGTGTGCGGTTCAGCGCTCAAAACCTCGTGCATTCCGGCAAGGATTGCGGTCCGTTCGCGCTCGTTCGCATTTGTCAGCGTGCAGCGTATCGTTTCGCCGAGCGCCCATGTCACGTTAAAGCTGTCGCGGGGAAGCCCCGATACACCTGCCGCCAGCCGTTCGCGCACGTATCGTTGTGCCGCTGCGTAAGCAGCGACATTCACGGTGCCGCCGCCGAATCCGGGCGCGGTCGCACTCAGCGCTTCCGCGAACGACATCGGCTTCTCTGGCGTTGTACCGTCGGATGCCGGGCAGGGCGTGCCGCCGCCCGACTCATGCTGGACCGGCGTGTTCCCGTCCGGGCCGCCCCATTCGCGTCCGTGCGGCGGCTGGCCGATGTTTTTGCCGTTCCGTACGAACGTCGCGTGCGCCGGCTCGTACAGAAGAAAACCCAGCGTCGGAAGGCCGCGAGACCATTTCGCCGCACCCCATGAAGTGAGAGGACCGCTTCCGGATTCCCAGCGATCCATGCCGCCGCGGTCGTAAAGAATACCGATGCCGTTGGCAGTGCCGCTGCCTTGCACGAGGACAGGCCCCCGATAGCGGTCATTCCCTGCATCATCCAGAAGCGCGCCTACCGCGAGGTCCAATCCCATGCCCTGGCCGACGCCGACACTGAGGACGTATTCATCGTTGCCGGCCTCGTCTCGCAGGATGCCAACCGCCTCATGGACGCCGTTGCCTTGGGCATACCGCACGGCATGGTAGGTATCGTCTCCGCCGCGATCCCAAAGCACGCCGATTCCATAGTAAAAGCCCATGCCTTGCGCGAACATTTGTGCTTCGTAACGGTCATCGCCCCGGTCGTCGCGCAGGATGCCGATTCCGGCGCCGATACTGGTGCGAAAGCCAAAGGCGGCGCCTTGCGCATTGCTCACACCACCGCCGCGTCCGTACGCATCAGCCAGTCCGGTAACGCGGTAACGATCATTGCCACCGCGGTCCCACAGCAGGCCCACGCCGCCCGCCATGCCAAATCCCTGCCCGCCCGCCCGCAGGGCGTAAGTGTCATCGCCTTCGAGATCGATGAGCGCGCCAAGCCCGAACGCAGCCGCGCCCTGTCCGATAAGGCCTGCCTCGTAAACGTCATTTCCCGCTACGTCCACCAACAGCGACACTCCCGCGATAGCCGCACCCCAACCCGGTCCGGTGGTGAGATAACGGTCATTTCCGGACAAGTCGATTACGGCCGCGAGACCGCGCACGACGATATCCGAGCCGCGATAGATATCGTCGCCCTCCAGATCCACGACTATCGATACTGCGCCGCCCAGTGCGGGCGTGCGCTCGTAGGTATCGTTGCCGCCTGGATCCACGATGACTGCGGCGTCCGGGCCATGCATATCGTCGCCTCTGGTCCCGATCGAGACGATGCCGACCGCGGAGTTGTAGCGCATCGGCATTTCCGGAAAGCGCAGCCGATTCTTCAGCGCACGCACCCGATGGCTAAAGCGCGACGTCGCTTCCAGAAACATGCGGACCACACGATCCATCGAATCCGTGTCCACCGCATCGTCGATGAGGCGGAGCCGATGCGCTGTAAGCGGGCCGCGCGCAAGCTCCGCAACAATATCTTTCTCATCGAATGCGCCTCGGGGCAGCGCCTGCTTCAGCATGCGCTGCGCCGCAGCCAGTTCTTCCAGGTAAGGCGCAAGCAAATTCGTGAAATCGACATACCCCTCGCCGCTGGCTTCCGCAGGCAGCCGCTCGGCTGCGAGATGCTGCAGCGCTACTGGAACTGTTTCGGCGAACAGCGTCACAAGGTCCACCGCTTTGAGCGGGTCGGCCAGAATCTCTCGGACCGCTTGCGGGGCGGCGCGTGGAGCCGGCGCTTCGTGGCGGAGAATGTTGTCGATTACAAACAGTGCGTCGGGACCGAGGCCGCGCTTGGCCAGGATCTCATTCAGACGGCTGGACAAGGCGTCGCGTTCACCGGGCGCAGGCGGCGGAGCCGTGCATCCGCAGACCAGGACCGTCAACAGTACTACGTATAGCCACGTTGAAGCGGCAGGGTGTAATGGCTCGGCAGCAGCAAGGAGAGGCCCGTTGCGACGGGTTAAGCCAGACAATCAGCGCGGAGTATCGTCCAGAGGAGCGTCATTTATACTGCGACAGCGCGAAGATGTCATCTCGCCCGTCCGAGCTGGCGTCTCCAGCGGAGCGCTCGGCGCCCAGGCGCGCCGCTTCTTTCAGCGCCTCGAAATAGTGCGGCGCGAGCAGGCCGTTGCCCCACCACTTGATGGCCAGGGCCCGGATTTCATCCTCGCCGAGAATGTTGGGAAACTCGCAACGCATTGCCGGGCGGAGAGGTGCCCCGCATCAGTGAGGTCACCCCGATTATCCGGGTAAAGTGAGTAAGGGCGGAAAGGGCCGGGTAGACCGTTTGGCCCAACCGGCCGTGGATCACAATTAGCTGCGATCAAACAGACGTTTAGTAAGCGCGAGGGGCGCCGGTCACGCGCGGTGCCAGAACCACCACGCGCTCGGCCTTGAGAGTGGGATCCCGGAACATGTTGGTATCGATCTCGCCCGCCACTTCTACCTGGCTGCCCACGCCGATTCCCTGTCTTCTCACCGCATCGTCGTCGATGTGCACCCGTATCGAGCCGGTGCTGTCCGCGACGACGAACCGTTCATCGCTCAACTTTTGCATCACCTGTCCGCGCACTACGACACGCTGATCGTCCTTGCCTTGCGCGAGCACGGCCTGGATCGGCGTCGCGGCAACCGGTGCATCCGCCGTCGATTTGCAGGCGACGAGAAAAAGGGCAAGCACTGCCACAACAAGCGCTCTCATAAGTACCTCCATGATCAATATTCCCCTTAGTAGTTCGGAAGCGCGATCAGGTTCCGGTCGGAGCGGTAGAATAAACGTCGCCAAATGCAGACGCGGGTCGGGCGCGCGGTGAACGAAGGAGGAGTACGCATGGTGCCGGATGCAGTGCCGTTGAGGCGGTCAAGCCAGTCGGTGCGCGAGCGCGTGAGCGAGGAAGAGTGGCAGTTGCGGTGCGAGCTGGCCGCGGCCCACCGGCTCGTCGCGCATTTCGTGTTCGTGGACATGACCTACAACCACATCTCGGTGCGGCTGCCGCACGAGCCGAACCGCTTCCTGGTGAAAGCCGACACGCTGTTCATGGAGCAGTCACCGCCTCGAGTCTCGTCAAGTACGACGTGGACGGCAATCAGGTGATGGATTCGGAGTACAAGGCGAGCCCCGCGGCGTACAACGTGCATGCCGCCGTGCTGAAGGCACGGCCCGACCTCATCGCCGCAGTGCATACGCATTCGCCTGCGAATCTTGCCGTCTCGGCGCAGAAACACGGGCTCCTGCCGATCACCCAGCAGGCGATGCGCTTCTACAACCGGATCGCGTATTACCCCAACGAGGTGGACGACACGACACGCGAAGGCGCCGACCGCATGGCCGCCGCGCTCGGTGACAGATGGGTGATGATCCTGGAGAGCCACGGCGCGCTGGTGTGCGGCAAGACGCTCCCGGAAGCCTACATCCATCACCATTTCTTCGAGCTGGCGTGTCGCGCCCAGATCGGCGCGCTCGCCGGCGGTGCGGAGCTGATCGTGCCGGGGGCGGACGTGTGCGAAGCCCGCGCGCGCAAGTTCGGGCGGGTCGGCGTCTACGACTCCCGCAGCCGCGACTGGATCGCTGGCATGGCGCTGGTCGAGAAGCTCTATCCCGACTACAAGGAATAAGGCTCCGTCCAGCGTATGATGTGCGCCTGACCGACATCGCTCCTCGCCCGTGGAATGCAACCGTGAGTAAAGTCCGCAGCCTCGCCAGGCCGCCGTCCCTGCAGAAGCGCGTCAGCGAAGAGGAATGGGCGGTGCGCGTGGATCTTGCTGCCTGCTATCGTCTTGCCGCGCATTTCGCCCTGACCGACCTCATCTACACCCACATTTCGGCGCGCGTGCCGGGTCCCGAGCATCATTTCCTGATCAACGCCTTCGGTTTGATGTGGGACGAGATCACGGCCTCCGCTCTCGTGAAGGTGACGCTCGACGGCGAGGTCGTGGAGGATCCGACCGCGAGCGGCATCAATCGCGCCGGCTACGTCATCCACAGCGCAGTGCATCGCGCCCGTCCCGATGGCGCCTGCGTCATGCACACGCACACGCAGGCCGGCGTCGCCGTGTCGGCGCAGGACGAAGGGCTGCTGCCCATCTCGCAGCACGCGATGCGCTTCTGGAACGCCATCGGCTATCACGATTACGAGGGCCTCGCGCTGGAGACGGACGAGCAGACACGGCTCGTGCGCGACCTCGGACCGCACAAGGCGATGATCCTGCGCAACCACGGGCTGCTCGTGTGCGGCGAGTCGATCGCGCAGGCGTTCGACCTCATGTATTACCTGGAGCGCGCCTGCCGCATCCAGGTGACGGCGATGGCGGGCGGCGCGCGGCTGCGGCGTCCGCCGGCAGAGGTGGCGGAGAAAACGGCACGCCAGTTCAGCGGGCTGCCCTACAAGGCGAAAAAGACCGAATGGAAGGCGCTGCTGCGCATGCTCGACAGGACCGATCCTTCGTACAAGACCTAGCGCGAGGACCCGGCGCTGCCCAGTGTGCACGGGCTGCGCTCGCGCATCGATTCCACGATCGAGTCAATTCTGGAGAACGGAAAATGCAATTGAAAGCGACATTGCGCGTCATCAACGAGGCCGACTACCAGGGGCAGCGCGGCGTCACCGAAGGGCAGACCTACAAGCGGCTCATCGGCTGGCCGGAAGTGCAGGCGACTGACCGGGTGCGGATCGGGCGCGCGAGCTATCTCCCCGGCACCTACGAGCAGCTTCACTGGCATCCCATCGAGGCGTGCTATTACGTGATCTCCGGGCACGCGACCGTGCGCGACGTCGAAGGCAGGGAATACGAGGTGAGCGCGGGCTCGGTCATCTATGCGCCGCCGGGCATCGCGGGCGCGCACGAATGGCAGGTGAAGGAGGCGCTCGAACTGATCGACATCCGCGCGACGAACGAAACGAATCGCAAGATGCAGTTCACCGTGGACAAGAAAACGATGCGCTCCTACATCGATCTCGACGAGCTGGAGAAACGCGAAGGCATCAGCTTCAAGTCGCACTACTGATGCCCGGATGAGACCGGAACTGCTCGTCACCGGGCCGATCTACGCGCCGACGCTCGCCGAGCTGGAAAAGGAGTACACGCTGCACCGGCTCTGGACCGCACCGGAGCGCGAGGCCTTCCTGCGCGAGGTCGCGAACGGCGTGCGCGGCGTCGTCACCGGAGGGCTCTTCGGCTGCTCCCGCGAGCTGATGAACGCGCTGCCGCGGCTGGAGATCATCGCGTGCTTCGGCAATCCGCGCGGCACGGTCGATCTTGCGCACGCACGCGAGCGGGGCATCGTGGCGACCAACACCCCGGACTCGATCTCTGCGGCGGTCGCTGATCTCGCGGTGGGGCTCATGATCGCGGTCATGCGTCGCATCGTGGCGAGCGACCGCTACGTGCGCGCGGGAAAGTGGCGCGCGGGGCCTGCGCCCGTCGGCCGCGACCTCGGGCGCAAGACCTGCGGCATCGTCGGCCTCGGAAAAATCGGCGGCAATATCGCACGGCGCGCCGAAGCGTTCGGCATGACGGTGTGCTATCACGCCCGGCACAGAAAGGAGGGCGCGCCTTATGACTACTGCCCGGATCTCGCCGAGATGGCGCAGCGTTCGGACTGCCTGATCCTGGCATGCCCGTTGACGCCGGAAACGCGTGGCCTCGTGAATGCGCGCATATTGGATGGCCTGGGGCCGGAGGGATTTCTCGTCAACGTCGCGCGCGGCCCGGTGGTCGATCAGAGCGCGCTGGTCGAGGCGCTGCAGCAGAACCGGATCGCGGGCGCAGGGCTGGACGTGTTTTGGGACGAGCCCGACGTTCCGGAAGCGCTCGCGGCCATGGAGCACGTGGTGCTCCAGCCGCACATGGGATCGTCCATCGTGGAGGTGCGCGAGGAGCGCGGCAAAAAGCTCCTCGCCAACCTGCACGCGCATTTCGCCGGCAAGCCGGTGCTGACGCCGATGTGAGACGGGAGCGCGGGAATCAGCGCCGGGCCTGGCGCATGTGCGCCTTGAGCAGGTTGAAGAGCGCCTGCGGTTCCACCGGCTTCTTCACCAGCGCGCGTATTCCGGCGGCGAGCGTCTGTTCCTGCGCGATCCCTTCGCCGAAACCGCTATAAAGGATGACCGGCAGATCCGGGCGCGTGGCGAGCATCTCGCGCGCGAGGTCGATGCCGGTCATGCGCGGCATGGTCTGGTCGGTGATCACGAGATCGAAGCGCGCCGGATCGCGCTCGAAGAGCCGCTGTGCATCCAGTGCGCTGGTGACGGCGGTCACCTCGAGCTCCCAGCTCTCCAGCAGGTCGCGCATGAATTCCGCGACCGATTCCTCGTCGTCGACCACCATCACGTGTCCGCGCAGCGACTGGCGGGGCGCGGCGCCGCGGCGCTGCGCTTCGGCGGGCGCAACGACATCGCCCTCGGACTGCAGCGGCCGGAAAAGCACGCGAAACGTGGCACCGCGTTCCGGCGCCGTGTCCACGATGACGTGCCCGCCGTGCTCGTGCACGATGCCGTGCACCGTGGAAAGCCCCATGCCGCTGCCCTTGCCCACTTCCTTGGTGGTGTAGAACGGCTCGAACATCCGGTCGAGCACCGCCGGCGTGATTCCGGGCCCGCTGTCTGCGACGCTCAGCTCCACGAAGTTACCCGCGACGATCTGCCGGCACGAGGCACACACGAGTTCCTTCGTGCGCAGTGGATGCGCCGCCACGCGTATGGCGCCGATGCCGCCCATGGCATCGCGCGCATTGATGCACAGATTGAGCAGGATCTGGTCCAGCTGCACCGGGTCGAGCAGCACGGCGGGGATCTCGCCGCCGAGATCGGTCTCGATCTCGACGGTGGCGGGGAGCGAAGAGCGCAGCAGCTTCACCGACTCCTTGACGAACGGCGGCAGCGACAGCGGGCGCGGCTCGCCGCGCTGTCCGCGGCTGAAGGTGAGCATCTGCTGGATGAGATCGCGGGCGCGCACGCAGGAGAGATGTGCCTGCTCGAGATATTTCGCGAGCCTGGCATCGCCGTGGCCCGCCTCGCGCTCGGTGGCAAGCACCACGTAGCCCATGATGCTGGTCAGCAGATTGTTGAAGTCGTGCGCAATTCCGCCGGTGAGCTGGCCGATCGCCTCCATCTTCTGCGCCTGCCGCAGTTGCGCCTCGAGCTGCTCGCGGCGCGCCTCCGCCTGCTTGCGTGCGCTGATGTCGCGCACGATGCCCAGCACGTGGGGCCGGCCCTGGTATTGCATCGCCGCGAGGTCGACCTCGCAGTCATAGTGCTTGCCGTCCTTGCGCACGCCCTTGCCCTCGATGTGCACGTCCTCGCCGGCGATCGCCCTGCGCTGCAGCTCGCGCGCGCGCTCGGCGTCCTGCACCGGCATCGTGATCACGTGGCGCGCGCCCATCACTTCCTCGCGCGTATAGCCCGTCATGGCGAGAAAGGCTGGGTTCACGTCCACCACGCGGAAGTCCGCATCGCGCAGCAGCAGGCCGTCGGCGGAGGCGTTGAAGATCGCGCGATAGTGCTCCTCGCTCGCCCGCAACGCCTCTTCCGAATGCTTGCGCTCGGTGATCTCTCGCGTGAAGGCGACGATGCGCGGCTTGCCGGCGATCACCGCCTTCTTCAGCACCGCTTCGTCCCAATGCAGGCTGCCGTCGCGGTTGCGCCGGTGCCACTCGAAGCGCACCGGCTCGCCGGAGCGTGCCTGGTCCAGGTATTTTGCGGCTTCTTCGATCGTGTAGGGATGCGCGCCCGAGCTCAGGTCCGCCACCGTGACACGCTTCAGTTCTTCCTGGGTGTAGCCGTACGCCTCGCACGCCTTCGGATTGACGTCGACGATCGCCCCGGTTTCCCAGTCGTGGATGAAAATCGCATCCTCGCTCGCCTCGAAGATCGCCCGGTAGCTCGCCTCGGAGGTGCGCAGCGCTTCCTCGCCGCGCACGCGATCGAGCTCTGCGGCCACACGCACCGCGAAGATCTTCAGCATCGACTCGATGAATTCTGCGCTCGTCATCGGCTGGCGCGAAACGACCGCCACCAGGCCGGGCGGATTGCCGCCGGAGCCGTTCAGCGGATAGCCGGCATAGCTGTCGAGCCCCGCTGTCCCGAAGTCCACGTCCGAGGGAAAAATCTCCGCGAGACGGGAGGGATAGATGCGAAAGCTCTGCCCGAGCACCGTTTCGCACGCGGTGCCCGCGATGGGGTAGTCGAAGTTTTCCTTGAGCTGACCGTCGAGCAGAAACGCGAGCACCCGCATCATGCCCGGCCGGTCGGCCAGGGTGACGGCGATGAACGCGCATTCCATCTTGAGCGTCGCGGCGAGATAGCGCGCGAGTTCCTGGAAGACCGTCGCGCCCTGCGCGCTGGAGACCGCGAGCGCGGCATTGCGCAGCGCGTCCTCGATCTCCTTGCGCTCGGAGATGTCCATCGCGATTCCGCACACGGCGTACGGCGCGCCATCCGGGTCGCATAGCGGAAACTTGAAGGAGAGGTAGGTGCGCTCCTGGCCGCCGTAGGTGTCGGTGACCTCGAACTCGATCGCCTGGCGCTGCTTGATGACCTCGAGGTCATTGGTTCGAAAGCTGTCCGCAAGCTCCTGGCGCCACAGCTCGTGGTCCGTGCGGCCGATTACGTCGCGTGCCGGCCGCCGCACGGCGCGCTCCAGCTCGTGGTTGACGAAGATGTAGTGCCCGGCGAGGTCCTTCACGAAAATGACGGGCTTCGCATTGTCGAGGATGTGCCGGACGCGCGCCTTGCTGTCTTCGTTGAGCCAGCTTGCGTCCGCCATGCCGGAAAGGTCGTGCACGTGCGCGTTCACGGCCTCGGTAGAGCCCTCCACGGCGTTCAAGTGCACCAGCACATGGATCGGGCCGTCGCCGCTTTTCTTGAACTGCCATTGGAACCACTGCGGCTGGCCAGCCCGCGCCGCGTAAATCCGGCGCGCCCAGCGCTCCGCGGACACGATGCCATCCGGCTGCAGGTGGGGCGAGAGGTCGATAGGCGATCTGCCGATCAGGTCGCTGCGTTCGAGCGCCAGGATGCGGCACGCAGCTTTGTTGCAGGCCTCTACCTTGTCGCCGAGCAGCAGCACGCCATGCGCCGGGCTTTCGGCCAGAGGGCGAACGGGTGCGGCAGATTGTGTATCCATCGGGCCGAGTATAGGCAGCGATCGTGCCGCCTCGCGCGACTGTTACACGGCTGAAACAATTGAAACGGAAGTCGGAATGGGCTGTCAGGCGCGGCTGGGGACAAACATGTAGCCAGCCCCGCGCACCGTGCGTATGGCCTGCGGCTTGTCGGGATCGGCCTCCACCTTGCGGCGCAGCCGCGCGATGCGGATATCGATCGAGCGGTCGAAGGGCTCCCATTCCCGGTTGCGCGTCAGCGTGAGGATCTGGTCGCGCGTGAGCACCTTGTTCGGGTGCTCGACGAAGGTCCTGAGGAGCTCGTACTCCATCGTCGTGATCGGCACCTCCTGCCCGCCGCTGTCGAAGAGCTGGTGCGAACCGAGATCCAGATGACAACGGCCTACAGATACCCGCTGCGACGCGGGTGCGGCGGACTCCGGCGCGCCGCTCCTGGCCTGCATCCGGCGCATGACGCTTTTCAGCCGTGCCAGCAGTTCGCGCGGATCGAACGGCTTGGTAACGTAGTCGTCCGCACCGATTTCGAGCCCCACCACGCGGTCGATCACTTCTCCCGCCGCGGTCACCATGATGATGCCCAGGTCGTAGCGCTCGCGCAGGTAGCGGGCGAGTGTGAGGCCATCCTCGCCGGGCAGGCGCACATCGAGCAGCACCACGTCGGGCAGATGGCGCTCGATCTCGGTGCGCATCGCTGTCCCGTCGTCCGCCTGCTGCACCTCGTAGCCGTGGCTGCCGAGGTACTCCGCGAGCATGTCTCTCACCGCGGCGTCGTCCTCGACGATGAGAACGCTTCCGTTGGCCGGCATGACCTTTCCCGCCTCCGATATTTGCCCGCGATTATACCCGCGCGAACGGGCGCGCTTCCCGCCGATACAAACTGAAACAAAAAAACGGCTCGAAGCAATGCTGCGGAAACCCGGCATACCTAGACTGCTCGCATGCCGGAAAGCGTTTTTGCCCGGCATCGAGCGGTAACAAACCGGATCAAGGAGGGAAGCAGCGATGGCACATGCAGCGTACGACGGAATCTTTCTCGCACCGGAGTCGATCGTGACGTTTCCGGGCCTTACTCCTTCCGATCTGGACGGCTACCTTCAAACGGACCTGACCGGGGTTCGCGCCGAACGCTTTGCCGAACCGAACAACGTCCCGGTCGCAACGCATCCGAACAGTAGCGCCTTTTCCAAACCATGCTGAGGAGAGAGTCATGCAAACCGTAGCAGTGCAGGCGACCCGCTATGCCAAGTGTATCGAAGTGTCGAAGCGCATCCGCTGGGAGATCGAGCGGGACGTGATCCGGGGCCGCAAGTTCGATTTCACGAGAAAGTTTCTTCCCGATGCGATCTCCAAGCTCGACCGCCTCCGGTTCCTGAACGCCGACGAGCGCCGGCTGCTGTCCCAGATCCAGGGCCGCACCTACGCCAACATGTTCGGGCTCGTCGAGCGCTTCATCAGCGCGAAGATGATCGACGTGAGCCGGGGCCACTCGCTCGGAGACCAGACCGCGCTGGAGGCGCTGGTGCGCTTCACCGACGAGGAGCTGAAACACCAGGAACTGTTCCGGCGCATCGAGCGCATGACCGCCGAAGGCATGCCGGCCGGCTATCGCTTCGTGCCGCAACCGAACGACGTCGCTGCGTTTGTGCTCGGCAAATCCACCTGGGCCGTGCTCGCGCTGATCTGCCATATCGAGCTGTTCGTGCTGGCGCACTACCACCAGAGCATCGCGCCGGACACCGATTCGTCCGAGCTGTGGAAGGACGTCTTCCTGTTCCATGCCCGCGAGGAGTCGCAGCACGCGATCCTGGACGAGCTGGAGTGGGTGCGGGAAAACGCGAAGCTCACGCCCGCCGCGCGCGACCGCGCGGTCGACGACCTGATCGAACTCGTCGCCGGGGTGGACGGGATGCTGCAGCAGCAGGCCAAGGCGGACGCCGGGTATTTCATCCAGCTCTGCCGCCGTCCGCTCACAAACGAACAGATCGAGCGCATTGGCGGCGTGCTGCTGTATGCCTACCGCTGGCAGTACATCATCTCCGGCGTGCAGGACCCCCGCTTCACCGAACTCCTGGGCGGCATGATCACGCAGACGCAGGCCAAACGCATTGCCGATGCGCTGGAACCGATCGTGAATTCCACGACCCACTGAGCTGCGGGTGGGACAGCTAACTTGACAATGAGACAATAGTCTCATTAAGATAATATTGTCTCTGGTTCGCGGCGCGCCGCATGGCGATGGCGGGCCGACGAGACCCATGGTTGGATTCCTGACGCAAAGGAGAGGAGGAGTAACCGCAATGAGAACGAGACGGCTTGCCTTGTTGTTGATTCCGATTGCTGTGTGGACGGGTGCCGCCGCAGCGGCCGACAAAGCGCCGGACAAGCGCCAGGTCGAGCGCGGGCGCTACCTCGCGATCATCGGCGGCTGCAATGACTGCCATACACCGCACTACATGGAGCGTGGCGGGAAAGTGCCGGAGTCGGAATGGCTCACCGGAAGCGCAATGGGATTCCAGGGGCCGTGGGGCACGACCTATCCGGCCAATCTGCGACTCATGGCGCAGAACATGACGGAGGCTCAGTGGATCGCCCGCTCGCGCGCGGCCATGCGCCCGCCGATGCCGTGGTTCAACCTCGCGAAGATGACGGACTCGGACCTGCGCGCGCTGCACCGCTATTTGCGCAGGCTCGGCGCGAAAGGCGATCCCGCGCCGGCCTATGCCGCACCGGGAACGGCGGTCAAGACGCCTTACATGAGTTTCGTGCCGGTGATGCCGCCGGCGACTCAACCAGTGAGCCAGAAGCGCTAGCCAGAATGTTGGCCCTGAGCGCCGTCGAAGCCTGTCCTGAGCTATGCCGAAGGAGGCAACGGTCGAAATGAAAGTCCGTTCATGTTTTCCTTCGACTGTCGCTCAGGACAGGCTCGATCGGCTCAACACGAACGGCTTTTTTCAGTCTACTCGCCGTCGATGCCGAGCATCCTGAGTGCGCGCACCGTCGCCGTCGTCCTCGACACCACGCCGAGCTTGGCGTAGACGTGCTCGAGGTGCTTCTGCACGGTGCGTCCGCTCATCTGCAGGATCGCGCCGACTTCGGCGTTGGTCTTGCCCTTGGCGACCCACGCGAGCACCTCGGATTCCCGCGGCGTGAGGCCGTGCGCGCCGCCCGCGCTCCATGAGGTGTCGCGCCGCTTCTCGTTGAGCAGCAGCAGGTGCTCGTCGCGGAAGTGGTCGGGTATGAACTGCACGGTCAACTGCCGCGCGTCCTTCTCCACGATGAGCGGC
>JBQTHU010000232.1:0-14603 GCA_052389535.1 Betaproteobacteria bacterium | reverse complement strand
AGGTTGCCCGCCATGGAGTTCACGTTGTCCGTCAGGTCCTTCCATACGCCCGCCACGCCTTTTACCTTGGCCTGGCCGCCCAGCTTCCCTTCGGTGCCCACCTCGCGCGCCACCCGCGTCACCTCGGCGGAGAAGTTGCCGAGCTGCTCCACCATCTTGTTGATGGTCTTCGCGTTGCGCAGAAACTCGCCTTCGAGCGGCCGCCCGTCGATGTCGAGCGCCATGGTCTTGGAGAGATCGCCCTGGGCCACCGCGCCGATCACGCGCGCGCCTTCCGTCGTCGGATAGACGAGGTGGTCGATGAGCGAATTGATGTTCTCGACTTCCTGCGCCCAGAAGCCGCGTGCGTCGGGAAGCGCAGCGCGCTTGCGCAGTTTGCCTTCCCGGCCCACGACCTGGCTGATCTGCGCCAGTTCGTCGGCCATGCTGGCGTTGTGCTCGACCAGCTCGTTGTACACTTCGGCCACCCGCAGGAATCCCGGCGACCCGCGGTAGGGCAGCCTCGATTGTGCATCGCCGCGGTGCAACGCCCTCAGCGCATCGTGGATCAGCGTCAGCTCCTCCGCATGATTGATGGCGGACGATTCAACGTGCTGGGCGGGCAGGTTCATGGTGCGTCTCCAGGGTCTTGGGCGTTACAGGGGGCTCGCAGGCGTACGCGCGCGTGCGGAATCACGCTCGGCAACTTCGGAAAATGAGGCCTCCGCTCACGGTGGTCTTCTCTCTCGCGCCACGCAATTTTGTCGCGGAAGGCTACAACGAAAGACCTGTAGAGAGGGCGCGAAAGCGGTGTAGCCGAATCGCTACAAGACGTCGTTGCTTTCCTACCGTCGCTTTTCAGACGCCGTAGTGGCTGGCGAGGCGCGGATTCAGCACATCGCGCAACCGGTCGCCGACGAGATTGATGCTGACGATGGTGACGAGCAGCGCGATCCCCGGAAACACGCTGATCCAGTACTTGCCGGACAGCAGGTGCGCGAAGCCGTTGGAGATCAGGAGCCCGAGCGACGGAGAGGTGATCGGCATGCCGAGACCGAGGAAGGAGAGCGTCGCCTCCAGCGCGATGGCGTGCGCGACCTGGACCGTCGCCACCACGATGAGCGGCGGCATCACGTTCGGCAGGATGTGGCGGAACACGATCCGTCCCGGCCCGAACGCCATGCAGCGCGCGGCATCGACGTACTCCCGCTTCTTTTCAGCGAGCGCGTTGCCCCGCACGGTGCGCGCGTAATAGGCCCACTGCACCGCGATCAGCGCGATCAGGATCTTGTCCACGCCCTGTCCCAGCACGGCGAGCAGCACCAGCGCGATCAGGATCGCCGGAAACGAGAGCTGCAGATCGACGATGCGCATGATGAGGCCGTCCACCCAGCCGCCGGCATACGCGGAGATGAGGCCGATCGCCATGCCGATCGCGAGCGCCGCCAGCGTGGACATCACGCCCACGCCGAGGCTGATTTGCAGCCCATAGAAAATCGCGGAAAGCATGTCCCGGCCCTGGTCGTCGGTGCCCAGCAGGAACACCTTGCCGTCCAGGCCCTTTGCGCCGGGCTCGAGTTTCGAGTCCATGATGTCGAGCTGCGCAAGGTCGTAGGGATTCTGCGGCGAAACGAGCGGCGCAAAGACCGCTGCCAGCAGGATCAGCGCGAGGACCGCTGCGCCGGCGATCGCGATGCGGCTCCGGGCGAATTCCGCGGTCAGGCGCGCGCCTTCCGCCTGAATGACGAGGCTCACGACCGCGCTCCCGCGAGGCGTACGCGGGGATCGAGCAGCGTGTAGGCGAAGTCCACGATCAGGTTCAGCAGCACGAACAGGAACACGATGATGAGGAGGTAGGCCACGATCACCGGCCGGTCCAGGTTATTGATGGAATCGATCAAGAGCTTGCCCATGCCCGGCCACGCGAAGATCGTTTCGGTCACGATGGCGAATGCGATCACCGAGCCGAATTCGAGACCGACGACGGTGACGATCGGGATCATGATGTTCTTGAGGACGTGCACGGCGACCACGCGCCGCATCGACAGCCCCTTGGCGCGGGCAAAGCGCACGTAGTCCTGCGCGAGCGCTTCGCGCGTCCCGGCGCGCGTGAGGCGGATCAGCAGCGACAGCTTGAACAGGGCGAGATTCGTCGCCGGCAGCAGGATGTGGCGGATGCCGTCCCACGTCAACACGCTGACGTGCAGGCCGAGCACTTCCACGGTCGGGCCGCGACCGGTCGTCGGCAGCCAGCCGAGATGCACCGAAAAGATCATGATCAGCATCAGCCCGACCCAGAACGTCGGCAGCGAAAAGCCGAGGATGGAGCCCGCCATGATGGTCTTGCCGACCCACGATTCGGGCCTGAGGCCCGCCAGCAGGCCGAGCGGTATGCCGAGGACGATGGCGATCACCATCGCGGTGAGCGCGAGCTCGACCGTCGCCGGCATGCGATCCAGTATGAGGTGCACCGCCGGCACGTTGGCGACGAACGACTTGCCGAGGTCCCCGGTCAGCGCGCCGCTGAGAAAGGTCCAGTACTGACGCCAGAGCGGCTGATCGAGCCCGAGCGCCGCGGTGGCGCGCGCGATTTCCGCCTGGTCCGCCTGCGGGTTGATCAGGATGTCCACCGGGTTGCCGATCGCGTAGACGCCGGCGAACACCAGCAACGACATGACGAACAGCACGCCGGCGCTCTGGATCAGGCGGCGGGCAGCGAAACCAAACATACGCCAGAAAACCGGGGACAGACCACGTTTTTCATGGTCATGAGCGGGGACAAAACGTGGTCTGTCCCCGATTTCATTTCATTGCGGGCGGGTCGCGTGCGCGAAGGTGCGCTCGTCGGTGCGCGGGGTGTAGACGTAGCCCTTGCGGGCGGCCCAGGTGTTGACCTGATAGTGGAGCGGGATCACCGCGTGGTCGCGCAGCGCGATTTCGGTTGCGTCCTGCAGCAATTTCTCGCGCTTCGGGTTGTCCACCGTCGCGAGCGCCTGCTCGAGCAACGCGTCCATTTTCTGGTTCGAGTACTGCGACCAGTTGAACGGCCCCATGCCTTTTTTCGCATCGACGGTGGCGATGAGCGACCCGAGCGGATAGGAGGCTTCACCGGTGCTCACGCCCCAGCCAAGCAGCGCCGCGCTGAAGTCGTACTTGCGCGCGCGGGTCATGTACACCGAGAAGGGCAGGGTTTCGACGCGGGTGGCAATCCCCACGCGCGCCAGCATCTGGGCCACCGCCTGCACGACCTGCTCGTCGTTGACGTAGCGGTTGTTGGGGCCGTGCAGCGTGAGGGTAAAGCCATCGGAGTAGCCGGCCTCGGCGAGCAGCCTGCGCGCGCCTTCGGGATCGTGGGGCTCGGCCTTCAGTGTCGGGACGTAACCGAAGAAACCCTCGGGCACGAACTGTCCCGCCGGAATGGCGAGGTTCTCCATCACCCGTTCGACGATCGCCTGGCGGTTGATCGCCTTGGAGAGGGCGCGGCGCACACGCGCGTCCTTGAAGGGGTTCTTCTCGAGCGGCTTGCCCGACTTGTCGAAGACGAACGGGGTGCGGTCGCGACCGCTGTCGAGATGAAAGAAGATCATGCGGTTCGACGAGATGGTGAAGACGTTGAGATCCTTGTTGGCCTTCACCTTCGCGAAATCCTGCGGCGGGATGACTTCGATCAGGTGCACGTCGCCCGCGAGCAGGGCGGCGAGCCGCGAGGCATCATTGGTCAGCAGCCGGAAGGTTACGCGGTCCCATGCCGGTTTCGGGCCCCAATAGGCCTCGTTGCGGGCCAGCTCGATGCGATCGCCTTTGGTGAAGCGCACGAGCCGGTAGGGGCCGGCACCGATCGCCGCCTTGGCCGAATCGAAATCCGCGCTCGTTGCATGTTGCGCGGCTTTCTTCGACAGGATCGGCAGCAGCGACATGTCGATCGGCATGTTGGGATAGGGCCGGGCCGTCTTGAACCGGATGGTGTGCGGATCGACGATGATCTTCTCGGCGATGGCGCGCGTGAACACCGTGAAGCCGCCCGGCACGCCCTTCAGCGTCGCCGGGCGCTCCACCGTGTAGGCGACGTCTTCCGCCGTAAAGTCCGAGCCGTCGTGAAACTTGACGCCGCGGCGCAGCTTGAATTCCCACGTCGTCTCGTCCACCACGCGCCACGAGTCGGCGAGGCCCGGTTCGAGGCGCTGGCGCGGATCGCGGTTGACCAGCGTGCCGAACACGTGTTCGGCGATGCTGTTGTTGGGCGCGGCATTGAGGACGTGCGGATCCATGGACGTGACGTCGGCACCCATTCCGACCACGAGATCGGCCGCGGAGGCGTTGAGCGCAGACGCGGCGAAAGCTGCAGCGAGCATCCAGTTCCGGTTCATGGCGTGCCTCCTCCGACAGGGGACAGACCACGTTTTTCGGGGTCTACGAAAAACGTGGTCTGTCCCCGGATTCGAAAAACGTGGTCTGTCCCCGGATTCATTGCGGGCGGAATTCGTGCGCAAAGGTGCGCTCATCGGCGCGCGGCGTATAGGCGACCCCTTTGCGCGTCGCCCACAGGTTTTCCTGGTGGTAGAGCGCGATGATGCCGAGATCCGTCATCGCGATTTCGGTCGCCTGCTGCAGGAGTTTTTCGCGTTTTGCGTCATCCACGGTGGCGAGCGCCTCCCCGAGCGCCGCATCCACCCGGGGATTGGAGTAGCGGCCGCGGTTCGCCTGCCCCATGCCTTTTTCCTTGCTGTAGGTCGCGAGCAGTGCTTTGAGCGGCGAGGAGGCTTCCGCGGTATCCGATCCCCATCCCACCAGTATGAAGCTGAACTCGAGCTTGTTGGCGCGGCTGAAATACACGGACGAGGGCATGGCATCGACGCGGGTGACGATGCCGATGCGGGTGAGCATCTGCGCGATCGCCTGCGCGATCTGCTCGTCGTTGACGTAGCGGTTGTTCGGGCCGTGCAGCGTCAGCCCGAATCCGTCGGGGTAGCCCGCTTCCGCCAGGAGCTTGCGCGCCCCGTCCGGATCGTACGGCTCGGGCTGCAGCGCCGGGGTGTGGCCGAACATGCCTTCGGGCATGAGCTGCCCGGTCGGGCGCGCGGCGCCTTCCATCACGCGATCCACGAGCGCCGGGCGGTTGATCGCTTTCGACATGGCGCGGCGCACGCGCACGTCCTTCAGCGGGTTGCGCTCCAGCGGCTTGCCCGCCTTGTCGGTGACGAACGGTGACTTGTCGCGGCTGGAGTCGAGATGGAGATACATCACCCGGTGCGACACCACCCGGTAGAGCGAAAGGCCCGCGGTCTTCGACACTTTAGCGAGATCCGCGGTCGGAACGTTTTCGATCGCGCGCACGTCGCCCGCCATCAGCGCCGCCACCCGCGTCGGATCCGAGGTGATGATGCGGAACGTCACCCTGTCCCAGGCGGGCTTCGCGCCCCAGTACGCGTCATGCCGGGCGAGCTCGATGCGGTCGCCCTTCTGCCAGCGCACGAAGCGGAACGGGCCGGTCCCGATCGCCGCCTTGCCCGCATTGAAATCATCCGTGCTCGCGCCCTTCGCCGCGCGGCCCGACACGATCAGTATCGTGCCCATGTCGTTCGGCATCAGCGGATACGGCGCCGCGGTCTTCAGCCGTATGGTGTGCGGATCGACGATCGCTTTTTCGGTGATCTGCTTGCTGTAGGTCGTGAACGGCGACGGGCTGTTCGGCACGGTCGGCACGCGATCCAGCGAGAATGCGACGTCGGCGGCGGTGAAATCCGAGCCGTCGTGAAACTTCACGCCCTTGCGCAATCTGAATTCCCACGTGAGATCGTCCACCGTGCGCCACGACTCCGCGAGCCCGGGCGTCAGCCTGCCGCGCGCGTCCTTGGTGACGAGCGGCTCGAAAATGTGGCCGCCGACGTTGTTGTTGGGCGTGAGATTGTGGAAATGCGGGTCGATGGACGTGACGTCCGCACCCAGCGCGATACTGAGTTCCGCCGCGCCCGACCCGGCGTGGACGGCGAATCCGAGCACTGCACAGCATGCGGCCAGCATTCTTTTGAGCATCGCGGATCCCTCCAGGCCTGCGCGAGAAGCATACCCTAAATCAAAATCGGGGACAGACCACGTTTTTCAAAATCGGGGACAGACCACGTTTTTCGTGCGCCTGGCGTCAACAAAAACGTGGTCTGTCCCCGATTTTCGAGCCGGGTCGAGATTTGACAGCCTCCCTCGAGCACGCCTATCCTGATTCTTTAGTGTGGGTGCATCATGGGCACAACGCGACCGGGTGCGGCGAGCGTTGAACTGATCCGCAGGCTCGTCGGCTTCCCCACCGTAAGCCGCGATTCCAATCTCGAACTGATCGATTTCGTGCGCGAATACCTGCGCCCGCATGGCGCGCGCATTCGCGTTACCTTCGACGATGAGCGCCGCAAGGCAAACGTGTTTGCCACGGTCGGTCCGGACGATGCCGGCGGCATAGTCCTTTCGGGCCATACCGATGTGGTGCCCGTGGACGGCCAGGACTGGGATACCGATCCGTTCGAGGTGACGGAAAGATCGGACAGGCTGTACGGGCGCGGCACCGCCGACATGAAAAGTTTCCTGGCGTGCGCGCTCGCGCTGACGCCGGAGTTCGTCGAGCGCGGGCTGAAGCAGCCGCTGCACCTCGCGTTCTCCTACGACGAGGAAGTGGGGTGTCTCGGCGTGGGGCGTCTGCTGCACGATCTCGCCGCGGCCGGCATCCGGCCGCAGTGCTGCATCGTCGGCGAGCCGACCCTGATGAAACCGGTGATCGCGCACAAGGGCAAGAAAGGTTACCGCTGCACCGTGCGCGGGCTGGCGGCGCACTCCGCGTATGCGCCGCGCGGCGTGAATGCCGTGGAAGCGGCGGCCGAGGCGATTGCCTGGCTCAAGAAGATGGCGCGGCGGCATCGCGACGACGGGCCGTTCGACCGCAGTTTCGATGTCGCCTACACCACGGTCCATGCCGGCGTCATTCGCGGCGGCACCGCGCTCAACATCGTGCCGCACGAATGCAGCTTCGATTTCGAGTTCCGCTGCCTGCCCGGCGATGATCCGGACGCCATGCTGCGCGAATTCGTCGATTACGTGCGGACCGCGCTCGAGCCGGAAATGCAGGCGATCGACCCGTCAGCCGGATTCGACATCCGGCCGCTTTCCGAGATCGGGGCGCTCGACACCGGTCCGGAAACCGAGGTGGTCGCGCTGGCGCAGGAACTGTCAGGCAGCACCGAGATCGCGAAAGTCTCCTTCGGCACCGAAGGCTCGCAATTTCAGCAGGCCGGAATCGCCACCGTGGTGTGCGGCCCGGGCTCGATCGAGCAGGCGCACAAGCCCAACGAGTTCGTCGCGCTCGAGCAGGTCGCGCACTGCGAGCGTTTCCTGCGCCGCCTGATGGGGAAAATCTGCCGCGCCTGAGCGAGTGGCGTGGCGCAAGGCGCTGCAAAGTCGCGTCCAGGCTTTCAGTCCGCGTCGGACTTTCTCGCGTGGCTGCGCAGCCCGAGCCAGCCGCCCGCGACGAGGAAGCCGGCGTTCGTGAGGAACACCACGGTGAAACCGGCCGCGGTGCCGAGTCCCCCGAAGAGCAGCGGCACGATGAGGTGCGTCACCTGGTTGACCGTGAGCCGCAATCCGGTCGCTTCCCCGATGCGCCCGCGCGGCGCGGCATTGTAGATCAGCGACATGGAGAGCGGCTGGCCGCAGCCGCACCCTATGCCGAGCAGGAATGACGCCGCCGCGAGCGGCCATGGGTTTTCGAAGAACGGGAACAGCACGAATGCCGCGCACGCGATGAACATGGCGTAGGTCAGCATCTGCGCTTCGCCCGTGTGGCGCACGATCGGCGGCAGCACGATGCGAACCAGGATGATCGCAATCCCGAATGCACTCATCACCACGCCGATCGCGGTGGCGGAAAGGCCGATGGCGGCTCCGTAGATCGGCATCACGAACTGATAGACGTCCCAGGCGGTGGCGACGATGCCGCCCGCGATCAGCGTGTTGCGCAGGGGCGCGATCCTGAGCAGGTCGAGCGCGCCGCCGCTCGCGGATTCGGCCTTCACGCGCACCTCGGCAAGCCAGCGCCGGCTGCTCACCGCCAGCACGGCGGCCGGCACGAGCGGCACCGCCAGCGCGAGAAACGTGTGCGCATAGCCGACGGCGTCGATCAGCGCGCCGGCGATGAGCGGCCCGCCGAAGTTGCCGAGCGCAAACGCGAGGCTCAGCAGGCTGAAGTTGCGGGTGCGCTCTGACGGCCCGGCGATGGCGCCCGCCAGCGTCTGCGTCGCGAGCTGAAACGCCATGAAGCCCAGCCCCAGCACGCAGGCGGTGAAATAGAGCGCCGTGAGCGTGGGCCACGCGTACGGCACGAGCAGCGCAGCGAGTATCGCGCCGGTGCCGAATACCAGCGGGATGCGGAATCCGACGCGGTCGGCCATGCGGCCCGCGGGGAGCGCGAGCACGGTGGGGAAGAGCGCGTACAGCGCGACGATGCTGCCGACGAGAAACGCCGAGGCGCCCTGATCTACGGCGAGCAGCGGCACGGCGAGGCGGCTTCCGGCGAAGCCGAGGTGCGTCAGGATGGTGAGCAGGACGAGGAGATGGATCGCCACGGCGTGGATTCTCAGCGGGCGTGACGAATTTCCAGGCGCCAGGTCGTGCCCCGGTACCGCACCAGGAATTCGCGGGCGCCGCCCGCCAGGTGCGCGTTCAGCCTGCGGCTGTTGTCGTAGTGGTCGTGCGCGATGTACCTGCCCATCGATCTTTCAATTTCCTCGCCCGGCGCGGCGAGCGCTTTCTCGATGTCCGGAAAAACCCCGGACGCCATCTCGGCGTCGTCAATGTCGAAGAGCGGCAATGCGGTCGTCGCATCCGCCTCGCTCCGGGTGAGCCGGTGTGCGACGAGACGGGGTGATTTGGGGAGGTAGCCGGTGTCCTCCAGGGCGCGGATGCTTTTGAGCATGGCTGCGCCTTCCGACGCGCCCTCCTGCATGTATTTCGCAATCCATTCCTTGCGCGCGCGTTCCAGTCGCGCAACGCGCTCGATGTCGTTCTTGCGCGAGACCTCGAGCAGCGCCTGGACAGGCGGCCCGTCGGGGTGTCGCCCGTGGCAGATGCTGCTGCCGGCAAGCGTGCGCGCCGTCATGCGCGCGTGATCGAGCAGCACTACGGCGCACGGGAACGACTCCGGCCCGTCGAGCGCGAACACTTCGATTGCGCCCGCAAGCACAGGTTCGCTCAATCCGGCGACGCCGTGACCGCCGCGCTGCCACTCACCGCGGCGGCGCGTGTGCGGCTGCGCGGACCATGTTCCGGACAGGCGGTGAATCTCCGAGGCGGGCACGACCGGGATTGCAATCCGGATTTCGTAGCGCACGGATCCCGCCGCGTCCGGCCGCACGCTCGCCCGCATGGTGTTGAAGATCCGGCCGCGATATTCCCTCAGCGCGCGCCCCGGCAACGGCGAAGCCGGCCAGGTCTCCAGCGTTTCGACGGCGCCGTCCGCAACCGCGATGCGGATCAGGCTGATCCGGTCGGTGTGCAGATACGCGTGGGCGGGCGGCGTGAAATGCTCCCAGCCCGGGCCCCAGGTGAAGCCGGCGGACTCCCGCATCACCGCGTAGACATGGCGACGATCGTGCGAGAACGCGGGACCGAAGTAGCCGGTGTGGTGCTCCCAGCTCAGGAGCTTGAGCCACCACGCAGCCCCCAGCGCCGCGGCAGCGAGCAGCGCGACAATGATGCCGAGCTTGCGCAATTTAGAGTGTTTAGTGATGCAGGATCTTGGAGAGGAACTGCACGGCACGCTCGGAGCGCGGCTTGCCGAAGAACTCCTCGGTCGGCGCATCCTCGACGATCTCGCCGTCGTCCATGAAAACGACGCGGTGCGCCACCTTGCGCGCGAAGCCCATCTCGTGCGTCACCACCATCATGGTCATGCCTTCGCGCGCCAGCTCCACCATGACGTCGAGCACCTCGTTGATCATCTCCGGATCCAGCGCGGAGGTCGGCTCGTCGAACAGCATCGCGATCGGATCCATCGCGAGCCCGCGCGCAATGGCGACCCGCTGCTGCTGCCCGCCCGAGAGCTGTCCGGGATACTTCCGGGCATGCGCCTCGAGCCCGACGCGCTGCAGCAGCGCCATGGACTTCGCGGCTGCGTCCTCGGCGCTGCGTCCCAGCACCTTGACCTGGGCGAGATTGAGGTTGTCGGTGACCGACATGTGCGGGAACAGCTCGAAATGCTGAAACACCATGCCGATCTTCGAGCGCAGCCGTGACAGGTTGGTGGATCTGGCGCTCAACGACTCGCCGTTGAACACGATATCGCCTTCCTGAAACGGCTCGAGACCGTTCACGCATTTGATCAGCGTGGATTTCCCGGAGCCCGACGGCCCGCACACCACCACCACCTCGCCCTTCTGCACGCTGGTGGTGCAGCGCTTGAGCACCTGGAAGCTGCCGTACCACTTGCTGACGTTCTTGAATTCGATCATGTGCGCCTTAACGGACGATGGCGATGCGTTGCTGCAGCACCTTGACGAGATACGACAGCGAGAACGAAATGATGAAGTAGACCAGTGCGACGAACAGGTACATTTCCACCAGCCGGCCGTCGCGCTGCGCGATCTTCGCGGCGGCACCGAGGAAGTCGGTGATCGACAGCACGTAGACGAGGGACGTGTCCTGGAACAGGATGATGGTCTGGGTGAGCAGCACCGGCAGCATGTTGCGGAAGGCCTGCGGCAGGATCACGAAGCGCATGCTCTGCCAGTAGTTGAGCCCCAGCGCGTAGCCCGCGGAGACCTGCCCGCGCGAGACGCTCTGGATGCCGGCGCGCATGATCTCAGCGTAGTAGGCGGCCTCGAACAGGGTGAAGGTGATGACGGAGGACCAGAACGCGCCGACCTGTATCGGCTGGCCGGCGCCGATCACCCACCCGCCGATCCACGGCACGAGGAAATAGAACCAGAAGATGACCAGCACCAGCGGGATCGAACGCATCAGGTTGACGTAGATCGCCGCCGGCCCGCTGAGAAACTTGTGGCTCGACAGCCGCATCATGGCGAGCAGCGTGCCGAAGATGATGCCGCCCGTCATCGCCATCGCCGTCAACGTCAACGTGAACGTCATGCCCTCCCTGAACAGATAGGGCAGGGAGCGCTCGATGACGTCGAATTCGAATCCCGCAAACATCGCTTTGCGTCAATGTCCCGCCATGTTCATGCCGCCGCCGGCGCTGATCAGCCCCGGCACCTGCACCCGCCGCTCGAGCCAGCGCATGCCGAACACCACGATCAGCGTGATCATCACGTAGAGCAGCGTCGCCGCAGTGAAGGCTTCGAACACCTGGAAGCTGAACTCCTGCATCGAGCGTGCCCGTGCGGTGAGCTCCATGAGACCGATGGTGAGCGCGACGGCCGAGTTCTTGATGATGTTCATGAACTCGGAGGTGAGCGGCGGCAGGATGATGCGAAAGGCCTGCGGCAGCAGCACGTAGCGGTAGGTCTGCCCCAAAGTGAGGCCGAGCGCGGTGCCAGCCATGCGCTGCCCGCGGGGCAGCGACCCGATGCCGGCCCTGACCTGCTCGGCCACGCGCGCGGAAGTATAGAACCCGAGGCACAGCACCGCCGGCCAGTACGACGCCCACGGCGGAACCATCTGCTTCATCGCGTCGCCCAGCGCCCGGGGCAGCAGTTCCGGCAGCACGAAGTACCACAGGAACATCTGGACCAGCAACGGGATGTTGCGGAACAGCTCGACATAGGCATTGCCGAGCCGCACCGCCCATTTGAACGGGGTGGTGCGCAACGTGCCCACTACCGAGCCGAGCGCGAGTGCGATCGCCCACGCGGCAAGTGCGGTGCCGAGCGTCCACCACAGTCCGGAGACGAGCGTGCCGAAGTAGGTGCCCGAGGCGTCCGGTGCAAGCTGCCAGAAGATGCCCCAGTTCCAGTTGTAGTTCACGCCTGCTCCCGCGTGCGCGACCGGATTAGCCGCTCAAAAAAAGCGCGGGGCGCCGTGCGCCCCGCTTCCGTGCGCCGTCCTTTCGCCCCTACTGATAGTCCTTGGGGTCACCCGAGTCCGTCGGCTTGGCGACGACCTTCTTGAACTGCGCGCTCATCGGAACCTTGAGGTTCACGCCTTTAGGTGGAATCGGGTTCAGAAACCACTTGTCGTAGATCTTGTTGATTTCGCCGCTCTTGTAGAGTCGGATCATGGCGCCGTCGACGACTTTCTCGAAGGCGGGGTCGTCCCGGCGCAGCATGATGCCGTACGGCTCCACCGTGTAGGCTTCGCTGCTGATCGCCCATTCCGAGGGATTCTTCGAGGTCGCCACCAGCGAATAGAGCAGGATGTCGTCCATGAAGAACGCCACCGCGCGTCCCGTCTCCACCGTGAGGAACGATTCGGCGTGGTCCTTCGCTGCGATGATGTTCATGCCGAGCTTCTGCTTGGCATTCTCTTCCGTCGCCCAGCGGATGTTGGTGGTGCCCGAGGTCGAGACCACCGTCTTGCCCTTGAGATCCTTGAGGCTCTTGATGTTCGAGCTCTTCTTGGCGACGTAACGGTTGGCGGTCACGAAGTGGGTGATCGTGAAGGCCACCTGCTTCTGGCGGTCGAGATTGTTGGTGGTCGAGCCGCACTCGAGATCCACGGTGCCGTTCGCCATCAGCGGGATGCGCGTCGCGGAGGTCACGGGATTGAACTTGACGTCGATCTTCGGCATCTTGAGTTCGGCCTTCACCGCGTCCACGATCTTCATGCACAGATCGATCGCGTAGCCCACCACCTGCTGCTTGTCGTCGTAGTACGAGAAGGGAATGGACGTATCGCGGTGCCCCAGCGTGATTGCGCCGCTATCCTTGATCTTCTTGAGCGTTCCGGTCGGCTCCGCGGCGGGGGCGGTCGTGGCGATGCAGGCGGCGGTCAGCAAGCCCGCGCACAGGGACAGGCGTTTCATGGGGAATCTCCTCTACCAGCGGCCGCCGAATGGCGAGCCGGACTGTGCGGCAATCTAGCCGAACGGCATAGCTTTGTCCAGTGTACATCCCGAGCGAAAACAACCGCCTAGCGTTACCATACGCCACCGGCGGTGGGGCCGCCGGGCCGGAGGCCAGCCATGTCACAACGGACCATCCGACTGGAACACGATCTGCTGGGCGAGCGCCGGGTGCCGGCCGGTGCCTACTATGGCGTGCATACGTTGCGCGCGCTGGAAAACTTTCCGATTTCCGGCACGCCGATCTCGATTTATCCCGAACTCGTCACAGCGCTCGCCTGCGTCAAGCAGGCGGCGGCGCTCGCCAACAACGACCTGGGTTTGCTGGCAGACGACAAGATGCGCGCCATCGTGCAGGCGTGCCGGGAAATCCGCGACGGGGCGCTGCTGGAAGAGTTCGTGGTCGACGTCATCCAGGGCGGCGCCGGCACATCCACCAACATGAATGCGAACGAGGTGATCGCCAACCGCGCGCTGGAGATCATGGGGCGCGAGAAAGGCGAGTATCGCTGCCTGCATCCGCTCGATGACGTCAACATGAGCCAGAGCACCAACGACGTCTATCCCACCGCGGTCAAGGTCGCGCTGCACTTCGGCATCCAGCGCCTGACCGCCGCGATGGCGGAATTGCGCGCGGCCTTCGTGGTGAAGGCGGTCGAATTCGCCGACCTGCTCAAAATAGGCCGCACCCAACTGCAGGACGCGGTGCCGATGACGCTGGGGCAGGAATTCTCGACCTACGCCGTGATGCTGGAAGAGGACGAGCAGCGGTTGAAGGAGGCGGCGCTGCTGATCCACGAGATCAACCTGGGCGCGACCGCGATCGGCACCGGCATCACCGCGCACCCGCGCTATGCCGCGCTCGCCTGCCGGCGCCTTGCCGACATCACCGGCGTGCATCTCATCACCGCGGCGAACCTGGTGGAGGCGACGCAGGATGCGGGCGCATTCGTGCAGCTTTCCGGCGTGTTGAAGCGCGTCGCGGTGAAGCTCTCGAAGACCTGCAACGATCTGCGGCTGCTCTCTTCGGGGCCGCGCGCCGGGCTGAGCGAGATCCATCTGCCCGCGGTGCAGGCCGGCTCCAGCATCATGCCGGGCAAGGTGAACCCCGTGATTCCCGAAGTGGTGAACCAGATCGCGTTCGAAGTGATCGGCAACGATGTCACCGTGAGCTTCGCCGCGGAGGCCGGGCAGCTCCAGCTCAACGCGTTCGAACCGGTGATCGCGCACAGCCTCTTCAAGAGTCTCAAGCATCTGCGCAACGGCTGCGACACGCTGCGCGAGCGCTGCGTGAAAGGCATCACCGCCAACCGCGCGCGCCTGAAGGAACTGGTCGAGCGCTCGATCGGCATCGTGACCGCGCTCAACCCGTACATCGGTTACGCGAACGCGACGCAGGTGGCGCAGGAGGCGCTCGCGAGCGGGCGCAGCGTCTACGACATCGTGCTCGAAAAGCGGCTGCTCAGCCGCGAGCGGCTCGACGAGATCCTGCGGCCCGAGGCGCTCACCCGCCCGAGCTTCGATCCGGCGGACGGGACGCCGCCGAACTGACCGCGGGTGCGGTGCCGAGAAAAGCCTGCATCAGCCGGGCCAGTTTCTCCGGCTGGTCGTGATGCATCATGTGCCCGCA
>JBQTHU010000231.1:0-22953 GCA_052389535.1 Betaproteobacteria bacterium | reverse complement strand
GTGTCGGCCTTGATGCCGATCGGCGAGAACGGGTCGAGATCCATGCAGCGCACTTCCACGTACTCGACGCCGCGCTCGCTCAGCGCGTGCAGCGGCCGCTCGCCGGAACGGATGCGCCGCTTGGGCCGGATGGTGCCGTAGAACTCGTTCTCGATCTGCAGCAGCGTGGTCGAGAGCTGACGGTAGTTGTCTCCGTCGCGGATGCCGATTTTCGCGTAGTCGGGATACGGTTCCGTGAGTGCGGCATAGAGCGAACGCGCGTAGCTTTCGAGGCAGTTGTAGCTGACGGCGAGCGCGGCCTGCGCATCGCTCTGATAGCCGAGCGGCCCCATGCGCAGCGAGGTGCCGTAGGGCAGGTACATGGTGCCCGGCGCGAATTCCTGCAGCACGTGCCTGCGCCCCGCGACGAACGTGGCGCATACGGCCGGCGAGGCGCCGAAGAGATAAAGCAGCAGCCACGAGTGGCGGCGGAAATTGCGGATGAGCGCGAAGTACGCGCGGTCGCGGTACGCCTGCTCGGTGCCGGTGTCGCCGTCCGCTCGCTGCAGCCCCGCCCACGCCGCGTCCGGCAGCGAGAAATTGTAGTGCAGCCCCGAGATCGTCTGCATGCGCCGGCCGTAGCGATACGAGAGCCCGCGGCGGTATATCGTTTTCGCCTGCGCGACATTGGACGAGCCGTACTGCGCGAGCGGAATGTCCTCGTCCTGCGGCAGCTTGCACGGCATGCTCGCGCCCCAGATCAGCTCCTCGCCGATGTTGCGGTAGACGAACTGGTGGATTGCGGTGAGTTCGTCGAGACAGGTCTTGATCGAGGCGTGCGCACCGGTGATCAGCTCGAGCTGCGCCTCGCTGAAGTCGGTGGTGATGTGGGGATGCGTGAGCGGCGAACCGAGCCCCGGCGGGTGCCGCGCGAGAGAAAGACCGCCATCCGCTTTCGTGCGCAGGCCTTCCTTCTCGATGCCGCGGCGCAGCCCCGCCAGCACATCGGGCGCCAGAATGGAAAAGCGTTCTTCAAGCCGGGACACGCGGCAATCCCCGAGTAAAAAGACGGGTATGGTAGCAGAACGTCATCGGCGCCCGCGCCCCCTGTGCGGAGCGCGTTGCACATGGCGCATCAGCGTTTGGAATCGGGCGCGCGGCAAAGATTCCGTGTTATCTTTCGCACGCACCATCCGGCTCCGTATCGCTTTCAATCCTCGACCATGCACAGGAGCAGCCATGCCGGCAGCCAACGACTTGCCTGAAATACTGGAAACTTCGCAAGCGGAGCGGCTCGCGACCGGCTTCGTCTTCACCGAAGGCCCGCTGTGGCATCCCGACGGCTACTACTATTTCGTGGACATCCGCGCGAACCGGCTTTATCGCATCACGCCCGGCAAAGCGGCGGAGCTGGTGCTCGAGACCGCCGGCGGCAACGGCACGACGTTCGACCTCAAAGGTCGGCTCGTCATGTGCGAGGGCACGAGCCGCAGCGTGGCGCGCATGGAAAGCGACGGCAAAGTGACGACGCTCGTGGAGCGCTATCAGGGCGGGCGCTTCCACCGGCCGAACGACATCGTGTGCCGCTCCGACGGCAGCCTTTACTTCACCGACCCCGACAAGCGCGTGCCGTACCTCGAGCGCGAGGTTCCACCACCGGAGGGCGTGGACAACCTGTGGGATGGCGCAAGCGTCTATCGCGTGACGGACGACGGCGCGATTGACCGCGTCGCGCTCTGCGAGTATCCCAACGGGCTCGCCTTCTCACCGGACGAGCGCACGCTCTACGTCGCCAACACGCGTTCTTCGAAGTACATACACGCGCTGGAAATCGATGCGGCCGGAAAACTGGCGCGCCGGCGCATCTTCGCCGACATGAATGAGGGCAGCGAGCCCGGCATACCCGACGGATTGAAGGTCGATGCGCTGGGGCGGGTGTACTGCACCGGCCCGGGCGGCATCTGGGTGTTCACGCCGGAAGGCAGGCGCATCGGCATCATTCGCTTTCCCGAGCAGGCCGTGAACTTCGCATTCGGGGGCAGCGATCTCCGCACGCTGTTCTGCTGCGCCTACACCTCGGTCTATGCGCTGCGCGTGAAAACGCCCGGCAATCCGCATCCCTGGTATCGCAAACGCGCGTAGAGAAAGTTTTTCCGTATTCCCGGAGAAGACCGGATCCAGTGGAACAAGGACGTTCACTCAAAATGAAAATTACCATCCTCGACGACTATCACGACACCGTCCGCACGCTGAAGTGCTTCGGCAAGGTCGCTGCCCACGACGTCGCGATCCGGAACGATCACGTCCAGGACCTCGAGCCGCTCGCGCAGCGGTTGCAGGATACGGAAGCGCTGGTCCTGATCCGGGAGCGCACCAAGATACGCGCCCCGCTGATCGAACGGCTCGACAAGCTGAAGCTCATCAGCCAGCGCAGCGTCTATCCGCACATCGACGTCGACGCGTGCACGCGCCGCGGCATCATCGTCTCCTCCTCCATGCACGCCGGCGCGCCCTCGTATGCCACGGCCGAATTGACCTGGGGCCTGATCCTCGCGTCGATGCGGCAGATTCCCCAGCAGATGGCCGCCCTGCAAGCGGGGAAATGGCAGATCGGCGTCGGCAGCAGCGTACGCCACAAGACGCTCGGCATCTTCGGCTATGGCCGCATCGGCGGTGCCGTCGCCCAGTACGGCAAGGCGTTCGGCATGAACGTCGTCGTGTGGGCGCGCGAATCGTCGCGCGAGCGTGCGCGCGCCGATGGCTATGCGGTCGCGACGAGCAAGGAAGCGTTCTTCGAGGAGTGCGACATCATCACGCTCCACATGCGGCTGGTCGATGCCACCCGCGGCATCGTCACCGCCGCCGATCTCGGCCGCATGAAGCCGACCGCGCTCATCGTGAACACGAGCCGCGCGCCGCTGATCGAGCCGGGCGCGCTCGCGCAGGCGCTCAAGAGCGGGCGGCCGGGCATGGCGGCAGTGGACGTTTATGAAGAAGAGCCGATGCGCGATGTGCATCACCCGCTGTGCACGCTGCCGAACGTCATATGCACCCCGCACATCGGCTACGTCACGCGGGAGGAGTACGAGCTGCAGTTCAGCGACATCTTCGACCAGATTCTCGCCTACGCGGCCGGCAAGCCGATCAACGTCGTGAATCCCGCTGCGCTCGAAAAACGCTAGGTCGCCGGCTCGTTCTTGCGCGCGCCACGCACGTTGAGCGCGAAAAGCCCGATCTGCAGCACGATGAGGGCATAGGCCTGCGCCGGCACGGCCCACGCGATCCACAGCACGTTGCTCACGATGAAGCACCAGAACCCCCAGTTGCGCTTGCGCTTCGTCTGACTGGCGACCAGCCACGCCGCAAGCAGCGTCACCACCATCGCCGGCCACTGCAGCGCATTCAGCAGAACATCGAGACTCATCGCGACCCCCGGATCAGGTCCACTCGTATTTGTACCCCACGCCATAGACCGAGTGGATGATCTCGCGATCCGGCACAACGTCGGAAATCTTCTTGCGGATCTTCTTCACGTGACTGTCCACGGTGCGGTCCGAGACGACGCGCTCGTCGCGATACATCGCGTCCATCAACTGGTCGCGCGAGTATCCCGGTTTGCCGGCGGAGTTGCTGGTGCGGCGCCCGGACCTCGCCGCGGCCGAAGCGCAGGTTGCGGCCGCCAACGGCAACGTCGCTGCGGCCCGCGCCGCGCTGCTGCCCAGCATCGAGCTGACCGGCAGCGCGGGCGTCTCGAGCACAGCACTGCTGTCGTTCCTGAGCGGCCCGCAGAGCGCGATTTCACTCGCCCTGTCGCTGCTCCAGCCGATCTTCGACGGCGGCCGCCTGCGCGGGCAGGTCGCGATCTCGGAATCGCGGGAGCGCGAACTGGTCGAGAGCTATCGCAAGGCGATATTGTCGGCTTTCGCGGACGTCGAGCAGGCGCTGGTGGCGGTGAGCCGCAGCGCACAGCGGGAGGCGCTGCAGGCGCAGGTCCAGCAAAGCGCGCGCAACGCGCTCCGTCTTGCCGAGATTCGCTATCGCGAAGGCGCCGATGACCTGCTCGCGGTTCTGGAAGCGCAACGCACGCTGTTCCAGGCGCAGGATCAGCTCGCCTCGATCCGGCTCGATCGGCTCGCCGGGGCGGTGGCGCTCTACAAGGCGCTGGGCGGGGGCTGGACGGCGGAACCCGCGGTGCCGGAGCGGCAAGGCGTTGCCGACGCCGGCGCGCTGAACGACGGCGCGCGTCGAAGCACGCCGCCTTACGAGCGAGGACTTGCCCGTTACGAGGGCATCAGCTGGATGACTGCGCACGCCAGCCGGCCGCCGGCATTCCCGGTGGGCTGCGATTTGTAATCGTCCGGATCGGCGTGCACGATCAGGCCCTTGCCGACGATGCTCGCCGCGCCCGGCGTCACCGTGATGGTGTCGAGTTCCACCGTCAGGCGCGCGCGACCCTTGGCATCCGCCTTGAGGTTAGGCATATCCCCGGCGTGGCGCTCCGAGCCGCCGTAATGACCGTGCGGCTTGCCGTGCGGGTTGAAATGCCCTTTTGCGCTCATGCCGTCTCCGGAGCTGCAGTCGCCCACCTCGTGCACGTGAAAACCGTGCTCCTGGTTGGGCCTGAGCCCGATGAGCTGCGCCGTGACGCGCACCTTGTTGCCTACCTGCTCGAACGTAACCTCGCCATGGGTCTTGTTGCCCTTGGTCGGCTTGAGGCCCGCGGACGCGACGATCGGTCCGGAAGGCGTCGTCTCGCAGGCTGCAAGGGCCAAGGCAGACAGGATCATGAGCAGCCGTCCCGCTCCGATTCGTTTCAGTTTGTTCATCGACTGGCCTCCTCTTTTTGAGATGGGAACTGTACCTCGCTCATCGCCGGAGCCGAGCCGTCCATGCACGACCCCGTCCGCCGATGCCGCAGTCATTATACATGCGGCTTCGCGGTGGCCGATCGCCATCGCTGAGGCGCATATCGGGTTACACTCGGCGCACGAACCATGGAGGAATAGCATGAAAATCGTGTTCTCGCCGGCAATCTCGGCCGCGGCCTGGGCGATCGGGGAAGCGCTGCTTCCCAAGGGGTTCACCATTGAGATTCTCGCCAGGGATCCCGACGCCCGCATCCGTCAGCTCGAAGGGGCCGATTTCCTGATGGGGTTTCTGCGCGGGATGCCGCTGCGGCCGGATGACTATCCGCACCTGCGCAACGTGAAACTGATCCAGTTGCTGAGCGCGGGCTACGATGGCGTGGACCTGGAGCGGCTGCGTCAAAGCGGCATTCCGCTCAGCAACAACGGCGGCGCCAATTCCTACGCGGTGGCCGAGCACGCGATCCTGCTGATGCTCGCCGTATACCGGCGCCTGCCCGCGCTCGACCGGCTGGTGCGCGCGGGCCAGTGGAAGTCGAGCAAGCTGGGCGAAGAGCAGGAACACGAGCTTGCCGGAAAAACCGTCGGCATCATCGGCGCCGGCATGATCGGCCGCACACTGGCGCGGCGGTTGAGCGGCTTCGAAGTGAAGCTCCTCTACCACGACCCGGTGCGGATGAACGCCGCCGATGAGGCCGCGCTCGGGATGTCGTTTCGCACGCTGGACGAGCTGCTGCGCGAAGCGGATGTCGTCACGCTGCACGCGCCGTACAACGCGTCCACCCGCCATCTGATCTGCGATCGCACTCTGAGCCTGATGAAGCGCGATGCCATACTGATCAACACCGCGCGCGGCGAACTGGTGGACGACAATGCGCTGCACCGCGCGCTGACCGAAGGCCGGCTGTGGGCCGCGGGGCTCGATGCGTTCTATCCGGAGCCGCCGGACCCCGGGAATCCGCTGCTCACGCTGCCCAACGTGGTGCTGTCCCCGCACGCCGCGGGGCCGACGTGGGAAAGCTGGCCGAAACGCTTCGGCAACAGCTACGCCAACATCCAGCGCGTGGCGCGCGGCGAGCCGCCGCTGTGGGTGGTGCCGGAATTGCGGTGATCGATAGGGGAAATCGCTATCGGGCGGCGAGAAAATCGAGCGCGAGCCGGTTGAATTCCTCGGGGCGGGTCTTGGTCAACGAGTGCCCGCCGCCTTTCATCTGGACCAGTTTCGCGCCCGGAATGGCCCGGCCCAGCGCGTCGGCGTAATACGGCGGCGTGATGTAGTCGTTGTCCGAGGCGACGATCAGGGTCGGGGCCTTGATGCGGTGCAAATCCTTGCGGCGGTCGAAGCCCATGATGGCCTCGATACGCCCGACTGACACCTCCACCGGCGGCGCACCGGCGATCGCCTTGCGCAACTCCTCGTCGATCTCCGCGTCGTGCGCGTTGACGTAATCCGGCGGATAAAGCCATAACGGATGGAACATCGCATGCAGCCCCGAGCCCGCCTCCCGGTACATTGCGCGCCGCGCTTCGAACAGCCGCCTGAACCACGGATCGCAGTGTGTCCACGTGCTCACGGCCACGAGTCGCGCAATGCGCTGCGGGTGCTCTATCGCCAGCGTCTGTCCGATCGCGCCGCCGGTGGAGAGTCCGACGATGTGCGCCGTTTCGAACCCCAGCGCATCCATGAATCCGACCAGCTCGGCGGTCATCTGGTCCACTGAGAAACGGCGCTGCTTTTTATCGCTGCCGCCGGTTCCGCGCTGGTCGTAGGTGACGACGCGGTAGCGCGCGCCGAACGCCTTCAACTGGGGCTCCCAGTAGCGGCCGACGCCACCCAGCCCGCTCACGAAGACGAGCGGGTGGCCATCGCCCGAAATCTGATACTCGATCTCCCCATCCGCGACAGTCGCTCTCGGCATCGCTCCTCCCGGTATCAGGACCGCCGGGCCGACTGCCCGGCGCGAAGAGGCGCATTCTACGCCTGTGCGGATTCTTCGAGAGCCCGGTTGCGGCGCATCCGCACGGTGGGGAGGATCATGATGATGAGCAGCACGGCGGTCGCGATGAGAAAGCCCGCGCTGATGGGTCGCGTGAAGAAGACCGTGAAGTCGCCGCGCGAGATGAGCAGCGCGCGGCGCAGGTTTTCCTCCATCAGCGGGCCCAGCACGAAAGCGAGAATGAGCGGCGCGGGTTCCAGTCTGAGCTTGAGGAACACGAACCCGAGCAGTCCGAACATCACCGTCATGTAGACGTCGAGATCGAGGTTGTTGACGCTGTAGACGCCGATCGCCATGAAGGTGAGGATCGTCGGGAACAGGAGCCGGTAGGGCACCCGCAGCAGCCTGACCCACAGACCGATGAGCGGCAGATTGAGGATCACCAGCATCGCGTTGCCGATCCACATGCTCGCGATCAGGCCCCAGAACAGATCCGGGCGCTGGGTCATCACCTGCGGCCCCGGCGCGATACCCTGTATCGTCAGCGCGCCCAGCATGAGCGCCATGGTCGCCGTGCCCGGGATGCCGAGCGCGAGCGTCGGGATGAACGCGCACTGCGCGGCCGCGTTATTCGCCGCTTCGGGGCCGGCCACCGCCTGGATCGCGCCTTTGCCGAATTCCTCAGGTCGCTTGGCGACTTTCTTTTCCAGCGCGTAGGTCGAGAACGCCGCGATGGTCGGGCCCGCGCCCGGCAAGGTTCCGAAAAATGCGCCAAGCGCCGTACCGCGGAAGATCGGCCCGAGCGACTTTCGCAGGTCCGAGCGGGTCGGGTACAGATGCTCGATCCTCTGGGTGAGAAGCTGACGGGCCGCGGCATCCTGCTTCTTGGTGAGGTTCGACAGAATTTCGGCGAAACCGAACAGGCCCATGGCGACGACGGTGAAGCTCAGCCCGTCCATGAGACCCGATGCGCCGAAGGTGAAGCGAGACATGCCGGAGTTCACGTCCGTCCCCACGATGCCGATGAGGAGGCCCAGCAGGATCATCGCGATCGCCTTCTTGATCGAGCTCGACGCGAGCACGGCAGAAGCGATGAGGCCCATCACCATGAGCGAGAAGTACTCCGGCGCGCCGAACTTGAGCGCCATCTCGGCGAGCGGCGGGCCCAGGCGCGCGATCAGGATCGTGCCAATGGTGCCGGCGATGAACGAGCCGATGGCGGCAATGGCGAGCGCGGGTCCGGCCCTGCCCTGCTTCGCCATCTCGTGCCCATCCATGCAGGTCACGACCGAGGCCGATTCGCCGGGAAGCTTGACCAGAATCGCGGTGGTGGAGCCGCCGTACTGGCATCCATAGTAGATGCCGGCCAGCATGATGAGGGCCGAAGTCGCCTCCAGATTGAACGTGATCGGCAGCAGCATCGCGATCGTCGCGAGCGGCCCGATGCCGGGCAGCACGCCGATCATGGTGCCCGCAAGCACGCCGATGAAGCAGTACATCAGGTTCTTCGGCGAAAGCGCGGTTTCGAACCCGAGATAGAGATTGGGAAAAAGCGCCTGCAGCTCGTCCATATCAGTAGTACCAGAAAAGCGGGAACGGCAGCTCCAGCCCGTAGATGAATATGGCCCAGCAGCCGGCGATCAGCACGACCATCTCGATCAGTATTTCCTTCCACCGGAATTCCGCGCCGGCGAGCGAGGTGGTGAGGATCACGATCGCGAGCGCCGGAATGAAGCCCAGATGGTCGATGGACCAGGCAAACGTGGAGAAGCCGATGCTCAGCAGGACGATGGCGCGCCACGGGAAACTGCCGATACGCTCGCCCTCTATCCGGAAGCCATCGGCAGCAATCCAGGCGCCCAGCGCAACGAGCGCGAGCCCGATGTACGTGGGGAAATAACCCGGACCCATGCGCATGGTGCTGCCCAGGGGATAGTCGCGGGCGACGAGAATGGCGAGCAGGCCGAAGCCGATGAACAGCATCCCGCCCCAGAAATCAACCTGGCTTTTGATCCGCATGACTCTACTCTCGTATGCAGAGGCATGCGGTGTTGCGGCCAGCCGCGTGCTCTGCCTCCTCGGTGCGACGGGTTAGTCAGCGGCCGCGCGGGCAGAGTTCCGCCAAAACTTGCTACACGATTCAGCCGCCCGCGGAAAAGGCCGCGCTTTCGCGCGTCGCCTGCCACGCCGTGGCGCGGATCGAAGACCACACCGGCCGGCCGAAATCGCGCTCCAGCCCGACCAGGATTTCGCGCGTGGGCAACTGCGAGCACGCTATGAACATGGCATCGCACGATTCCGGCATCGTGGCGCGCGCAAGTGCGGCGATCCCGGCATCGCGCACCGGACCCATCATGAACCCCGCCGCCGTGCAGCCGTAGACGACGAGATCGATGTCGTCGCTCGCGTATCGCTCGGCGAGCGTCATCGCCTGCGCGACGTACTGAGGAAGATCGTCGGGGGTAAGCGTGCCCTTGCCGCGGGGTATGCGCTGCGTCACGCAGATGCTGCCGGTGGGCAGCCACGCCTTCAGCTCCGGCTCCAGGGTCGTGTTGTTCATCGGAACCATCAATCCGATACGCTGTGGACGATCTTTCATGGTATCTCTCTCCTTTCCTGCCCGAAACTCCGCCGGCCAGTGTCAGCGCGCCGAACGCCTCGGTACGCGTTCCCCGGCGCGAACGGTTACTATAGCCTTACAGCGAAAGGCGCGACAGCGAGGCCGCCATGAAGGTGATGTGCTCCAACAGCATGCACGGCGTAATGGATCGACTGGTTCCGGAGTTCGAGCGCTCGAGCGCGAACAAGGTGGAGATCACCTACGATCCGGCGAAACGCATGATGGCACGCATCCGGGGCGGTGAGTCCGCCGATGTGGCGATCATCGGTTCGGGCGGCATCGACGAACTGGCAAGGGACGGGCTCATCAGCGCCGACACGCGCGTGGAGCTGGCGCGCTCATCCGTCGGGATGGCCGTGGCCGACGGCGCAGCCAGACCGGACATCGGCACCGTGGACGCGTTCAAGGCGGCCCTGTTGAAAGCGAACTCCGTTGCCTACACCATAGACGGCGCGAGCGGCATGCACTTCGCGGAACTGATCGAGCGCCTCGGCATCGCCGATGCGGTGAAGGCGAAAGCCCGGCGGCAGCCCGGCGGACTGGTCGGCGAACTGATCGCGCGCGGAGAAGCGGAAGTCGCCATCCAGCAGGTCTCGGAGCTGATGGCGGTGCCCGGCATCCAGCTCGTCGGGCCGATACCGCGGGAGCTGCAGAAGATCACGGTCGTATCCGGCGGCGTATTCCGCAGCGCCGGCTCGCCCGATGCCGGCCGCGCGCTGCTTGCGTACCTGACTTCACCGTCAGCGCGGGCGGTGATGCAGGCCAAAGGGCTGGAGCCGGCCACGGCATAGCGCAGCCACCGGGGATGGACGGCGTCACGCTTTAGCAATATAACTGTCGCCCGGCCACCGGGAGGAGAAGACCATGACGATCTTCCGCATCGGGCAACGACGCTGCATCTGGTTCGAAGCGCGTGCGCTCGGACGATGGCTCACGAATGGGGCGCTGGCGATCTGCACGATGCTCATTCCCGTCTTCACCGCGGCGCAGGACTATCCCACCCGGCAGATCGTCCTCATCGTCCCCTTCCCCGCCGGCGGTTCCACCGATGCGATCGCCCGCATCACCGCCGAGCCGCTGCGCGCGATGCTCGGCCAATCCGTGGTGGTGCAGAACATCACCGGCGCGGGCTCCACCATCGGAACGGCGCGCGCGATCCAGTCTCCGCCCGATGGCTACACCCTGAGCGTCGGCAACTGGACGAGTCACGTCGGCGCGAACGCGGTCTATCCGGTTCCGTGGAACGTGGTGAACGATCTCGAGCCGGTGTCGATGCTCAGCATCTCGACGCTGATTATCGCCGGCCGTACCGGCTTGCCGGTGAAGGATGGCAAGGAATTCATCGAATGGCTGCGCGCCAATCCCGGGCAGGCGACCGCCGCGACGGTCGGCGCGGGAAGCGGTGCCCATATCTGCAGCGTCTACATCGAGCAGAAAACGGGGACGCAGTTCCGCTACGTGCCCTACCGCGGTGGCGCACCGGTGATGGCGGATCTTCTCGCGAACCAGGTGGATTTTTTCTGCGGCGAAGCCTCGCAGATGCTGCCCCACTTCAGAGGGGGCAAGATCAAGCCGCTGATCGTGATGTCGAAGACGCGCTGGCGGCCGTTGCCGGATGTCCTCACGATGCAGGAGGTCGGCGCCTCCGACACTTACATCGAGTTCTGGAACGGCCTGTGGGCGCCGAAGGGCACGCCCCGGAACGTCATCGCGAAGCTCAACGAAGCGGTCAACAAGGCGTTTTCCGATCCCAACGTCAAGAAGCGGCTCACCGAACTCGGTCAGGACATCCCGTCGCGCGAGCGCGCGACCCCCGAGGGATTCGGTGCGTTCCACAAATCCGAGATCGACAGGTGGTGGCCGCTCATCAAGTCGGCGAACATCAGGGTCGAGTAGATCGCATGACGGATGCGCCATGAAAGCGCTGCTGTGGACGACCGTCATCGTGCTCGTGATTCTCGCGTTCGCGGGCGACAAGGTGCGCGGTTATTTCGCCGACGAGACCGCGGTCGCGCAGGAGTCTGCCGCAGCGAGCGGGCCCAGCGAGAAAGCAGCGGGAAAGAAGGATAGCGGCCAACGCGCCGCGTCAGGCAACTATGTGCCGTCTCCCGCCGACGCGCCGGAACTCTACGATTCGCCTACGCGCCGCCTGGGCTTCTGACTATTTTCGTTCGCTGCTTTTCTTTGCCGGCGCGCCCAGCATGTCGCGCAGTCCGCTGAGCGCAAGATAATAGCCGTAAATGCCGAACCCGGTGACCACGCCGCGGCACACGCGCGCGATCTCCGAATCGCGGCCGCGTCGCGCCGGGTTGGAGATGTGCAGCTCGATGGTGGGAAACTTCACCTGCGATATTGCGGCCATCAACGCCGGATAGCCGGTGGTATAGCCCGCCGGATTGATCACCGCGGCGTCCACGCTCCGGTCGTGTGCCTGGTAGAACTTGTTGATCACCTCGCCCTCGACGTTGGAGTGGAAGATCTCCGCCTCGATTCCGAGCTCGGTGGCGTAGTTCCGGATGTGCTCGTCGTACTCGGGCAGCGTCATCGGTCCGAAGATGTCGAGCTGCGTCTTGCCGCGCATGTTCATGCCCGCGCCGTGCACGATGAGAACCTTGAGCATCGCCTGCCTCCGTTGTGGTGCCCGTATGCTAGACTCATTTCCCCCGAATTGCGAGCAGCGTCATGAACCATATCGCGCGCGCCACCCGCGTTCAGCACGTCTATGACTTCGCGACGCTCGATCGCGTGCCGGAAGGCGCGACCAGCCTCAAGGTCACGGCGAAACGCCTGCTCTCGGGTGCCACGCTGCAGACCGGAAAATCTTCGACGGTGGGCGCCGTGCTTTCCGGCAGTCATATCATCACGACTCTCGGCCGGCAGGCGCGCGGCACCGGGGCGAAGGCGCACACGCACCCGAACGAGCAGTTCAATTACGTGCTGCAAGGCACGATGATGGGCGACGTGGAGGGAGACCGCGTCTTCGCATCGCGCGGCATGATCCTGCACACGCCCGGCATGGCGGTGCATACCGGTCTCGCCTGCCCGGATGAAGATCTCGTGTTCCTCGCGATCAAGGACGCGCGGCATGGCATCGTCGGCCCGCCGGTGGACGGCAAGTACGACGGACCCAACTGCTTTCCCGGTTACGGCAGCCGCGCGCACGAGCCCCCGCAGAGCACCGCGCAGATCGTTGCGGAATCGAAGCAGCTGCCGCCCGGACCCGGCAGGCGTTACGGCTACGACATGCATGCGCCGGATGAAGGCGTCGCCTCGGACGCTGCCAGCGCGATGGTCACCCCGGGCAGCGCGCTGCCACTCCCGCCCGGCGTGACGGGGAAGCTGCTGACCGGCGAACTGCTGCATGTCGCCGTCCTACAGCTTGGACCCGGCGCGGCGCTCGGGCCGCACGCGCACGACAACGAGCAGTTCACGTTCGTGGTGGAAGGTGCGGTGCAGGCGCGGATCGCGGACGACCCTGTAGAAGTCCGCGAGCGCTGCCTGCTGCACGTGCCCGCCGGCGTGGCGCACACGATCATCGCGGCGGGCGGGGCAACGCTGGTGATCGCGCAGGACCGGCGCTGCGCTTACTCCGCGTAGTAGGTAAGAGGCTTAGGATGAGAGAGTCTTGCGCAGATTCTTCAGTAAGGTTTCGGCCTCGTCGATTCGCTTCAAAACATCCGAGCTGCCTTTCAGCTCCTCCAATGCCGTCCAAGGTACACGACTCATCGCATCGATAGCTGCGTCAAGTTCGTTCACAAGTCCAGATTTCGCGCTCTTCTCTTCAGGTACGAGACGTAATAATGCAGATTCAATATCCCCCTCGTCCGTGACGAAATGAGCCTTGGCGACCGGATCGCGGATGATAGTTCGGAGTTTCCTTAGATCTTTCGAGTTCGTTATCCGCCTTCGGTTGACCTTCTCGACCACTGAATCGACGACGGACGGCGTTAGCAGCTTCTTGCTGACCCCCATGAGTTCTCTCGCCCAGGTAATCGCCACACCAGGTTCGCGCAGATTCGTAAATCTCTCCGACAACTCAAAAACCTCGACAAGCTTGTCCAATTCGCGAACCGTGATGCCTAGGATGTTAGCAGCGCTCGCTCGGCCAACTAGCTCGACGAGCCGGAATGCCACCATTTCCTTCTCTCTTGTGTCCCACTCTTTGCGTTGTCGGTGGATATAGATCCATACGCGCAGCCGCTCCTCGTCGGAAAGCGTGCGGTCTGTAACCTCGACAGGAATGTGCCGGTACTGCTCCTTGCCCTGGTTCACAAGCACTTGTGAGTTTGTCCAACGGCGGTCGCCGTCGATGATGCGAAATTTCCCGCCTATCTCGGGGTGCGGCTCCACTAGTAATGGCTCGAACAGCCCTTCGTTAGCCTCGATCTGCCGCTGCAGTTCTTCGTCTTCTTTCGGTCCGAGACGGGGCTGCCGCTCGTTTGGAACAATGTCATCGATGTCCAGCTTGGTGCGATAGGTGCGAAGCACCGTCCGACCTAGACGGCGCTCTTGCAGGCCGATGACCTTGCCCTTTTCGCCGGCTGCCTCAACCTCGCTAACGCTATTCCTCACTGTCGGCCTCGGACGTTCCGATGATCCGCTCGATCTCTGACGAGAAATCCCCCTGAGCGCGTTGCGCCGAGCGAATGAGTTCTCCTCGACGTTTCCACGTCGCGTCGTGCTGCTTCTTCTCCTTGACTTCGAGTTCGAGCATGTCGTCGGACACCGTTTCAATCTGTTCAAGCAACTGGGAGCACCGATCCGAGGTAATGAACTCGTAAAGCTGCACCGTTTTCCGGTCCCGAGCCTCGTTGCTCAAGCGCAGCGCGTAGGTCTGAAGGACGTGCTTACGCAACATCTGCGCGAGCACGATGGCGCGTGCCGGGTTTACAACGATCACGCTGTCCTGGACGTGAAGCTGCCTCGCGCCCGCAGGGAATACGATCGTTGAAAGAATCGCGTGGTCCGCTTTCGCAGAAAGTTGATCCTGGCGGAGCTTCGTGACGTAGTCGTTGCGCCACGCGTTACGGTTCTTCGAGTCATAGATGATGCACCCGCAGACCTTGCCGTTGTGCACGACGTTGTGAATGATGTCCGCACCTGCGGCGCCCTTGTTTACGCGCATAATCCGGTCCTGCGGGAACTCGGCCTTTAGTGCCTCAAAAAGGCGACCTCGGCACCTTCGCCGAGTTCTTTGGCAGTCTTCTTCTGGAGTTGCCGTTGCATCTCCTGAAGCTTTTCCTCCAACTTGAGTTGACTGTTAAATGCTTTCGCCTTTTCAGCGTTCACCGCTTCGGTGCTTGCCTTTTCCAGCGCCTCCCGTTGCTCCTTGAGGCGCTGATTCATTTGCTCCTCCTGAGCCGCCTTCATGGCTTGGAACTGTTGCTCGGCCCGCTTCTTCGCCTGCTCAGCCTCAGCGACCTTGGGAGCCATCGCCGATTCCGCCGCTTTTCGAGCCTCTTCACGCGCTGCCGCCTCTTTGGTCGTCGCCTCCTGTTTGGTCCTCTCGATAACTGCCGTAGCCGCTTGTTGCGCAGCTTCCACTTCCGCTTTCGCCTCGGCGTGCGCCCTTTCGCGCGCCACCTGCTCCTTCAGGCGCCGCTCGACATCCGCAGAGCGCTCTCGCTCCCTCGCCTCGATCCGCGCACGAATTTCGTCGAACTTTTCGTGGGGAATAGGCTGGTCGCACCAAGGACAATGTGCACTGGCGATGTGGGGATGCGGTTCGATTGCTTCACGTACAGTGCTTTGCGAGAGCGCCATGTCTGCTCTCCTAAAATGTCCTATTTTGTCCTTTTTACTCCTTGTTTAGCTGTCTGTCAAGGAACTAGCGCGGCCAGCAATTGATCTGAAATATACGCGGAATATATACTTCGGATATACGGAGGACACATGGCTGGCACGGCGACCAAACGAAAATCCCTTCTCTTCAAATTCAAGGAGGACACGGTGACTACTGTCAGCCGTGAGACCTTTAGCGAAGTGGCAAGAACGCTCGGCTTTAATGAAACTCAAACTCTTCATCTCGCGATCGCGAGACTGCGCGACGAGGTTCTTAGAGATAGGCAGGATGGATCGGGAGACGGTGAAGAACCATATCCGCCGCTGACTGCAACTCAACTCGTGAATATTCGTTCCCGGGCTGCGAAGCCTCGCGGCAAGCTGATTCGAAAGGAATCCTTGTTCTGAGCTTAGATGGCGACCTACTACTCGCCACCTAAGGCAGGCGACATTGTTCAATGTCGCTTTCCGCAAGACAAACTTCCCCAGCCTGGCCCCAAAGAACGGCCGGCACTCGTCATCCAGGTAGAGGAGTACGAGCTACCGGACGGCTCGCTTGAGATATTCGTAACAGTCGCCTATGGTACCTCCGAGGACGTAAACAATTGCCATCCCGGCGAACTCAAGGTTGAAAGCGGCAATCAAGATGCCGGTCTAAGTCTCGATACGAAATTCGATCTCGGAAATCGCGTCAAGCTTCCGTTCGATGCCGAATGGTTTGCTCCGTCGCCAAACAAGCGATTCGGCGAGCACCCCAAACGGGGGATTCTCAATACCACCGACGGAAATCTGAAACGCCGTCTTTCGTCTGCCGTCGCAGAACTGAAGAAAGCATCGCGGCCAAAAACGGTCGACATGACAAAGCCACCAAGGACCGGCAGGAGAAAGCAATAACGCCGATTGCGCGAAAATAATTTCGCTCTCAAGCGCAATAGTCGCCTCGTTCTCCCGCTTCGCCTTCTCTAGAGTTTCTTCAATCCCAGCTCGCGCACGAGCTTGCCGTAGCGCTCGTACTCGGCGTTCACGAACTCGGCGAACGGTTTAGGCGGCTTGTACGCCGGCTCCGCGCCGGCGGTGATCAGCGGCTCGCGCACCTCGGCGCTGTCGAGCGCCGTCTTCGTCGCCGCTGTAAGCCGGTCAACGATCGCGCGCGGCGTGCCGGCCGGCGCCATCAGCCCGACCCACGCGCTCGCCGAGAATCCCGGCAGGCCGGATTCGGCCACGGTCGGCACCGCAGGCATCGCGACCGAACGCGTCTCGCCGCTCACCGCGATCGCCTTCAGGCGCCCGCTCTTGACGTGTCCTGCGGTGGCCGGGATGGGACCGAAATTGATGTGCGCCTCCCCCGCGAGGAGCGCCGTGATCGCCGGGCCGCCGCCCTTGTACGGCACCAGCGTGACGTTGATGTCCGCGATGCGCGCGAACAGGCGTCCGGTGAAATCGCTGGTGGATCCCGGTCCCGCACTCGCATAGTTGATGGCGCCGGGTTTGGCCCTGGCATACGCGACCAGGTCTTGCACCGTGCCCGCCGGGAAACCGGGGTGCGCTGTGAGCATCGAGTACTGGACGGCGAAGAGCGCGATCGGCGCAAAACCGCGGCGCGGATCGTAAGCGATCTTGCCGTGCAGGTGCGGGATCGTCGTGTGGGTGGCGAAAGTCGCCGCGAGCAGCGTATGACCGTCCGGCACCGCGCCCGCGGCGATTTCGGCACCGATGGCGCCGCCCGCCCCGCCGCGGTTGTCCACCACGATCTGCTGCCCCAGCAGCGTGCCGAGTTTCTGCGCGACGATGCGGCTCACGATGTCGTTCGCCCCGCCGGCGGGATTCGGAACGATCATGCGGATCGGCCGGCCCGGATAGGCCTCGGCGTGCGCCGTAAGCGCTGCGCCCGCGAGCACGAATGCGAGAACGATGTGGGGAAAGGTCATTGGTCCGCCGGCCGCCGCAGCAACCCAAGCTGAAGCAGCATGCTCAGATCGTCGCGCACCGCTTCATGCGCGCGTATCCGGCCGTCCGCGACCTGGAACAGGTGGAACTGGTGCACGCGAACCTTCTTGCCGGTGGGTGCCACCCCGGTGAGCATGCCGGTGAAGGCCTGCTCGAGCGTCGGCTGTCCCAGGTGCGTGCCGGTCATGGTGACCTTGCACACCACGCGGTCGCCCTCGGCGGTGCTTTCGTCGATCTCGTAATGGAAGTCGGGAAAAGTGCTGAACAGCGCCTCGAACACGGCCTGCATGCCCTCACGACCCACACGGCGGCCATGGTTCAAAGCATCCGCCGTGTAGAACGCTGCGGCCGCGGCCGCGTCGTGTCGGTTGATCCCCTCCTCGTAAAGTCGGTGGACCACTTCCTTGTTGTCTTCGAGCGACATGGGTTCCCCTCAAGCCTTACCGCCTGCCCACCCTGTCCTGCATCATCGAGGCGCCGGCATGCCGGCACGCGGGCGCAACGCGCGCCCGCGCTGGCTCAATAGCGGCCGCCGCCTCCGCGACCCGCGCCGCCGCCTGCGCGCCCGCCGCGCTGGTAGCCAGCACCGCGGGCGGCGCCGAGACCGAACACGCCTCGCCGCGCGCCCCCGAGAGCGCCGCCGTTGCGGCCCTCCTGAGGTCTCGCCTCGTTCACCGTGATGTTACGCCCTTCGAAATTTCTGCCGTTGAGCGCCGCGATGGCGGCCTGCGCCTCCTGCTCGCTGCCCATCTCGACGAAGCCGAATCCTTTGGAGCGGCCCGTGTCGCGATCGGTGATCACCTGTGCGGACACCACCGTGCCGTGCGCGCCGAACACCTGCTGCAATTCCTGCTTGCCTACGCTGTAACTCAAATTGCCTACATAGATTCTTCTGCCCACTTGTAACTCTCCGAGGTAAAAGGGCTCCCCATGAACACACGATACCAAACGCGAATGCCGGAGTCGAATGGCAAAAAAGAAGTGCCCGGCTGCCGCTCAGGTACTGCTTGGATACGCGATTCTGCGCTCGGTTCAGCGAATGCGATACGGAGTGAAGCCGCGTTGAAACGTGCGAACCGGCTGAACCGCGCGGCGGAGCGGGCAGCGCTTCTGTCGCCGATATACGACAAAGCGGGCGGCACCCGCATGAAATAGTGCCTGGCAAGCACAGGACGGCGGTATTAACATGTCATAGGTAGGGCCTTGGGGCGTCAACTTCATGGCGTTCCGGGCGTTAATACTTGCCAGTCGGCAGAGGGAGGCTTTCATGTCCGAAACGCAAAATCGCACCAATCCTTTGATTGCGGCCGCGGCCGTCGCGATCATCATCTTCAGCGCGGTCGGCGTCGGCGTCATGACCGGCTTCATCCCCAGCTCCAGTTCCAGTTCCAAGACTGCAGAGGTGCAGGCTCCGGTAAAGGCCGAAGCGGCCGCGCCCGCGCCGCAGCCTGCCGCCAGGCAGAGCCAGCCTGCCCCGGCCCCCAGGAAGACCGTTTCCGAAGCACCGAAGAAAGCACCGGCCAGCGAGCCGGTTCGTGTGGCTTCGGCGCCGCCTGCGCCTCCGGCGGCACCGCGCGTCTGCACGAATTGCGGCACCGTCGAAGCGGTGAACGTGATCCAGCAGCAGGGCGAGGGCTCGGGGCTCGGCGCGGTCGCCGGCGGTGTAGCGGGCGCACTGCTCGGAAACCAGATCGGCGGCGGCAGCGGGCGCAAAATTGCGACCGTCGCGGGCGCCGCGGGCGGCGCCTACGCCGGGCATCAGATCGAAAAGCACGTGAAGAGCACCACGCACTACGACGTCGTGGTGCGCATGGATGACGGGAGCACGCGCAATTTCCCGTATGAAAGCGAACCGGCGTTCCGGGCGGGCGCGAAAGTGAAGGTGGTCGAAGGCGCGCTCGTCGCGAACTAAATCCGCTGCAGCAAAGCAAAGGCCGCACCTGCGGGTGCGGCCTTTGCGTTTTTGATCCTCCGCCGCTAATGCATCGCGGCATCAGCGCCCGGCGCCCGGCGCCGACTGTGCATCCTTCATGTGCTTGATCACCCGTTGGGCGATGTCCGGGTGGGCCTCGGCATGGCTCATGATTTCCTTGTATCGGGCGACCGACATGCCTTCCTTCTCCACCGCCTTCACCATTTCGTCCGAGGCGGTGCGCTCGACCTCCTGCTGCTCCTGCGGAGTAGCGGCCACCTTGAGCTTGGGCAGGTAGACGTCATTGATCCGCAACACCTCCAGCGCGGCGACGGCGAAGGTCTTCAGTTCGGCGTCGCTGTATGCGGGCTGCTGCATATTCGGCGCGGGTGCGCGCTGCGGTACGTCTGGCGCGGGCGCCTGAGCCGTGGCAATCGGTGCAAGACCCATACCCGTGGCTGAAAATAAGGCGAGCAGGATCAGGCGGAATGGTCGCTTCATCATCTTTCTCCTGTGGGCCGCGCGGCATAGCATCGAACCGCGCGCTCGATTCCACAGGGACTGCGCGGGCCGTTTTTAGTTCAGAAGAATCGGGACGCCACGAGGCTGCGGAAATGGCGCGTCGCGTGGCAGCTTCAAGCTAGATTTTTTGGCAAGCAAGATGTGCGCCCTCCCACGGACATGGGCTGCATCGGGTCTATTTCGCGAGCCCGAGCTCGATCAGGAAGGCGCGCTCCTGCGCGTTGTCGCGCTCCAGACGCCTGTGCGTCTCCGCGCTGCCGGTGAATTCTCTGGTCCAGAAATTGAGATCGAGTTCCTTCTTCCATTCTTCCGACTCTGCCATGCGGCGCAGGGCACGCTCCCAGTACGCGACCTGCGCCTCGGTCATGCCTTTCGGCCCGATCACGCTGCGCCAGTTCGACACCACGACGTTGTAACCGAGTTCGCGCCACGTCGGCACGTCGGCGAGCACACCGGTCAGGCGTTGCGGCGAGCTCACCGCGATCAGCCGCACCTGGCCGCTGCGCACCATCGACGCGGCGAAAGCGGCGGTGATCGGCACGACGTCGATGTGTCCGCCGAGCATCGCGGTCGTCGCGGCGCCGCCGGACTGGAAGATGACGGTGCGCATCTTCTTCACATCGATGCCGGCCGCCTTGAGCGCCGCCGCCGCGCCCTGATGGTTGAGATTGCCGAGGCTCGTGGCGATGCCGAAGCTCAACGCCGCCGGGTCCTTTTTCAGGTTCTCGACGAGATCCCGGCCCGACCTGAGCGGCGACTCGGGCTTCACCGTGACCGAGATCCACTCGCTGAAGAGATTCGCGACCGGCGTGAACTCGGTGTAGCTCGGGCCGCGACCGACCAGGTTGTTGGTGATGATCGCCTTGGACGCGAGCACGACGTAGTGGCCGTCGCCGGGGTGCTGGTTGAGGTAAGCGTAGGCCACGCTGCCGCCGCCGCCCGGCTTGTTGACCACGTTGACCGGCGTTCCGATCATGCGGCTTTCCTGCAGCACCTTGGCCATGATGCGGGCGATGCGGTCCGAGCCCCCGCCCGGCGCATTGACCGCGATGATCTCGACCGGCTTGTCCGGCTTCCAGGCCTGCGCCCCGGCGCGCGGCATTTCGCTCAGGTACAGGCCCACGGCAACGCAAGCGCACGCCGATGCGCGAAGCGCGACGTACGACAATGCCACAACTGTCTTCATCGTCTGCTCCTCCCTAAAACCTGCTACGCCGTATTGCCGGGGACCTCCAGATCCACCAGCGGCCCGTGCTGCTGGCCGCCGAACACATCGGTGTCATCGATATCGCCCGACACCGCGGGCCGCGGGATGGTGATTTTGATCGCGTTCGCCGCATCGTAATGAATGATCGCCACCACTTCGGGCGTGAGCCGGTAGGTATGCGCGAACCATTCGGGATTGATGAGCTTCGCGTCGCGCACCCGCTCGTAGCTTTCCCGGTCCTTGAAGATGACGTCGAAGGTCAGCTCGAACGGCCCCGCATTCTTGCTGCGGATCAGCTTGGTCAACTGCCAGAGCTTTGCCATTGCGCTCACACCTCCTCGTAGTCGATGCTGAACATCTCGAGCGGTGATGCGGGCTCCACGACATGGTTCATGTTGAAGCGATAACACGGGCCGCGCGGTATCTCCGCCGGCGAATAGGGATAGGCGATGGAGGTGATGAGCCCGGTCCACTCGGGCACCGGGTAGTGCACGGCGATGTGGCTCACCGACTTCATCAGCGCAGTCGCGCGCTCCTGCGTCTGCGCGGTCACCTGGAACAGCAGCCCGACTTCGTGACCGATCGCCGTCTCGCTTTCGAGGGGCCCCATGGTCGCGTTGCGGCCGAACACGCGCACGTCGAGACGGTACTCGGCCTCGATCTCCGCGCCGAACACCGACCGGATGCGCTCCCTAGCCGCCCGCATGAGGCCTTCGATCCACGAATCGAACTGGCGCAAAATGATGGGATCGCGCACGCTGCCGATCAATATAGTCTGATAACCGGCGCGTTCGGCGCCTTCGAGCTTGATGGTGTAGCGCGAGGCCGGCGTGAACGTGCTCCCCGACACCTTCACCGCCCGGTCCGTGAGCGCCTCGTACTTCGCGGCATGGGTGTTGAGCACCCCCGAAGGCTCGACCAGTTCGTAGGGCGTCGCGTTCTCATAGAGATTATGCGAGGCGATGCTCGCGGGATCGCAGCGATACTCCGGGTTCGGCGGCTCGACGATGAAGTGGTCGTCGCGCACGGTCGCAAACATGCAGTCGGGGTACTTGCGCATGACGACGCAGGCGGCACCACATTCGAGAATTTTCGCCGCATGCCACACCGTCGCCGGGTTGAGCCCGCGCATGACCGGCATCGCGGCGAAAATCGACGTGTCGCTCGAGCGCCCGGCGATCACCACCTCGGCGCCGTGTTCCAGCGCCTCGACGAACGGCTCGATGCCCGCCATGCCCACGATGTACGCGCTCCGATCGATCACGGCCTCGCTCAGTTCCGGCGCGTTCGCCAGCGGCGTGATCTTGCCTTCCCGGAACTTTCGCTTGAGATAGGCCTTGTCCTGCTCGCTGTGTACGAGTGCGAGCCGGAATGACAGTTTTTCCTCACGCGCGATCTCGCGGGCGAGACCCGCCAGTCGTGCCAGCTGCGGGTCGCTGCCGGAGGTGCACGCCGAGCCGATGATCGCCGGCACTTTCGCGGAGCGCGCCGCGAGCAGGATCAGACGCAGGTCGCGCTTGTATGCGGAGTCGGAAAAAAGCGTCTCGCCCGAGCCGAGGTAATGCGGGCCGGGATCGGTCGAGCCCGAGTCCGCGCCGATGAAGTGCGGCTCCAGGCGCATCGCGCGCTTCAGCGTCTCCTCGCGGAACCCGGATCCGAGGATGCCGGTCGCCGAGACGATGCGGATTTCCTTCACGTGGCAGCCTACTTCGCCGCCTCGGCGCCGGTCCGTCCGGTCAGCCAGACCTGCTCGATCTGCGGTAAGGCCTGGTCGATGCGGCGGCCGATCTCTTCGTCGGTAAGCGAGCTCAGCGGGTGCGCGATGATCACCGGCTCGAGGCCGGTCATGCCGAGCGCATCGCGTTGTGTCCTCGCTTCGAGTACGAATTCCGCAGTCGCGATCATCGCCGTGGGGCGGCCCTTCGCCTCCAGCATCACCGAGTCGTGCATACAGCACGACGTGCACGAGCCTCAATCCGCTATGGCCGTCAGCACGATGTCGTTATGCGCCGCGATCTCCTCGACCAGCCCGGCCGCCGCATTGAGCGAGAAGCTTTCCTTGCGGTAGTAGTTCACCTGCGCGAAACCGTGCTTTTGCGCAAGCCGGTCGCGCACGCCGCGCAGCAGCTTGTTCGCGTTCCACTTGGTGTTGTCGAGGAGCGCCAGGCGCACGCCTGCAAGCG
>JBQTHU010000230.1:0-6748 GCA_052389535.1 Betaproteobacteria bacterium | reverse complement strand
GGACCGGCTGCACAGTGCGCGAGATGCGAACACAAATTCTCTGGAGGACCGCTTGGAGCAAGCCACCGGTGCAGCGACCCACGCCGACCTGCTGATCCGCGACATCGACTGGCTGATCACGGTCGATAGCGGGCGGCGCATCCTGCGCGATGCGGCGATCGCGGTGGTGGACGGACGGTTTGCCGCCATTGGCAAGACGGGCGAAATCGAGCGCGCCTGGCATGCGGAGACCGTCATCGACGGCCGCGGGACGGTCGCGACGCCGGGCCTTATCGACAATCACCTCCATTCCTCGTTTCACCTGGCGCGGGGCCTTGCCGACGAGGCGAATGCGCAGTCGTTCCTCTTCGAGCACATGTATCCCTACGAGGCGGCGATGGAAGAGGACGACGTGCGCGCAAGCGTCATGCTTGCCGCGATGGAGATGCTGCACCACGGCGTCACCTGCTACATCGAGCCGGGCAACTATCATCCCGATGTGACCGTTGACGGCGTCATGCAAGCCGGCATGCGCATGGTGCTCGCGGTGAGCTGTTTCGACCGCAACAAGTCGGTCACCGGCATCATGCCGGCGCGCATGATCGAGGACACGGCGCGCTGCATCGCCAAGACCGAAGCGTTGTTCGACACCTATCCCGGCCGGCACGCGGACCGGCTCACCGTCAGCGCATCGTTTCGCGGGATGAACAACAGCTCCGACGAGCTCATTCTTGCGCTCAAGGAAATCGCGGGGCGCAAAAAAGCGATCCTGCAGACGCATGCCTGCTATTCCTACTTCACGCACGATTCGAGCGTGGTGCAATTCGGAATGCCCGAAATCGAGCGGCTCGAATCGCTCGGGGTGCTGGACGAAAACATGCTGCTCCTGCACGGGGGCTGGTTCGAGCCGCACGAGATCGCGATCCTCGCGCGGCGCAAGCCCACCATCGTCTGCTGCCCCTCGTCGTCGCTGCACAACGGCTACGGCAATCTCAAGGTGGGCGCGCATCCGGAACTGATGGCGCTCGGCGTGAACGTGAGTCTGGGCACCGATCACGCCAGTTCGGGGTGTGTGGACCTGGTGCAGGAGATGCGCTACTGCGCCTGCGGCTACAAGGAACTGCGCTTGAACCCGCGCCTCATGCCGCCGGAGCAGGCGCTCGAAATGGCGACGATCAACGGCGCGCGCGGTGCGGGCCTCGCCGAGCGCGTGGGCTCGATCGAAGTCGGAAAAGATGCCGACCTCGTGTTGTTCGATGCCACCGCGCCGGAGTGGCAGCCGCTGTACAACCCGGTATCGAACCTCGTCTACAGCGCGACCGGCAACACGGCAAAGCATGTTTTCGTGCGCGGGGAACAGGTGCTCCGCCACGGGCAACTGGTACATGTCGATGAGGCCGAGATCCTGCGGAACGTGGCCGCTGCAGGCGGACGTATCAGCGCGCGGCTCGACATGCACAGGATCATGAAACTCAAGTGGCCGGTGCAATGAACCGCATGCCCGCAAGCGGGAACCGGACATGAGGCTGGGCGTGCTGCTGCCGCATCGGACGGCGGTGCTGCAGTCGGCACGTCGGCCGCCTGTCGAAGCGTGCTGGACGATCGCGCGCTGGTGCGACCAGGCGGACATGGACATCTGGGTGGGCGACAGCATCGTCGCCAAGCCGCGCCTGGAGCCGCTCACGACGCTGGCTTATGCCGCGGCGATCACCCGACGCGCCCGGCTCGGGACGGCTATCCTGCTGCCGGCGCTGCGCCAGCCCACCGTGCTGGCGCATGCGCTCGCCAATCTCGACCAGATCTCGGGCGGGCGCCTCGTGCTCGGCCTGGGCGTGGGCTGGAAGCTTCCTGAAATCGAGCGTGAATGGGAAGCGTGCGGGCGGGTCCACCGGCGCCGGGTGCGGGATCTGGAAGAGCACATCGTCGTGTGGCGCAAGCTCTGGAGCGGCGAGCCGGTAAGTCATGAAGGAAGCGATTTCAAACTGACCGGACACACCGTGGGACCGCTGCCGTGGAACGAGGCTGGACCGCCGATCCTGATCACCGCCGGAAATCGCGGCGAATTCATCCCGGCGCAGATCGACCGCGTCGGCCGGCTGGGCGACGGGGTGATCACGACCTATCTTACCGACGACGACTGCCGCACGCTGCGCGCCGCCTGCGAGGAGGCGTTCGCCCGGCATGGCCGGCCGCGCCCCGGATTCCCGCTGTGCGTTTACACTACCGTGCGGCTGGAGGACGACGCCGCTCGCGCCGAAGCGCTTACGCGCGAGTTTCTCCAGAAGTACTATGGCGGCGGCGTGAACTACCGCGGACTGATGGGGCTCGGGCCTGCTTCAGCGGTGATCGACACGCTGCGGCGCTACGAGACTGCGGGCGTGACTGATCTCTGCATCCGTTTCGCGGGCAGCGATCAACTGCCGCAGGTCGAGCGGTTCATAAAAGAGGTTGCGCCGGCCTTCCGCCCGACTTGATGCGTAAGATGGCGTGATTCCACTGAGCCTTCAAATAACCGGAGGAGACAAATGAAAACAGTTCTGTACGGCATGGCGGCGACCCTGGTGTTCGTGGTAGCGAACGACGCCGCAGCACAAACCTACCCGATCAAGCCGGTGCGGCTCATCGTGTCGTTTCCGCCGGGCGGTGCGACCGACACGTTTTCCCGGACTGCCGCGGCGGAACTTACCAAAAGCATGGGGCAGCAGTTCATCGTGGAGAACCGCCCCGGGGCCGGCACCACCATCGCGGCCGAGCATGTGGCGAAATCGCCGCCCGATGGCCATACGCTGCTCTTCACCGACCTTTCGACGCACACCATCACGAGGTCGCTGTATCCCAAGCTCGCCTACGATCCGCTGCGTGATTTTGCGGCGGTCACCGCGGTCAATTCCTCGCCCCTGATACTGGTGGCGCACCCGTCGGTAAACGTGAAATCGGTGCGCGAGCTGATCGCGCTCGCGAAGAAAAATCCCGGCATTACCTGCGGCAATTCCGGCGTCGGCACGGTGACGCACATGACGGCCGAGAAATTCCGGCTGCGCGCCGGAATCAATGTGACCGCGGTCAACTACAAGGGCGGCGCCACCCCGGTGATCGCGCTGCTGGGGGGCGAGATCGCAATGGTGATGGCGACCATACCGGCCAGCATCCAGCACGTGCGTAAAGGAAAGCTCATCGCGCTCGGGATCGCGGCCGACAAGCGCTCCCCGTTCATTCCCGAGATTCCGACGCTCGGCGAAAGCGTGAAGGGTGACGTGAGCGGGGCCGTCATTTCGGGCGTACTCGCGCCCGCGGGCACGCCGCGCGGCATCATCGACCGTCTCAACGCGGAGTTCGCGCGCGCCTCGGATACGCCCAAGGCGAAGGAAATCTACGCCGAAAACGTGGCCGAAACCCTGAGAATGAGCCCGGCCGAGGTGCAGAGCGCCATGGAGCGCGACGTGAAGGCCTGGGCGGAAGTCGTCAAAGCGACCGGCGTCAAGGCGAACTGAGCTGCAGGTGGCGGGACGCGTCTGACCGCAACGCAGGAGTCGCGCATGACGCCGCGCGAACTCACCTTGATCGCGCTGCCGGGCATACCGGAGATCGAGCCCGGGGCCAGGCTCGCCGCTCTCCTCGAGGAAGCAATCCGGCGTGCGGGCCGCACTCTTGAACACCGGGACGTACTGGTCGTCGCGCAGAAGATCGTATCGAAAGCGGAAGGGCGCAGCGTGCGGCTGGCGGAGGTCGAGCCGTCGCGGCGGGCACTCGAACTTGCGCACACCGCGGAGAAGGATCCGCGCCTGGTGGAACTGATGCTGCGCGAGTCGAAGGAAGTGCTGCGCGCCAGGCCGGGCGTGCTGATCGTCGAGCACCGGTTGGGTTTCGTCATGGCGAGCGCCGGGATAGATCAGTCCAATGTGCCCGGCGCGGAGGAAGATGACACGGCGCTGCTGCTGCCGGTCGACCCCGATGCTTCGGCACGTCGCCTGCGCGACGAACTGCGTGCGGCAGCGGGAGCCGAGATCGGCGTGGTGATCAACGACAGTTTCGGCCGTGCGTGGCGCAACGGCGTCACCGGCATCGCGCTCGGCGTGGCGGGCATTCCGCCGCTGGTGGACCTGCGCGGCCGGCCCGACCGCGAGGGCAGGGCGCTGCGGGTGACACAGGTCGCGGTGGCAGACGAACTGGCGGCCGCGGCCTCGCTCCTCATGGGCCAGGCCGATGAAGGCTGCCCGGCGGTGCTCGCGCGCGGCTTCCCCTATGACGCGCGGGAGGGCGCCATTGCGGAATTGATACGCCCGCGCGCAGAGGACCTTTTTCGATGATCGTCGCCTTTGCGGGCGGCGTCGGCGGCGCCCGCCTCGCCGTGGGACTTGCTGCGGTGCTGCCGCCGCGTGAACTCACGATCGTGGTCAACACCGGCGATGATTTCCAGCATCTCGGCGTCACGATATGCCCGGACCTCGACACCGTGATGTACACGCTTGCGGGGATCAACAACCGGGTGGCCGGCTGGGGACGCCAGGACGAGAGCTGGCATTTCATGGAGACACTGGGCGCGCTGGGCGGCGAGAACTGGTTCCAGCTGGGAGACCGGGACCTCGCGGTGCACGTGCTGCGGACCGTCGCTCTCGCACGCGGCATGCCGCTTTCAAGGATCACGCGTCAGCTTGCCGCGCGCCTGGGTGTGCACCACCCGATCCTTCCCATGAGCGAGACGCCGGTGCGCACCAGGATCGTGACCGGGCGTGGCGAACTGGATTTCCAGGAGTATTTCGTGCGCCTCAAGTGCCGGCCGCGTGTGCGCGGGTTCCGCTATGCGGGCAGGCGCAGCGCTGTCGCACCTGACGCGTTACGCAAGCTGATGGGGGGCGGCCGCGTACGCGCGGTGGTGCTGTGCCCTTCCAACCCCTACGTGAGCATCGCCCCCATACTGGCCGTGCCGGAAATCGCGAAGTGGGTGCGCCGACGGGCGTTTCCCGTGGTCGGGGTCTCGCCCATTGTCGGGGGCGCCGCGATCAAGGGCCCCGCTGCAAAAATGATGCGGGAGTTGCGCGAGACGGCGAGCGCGTTCGGCATCGCGCGGCATTACGGCGCGCTCGTGGACGGCTGGATCATCGACAGTCGCGACGCGCATCTGGAGTCGCGCATCAAACGTCTCGGGAAGAAAACGCGGGTCACGGATACCATCATGTCAAACCGGGCGAAGAGCATCGCCCTGGCCATGAAAGCGATCGCGTTTGCGCAGGCGCTTGCGCAGTAATGGTACATACGGAGCCCTGCTGGGCTAAGATGGCGTTCCTGAAATAAAACAACTTGATCATGCGAGGAGGTTCGATGAAACGTTTTTACCTGTGGTTCCCGTCGCTGATGGTTTTGCTTGCCATCGGGAGTGTCGTACCGGCTGCCGCGCAAAATTACCCGACCAAGCCGGTGCGCGTGATTGCGCCGTCGTCTGCGGGCGGGCCGGTGGATGTCATCACCCGGGCCGTGATGCAGGGAATGGAGAAAACGCTGGGGCAGCAAATCGTGGTCGAGAACCGGGCGGGCGCAGCCGGGCTGATCGGGACCGATTATGTGACGAAGCAGCCGGCCGACGGGTACACGCTGCTCTTCGGATTTTCGGGACCGCTTGCGATCGTGCCCAATCTCAACCCCAACACGCCCTACGACCCGCTCACCGATCTCGTGTCGATCACCCAGGTCGCGACGGCACCCTACGTGCTGCTGGTGCATCCGAGCGTGCCGGCAAAGAACGTGAAGCAGCTCGTCGCCCTCGCCAAGGCGCGCCCCGGGAAGATGAACTTCTCTTCCGGCGGCGCCGGCACCGGCATCCACATGGCGGGCGAACTCTTCAACCTCGCGGCGAACGTACGCATCCTTCACGTTCCGTACAAGGGCGCGGCGCCGGCCGTAACCGCGTTGATGGCGGGGGAGGTCGATATGATGTTCAACGGCCTGCCCGGCGCGGTCGCGCACATCAAGAGCGGGAAGGTGCGCGCACTGGCAGTCGGGGGCGCGACGCGCTCGCCGCTCATGCCGGATACCCCGACGATCGCCGAAAGCGGCCTGGACTTCAAGACCGGCGGCTGGTATGGCCTGCTCGCGCCCAAGGGCACCTCGCGTGCGATCGTCGGCAGGGTGAACGAGGCGCTCGCCCGCGCCCTCAATACGCCGGAGATGAAAACGCGCCTGACGCAGCTCGCGGTCGAAGGCGCAAGCTCCACGCCCGAAGCATTCGCGAAGCTCATCGCAGACGAAAAAGCACTCTGGGCGCGCGTAATCCAGAAGGCCGACATCAAGATGAAGTGAAAAAACCGGGCGACGATGAAATGAAAAAACGCATAGACGCGAAGCGTGCCGCGGTACTCGTGCTGGATGTCCAGAACGACCTGGTGAAGATCACCCCGCGCATCCGGGAGAACCGGGTCCTGGAAAATATCGCGGCCGTCATCGCGGCGGCGCGGCGCAAAGGCGTGCCGGTCATCCACATCACCGCTTCCGTGCGGTCGGACTTCCGCGACATTCCGCGCGACAATCCGCTGTGGGACGGATTGCGCAAGTCCCGCCAGCTCATCTTCGGGACGAAGGGCGCTGCGATCCACCCGAAGGTCCGCCCGCTCGAGAGCGAGCTGGTGCTCAACAAGACGTGCGTCGATCCGTTTCTGACCACGAACCTGGGGCAGGCGTTGCAGAATCACGACGCGAACACCGTCATCCTGACCGGCCTGTGGACGAACTGGGTGGTGGAGGCGACCGCCCGCCACGCGAGCGACATGGGCTACCG
>JBQTHU010000229.1:0-16593 GCA_052389535.1 Betaproteobacteria bacterium | reverse complement strand
GTGTCCAAGAAGTTCTACATCAAGACATTCGGCTGTCAGATGAACGAGTACGACTCGGCGAAAATCGCCGACGTGCTCGCCGCCGGGCACGGCATGGCGCCTGTCAACGATGTCGAGGAAGCCGATGTCATCCTGTTCAATACCTGCTCGGTGCGCGAAAAGGCGCAGGAAAAGGTGTTTCACGACCTGGGCCGGATCAAGCACATCAAGCAGGCACGTCCTGAAGTGCTGATCGGAGTCGGCGGCTGCGTCGCAAGCCAGGAGGGCGCGGGAATCGTGGCGCGCTCCCCTTATGTGGACCTGGTGTTCGGACCGCAGACCCTGCACCGCCTGCCGCAGATGATCGAAGCGCGCCGCGCGAGCGGCAAGCCGCAGGTGGATATTTCGTTTCCCGAGATCGAGAAGTTCGACCGGCTGCCGCCCGCCCGGGTGGAAGGCCCGAATGCATTCGTCTCCATCATGGAGGGCTGCAGCAAGTACTGCACTTTCTGCGTAGTCCCGTATACCCGCGGCGAAGAGGTTTCGCGGCCGCTCGACGACGTTCTGACGGAGGTGGCCGAGCTCGCCCTGCAGGGCGTAAAGGAGGTGACGCTGCTGGGGCAGAACGTGAATGCCTACCGCGGCCACACCGATGGCGCGGAGCTCGCGGACTTCGCGCTGCTGCTCGAACACGTGGCCGAAGTCCCGGGCATCGAGCGCATCCGCTACACCACCTCGCACCCGAAGGAATTCACTCAGCGCCTGATCGACGCCTACGCCGCGATTCCAAAGCTCGTAAGCCACGTGCATCTGCCGGTGCAGTCCGGTTCAGATCGGGTACTGGCGGCGATGAAGCGCGGTTATACCGTGCTCGAGTACAAGTCGATCGTCCGGCGGCTGCGCAGGCAGCGACCGGATATTTCGATATCGTCGGACTTCATCGTCGGCTTTCCGGGGGAGAGTGAAGCGGATTTTGCCGCGACCATGAAGCTCATCGAGGATATAGGCTTCGACTCGAGCTTCAGTTTTGTGTACAGCGCGCGCCCCGGCACGCCGGCCGCCGAACTGCCCGACCCGACACCTCGAACCGGCAAGCTCGAGCGTCTGCAGCGCCTGCAGCGGCGCATCGAGGAGCAGGCGCAAGCCATCAGCCGGGCGATGGTCGGCACGCGCCAGCGTGTGCTGGTGACCGGCACGGCCCGCAAGGACCCCGGCGAGCTGTCGGGACGCACCGACAACAATCGCGTGATCAATTTTCCGGGACCCGAGGAACGCATCGGCCGCTTCGTCGATGTCGTCGTAACCGCTGCGCTCCCGCACTCACTGCGCGGCGAAGCGCTGACGCCCGCCCATTGAAACCGGTCGAGATTTCCTTCACGCCGGTGGACAACCAGCGGCTTGCCAATCTGTGCGGCGTGCTCGACGAGAACCTGCGCCAGATCGAGACCGCGCTCGACGTCAACATCGCGCGGCGCGGCGAGCGCTTCGCCCTGACCGGCAAGCCGGGACAGACCCGGATGGCGACGCGCGTGCTGCAGGACTTCTACCGCCGGGCGAACCGCACGCTCACGCTGGAAGACGTGCAGCTCGGGCTGATAGAGGTCTCCAACCCGCAGCAGGCCAAGGCCGCGGCCGACGATACGCCGGCGCTCATCACGCGACGACAGGATCTCCACGGGCGCACGCCGCGCCAGGTCGAGTACCTGCAGAACATCCTCTCGCATGACCTTACCTTCAGCATCGGGCCGGCCGGCACCGGCAAGACCTATCTCGCCGTCGCGTGTGCCGTGGACGCTTTCGAGCGCGAGAACGTGAAGCGCATCGTGCTGGTGCGGCCTGCGGTCGAAGCGGGCGAGCGCCTGGGGTTCCTTCCCGGGGACATGGCGCAGAAAGTGGATCCCTATTTGCGCCCGCTCTACGACGCGCTCTACGACCTGATGGGTTTCGACAAAGTCGCGCGCATGTTCGAGCGCGGCACCATCGAAATTGCGCCGCTTGCGTTCATGCGCGGGCGCACGCTCAACCACTCTTTCGTCATACTGGATGAGGCGCAGAACACGACGCCCGAGCAGATGAAGATGTTCCTCACGCGGATCGGCTTCGGCAGCAAGGCCGTGGTGACGGGGGACGTGACGCAGATCGATCTTGCGCGCGGCCGGAAGAGCGGGCTGGTCGAAGCGCGCGAGGTGCTGAAGAATGTGCGCGGCATCGCCTTCACGCACTTTGAAAGCGAGGACGTCGTCCGGCATCCGCTGGTGCAGCGCATCGTCAGCGCCTACGAAAGCTACAAGCCGCGCGCCGCACCGCCCGGCGAACAGGACCGGGAGCGATGAAGGGCCCTCGGAAATCCCGCCCGCCTCGGCTCGATCTGGCAGTCCAGTACGCGGTCGCAGCGCGCAATCGGCCGAGCCGCGCGCAGCTGCGCCGGTGGATCCATGCCGCGCTGGAGCACGACGCGCGGATCACCGTGCGGATCATCGGCCGCGCCGAGGGCGAATCGCTCAACCGTCATTTCCGTTCCGGCAACCACCCGACCAACGTGCTGACCTTCGTCTACCGCGACACGCCGCCCTACGAGGGCGATCTCGCGCTGTGCGCGCCGGTGGTGACGCGTGAAGCGCACGCGCAGCGCAAGAACGTCGCGGGGCACTACGCGCATCTGGTGGTGCACGGCACGCTGCACCTGCAGGGTTACGACCACACGCGGCCGGCCGATGCCGCCGTCATGGAAACGCGCGAATCGCAAATCGTCGTCAAACTGGGTTATCCTGATCCCTATTCGGCGCCGGACCGCACGGGGAAGCGCGGCAAAACGCTACGCGCCGCCTGACCCTCGCCATGGACGACACGCACAGTAAACCCTCGCTGCTGGAACGTCTGTCCGCGCTGATCATGCGCGAGCCCGAGGACCGCGATCAGTTGATCGAGTTGCTGCGCTCGGCGTACGAGCGCGACCTGCTGGACGCGGACGCGCTGGCGATGATCGAAGGCGTCATGCAGGTCTCCGAGATGCAGGCGCGCGACATCATGGTGCCGCGCTCGCAGATGGACGTGATCGACATCAACGAGTCGCCCGACCAGTTCATCCCGATGGTGATCCAGACCTCGCACTCGCGCTTTCCGGTCATAGGCGAGAACAAGGACGATGTGATCGGCATTCTGCTCGCCAAGGATCTGCTGCGCTATTACGCCGGCGAGGAGGAGTTCAACGTCCGCGAGATGCTGCGCCCGGTGGTGTTCATTCCCGAGTCCAAGCCCCTCAACGTCCTGCTGAAGGAATTCCAGCGTAACCGCAATCACATGGCGATGGTCGTGGACGAGTACGGCGGCGTCGCCGGCCTCGTGACGATAGAGGACGTGCTGGAGCAGATCGTCGGCGACATCGAGGACGAGTACGACTTCGAGGACGTGGAGAACAACATCGTCCCCGAAAAAGGCGGCCAGTACCGGGTCAAGGCACTGACCGAGATCCCGGACTTCAACGCGGCCTTCGGCACCGATTACAGCGACGAGGAGTTCGATACCCTGGGCGGCCTGCTGCTCAGGCGCTTCGGGCGCGTGCCGAAGCGCGGGGAACAGATCAGCTTCGACAACCTCACCTTCCGCGTGCTGCGCGCGGACAGCCGCCGGCTGCACTTGCTGCAGGTCACCAAAAAGCCCGAAAAGAAATAGACGTCCCGGAACGATGAGTTCAGCAAGCGGCGCGCACGCGCCCCCGTCAGCTCGACGCGTCGTTCACCGCCGGCTCTTCGTCGCCGCCTTCGTGCTGGGCGGCGCGACGGTGCTCGGCTTTGCGCCGTTCTACCTGTTTTTCATCCCGGTGCTGACGCTCGCGGCACTGCTCGCCATGTTCGATGGAGAGCGTCCGGGGAACGCTGCGGTTCTCGGTTTCGCCTGGGGGCTGGGATTTTTCATGTTCGGCGTAAGCTGGGTGTACGTGAGCCTGCATGATTTCGGCGCGATGCCCGCGCCCCTCGCCGCGCTCGCCACACTGCTCTTCTGCGCGTTCCTCGCCCTGTTTCCCGCCGTTGCCGGCTATGTGTACGCGAAGGTCGCCCTCGGCCCGGCCGCGAAACTCGTGCTGCTCTTTCCCGCAACGTGGACACTGCTCGAGTGGACGCGCGGCTGGCTCTTCACCGGTTTTCCCTGGCTCGGCGCCGGATACTCGCAGATCCCGCTAAGCCCGCTCGCAGGCTATGCACCGGTCATCGGAATCTACGGCGTCACACTCGCGACCGCGGTGTCCGCCGGCATTCTGGCGTATCTGTGGCAACACCAGCGGCGGAGCAAGCGCGTTGCGCTCGCGTACGTCGCCGCGGCGTTGGCTATCTGGCTTGCAGGCTGGGGACTCAAAGCCGTCGAATGGACGAGACCGACAGGCGAACCGGTAACCGTAAGCCTGCTTCAGGGCAACGTGCCGCAGGACCTCAAGTTTCGCGAAGACCGGCTGCAGAAAACGCTGGAAGACTATCGAGCGCTCGCCCTGTCGAGTGCAAGCCGGCTGATCATCTTCCCGGAAACCGCGCTGCCGCTGTTTCTCGAGCATGTGCCGCAAAATTATCTGTCCGAGCTTGCGGCGCACGCGCGGCGCAACCGCGGCGATATCCTGATCGGCGTCCCGGAGCGGCTGCGGGACGGGCGCTACTACAACACCGTCGTCTCGGTGGGCAGCGCACCGGCGCAGCGCTATCGCAAGGTACACCTGGTGCCGTTCGGTGAGTTCATTCCGCTGCGGCCGCTGCTCGGCGGAATCGTGGGCGCGCTCGCCATCCCGCTCCAGGACTTTTCCCGTGGCCCGGAGTATCCGCAGCCACTGGAAGTCGCGGGCCAGCGCGTCGCGGTCAACATCTGTTATGAAGACGCTTTCGGCGAGGAAATCATCCGCCAGCTGCCGCACGCAACGCTGCTCGTCAACGTGAGCAACGTCGCGTGGTTCGGGCGCTCGATCGCCCCGCAGCAGCATCTGCAGATCTCTCAGGCGCGTGCGCTGGAGACCGGACGCTACATGCTGCGCGCCACGAACACCGGCCTCACGGCCATCATCGATGCGCGCGGGGAGGTCGTAAAAAGCGCACCGGAATTTACACAGGCCGCGCTCACCGACCGCGTGCCCGGGTATGAAGGCGCGACGCCGTACGTGCGCTGGGGCAATCTGGCGGTGCTCGCGCTCTGCGCACTCCTCCTCGCCGGTGCATGGGCTGCAGGCCGACGCAAGCGCGTGTGAACGCCCGCCGGTTTGGGCACCTGCTCAAAACCGGTACAATTCCTCATTTCCCGGCGCGCCGCGATTCCGATGCTCACGTTCCAGCAGCTTGTCCTGCGACTGAACCAGTACTGGGATGAGCGGGACTGCGTGCTGCTGCAGCCCTACGACATGGAAATGGGCGCCGGCACCTTCCACACCGCCACCTTTCTGCGCGCCATCGGCCCCGAGCCATGGAACGCCGCATATGTGCAGCCGTCGCGCCGGCCCAAGGACGGGCGTTATGGTGACAACCCCAATCGCCTGCAGCATTACTACCAGTACCAGGTGGTGATGAAACCATCGCCGCCGGACCTGCAGGACCTGTACCTGGGATCGCTCAGTGCGCTCGGCATCGATCCGAAGGCGAACGACATCCGGTTCGTGGAGGACGACTGGGAATCTCCTACCCTCGGTGCGTGGGGCCTCGGCTGGGAGGTGTGGCTCAACGGCATGGAAGTGACGCAGTTCACCTACTTCCAGCAGGTGGGCGGGCTCGATTGCAGGCCCGTGCTGGGAGAGCTGACGTACGGGCTGGAACGACTCGCCCTGTACCTGCAGGGCAAGGAGAGCGTGTTCGATCTGGTGTGGGTGGACGGCGTCACCTACGGCGACGTCTACCACCAGAATGAAGTCGAGCAGTCGCGCTACAACTTCGACCTCGCCAATGTGGAGATGCTGCTGCAGCACTTCGCGCAGTTCGAAGCCGAAGCAAAAAGGCTGGTGGAGGCGCAACTCGTATTGCCGGCCTACGAAATGGTGATGAAGTGCTCGCACGTCTTCAATCTCCTCGATGCGCGAGGCGCGATTTCGGTCACCGAGCGGGCTGCATACATCGGGCGGGTGCGCGCGCTGGCGCGGCTCATCGCCCAGGCGTATTACGATGCGCGGGAGAAGCTCGGCTTTCCCATGCTGCGTCGTGGCGATAAAGCTGCATGATGGAAGCGCCGCTGCTGATCGAACTGCTGACGGAAGAACTGCCGCCGAACTCGGTCCGCAGACTGGGAGAGACCTTCGCAGCGGAGATCGCAGCCGAGCTGGTAAAGCAGCGTCTCGCAGACGACATGTCTAACCGGCGGGTATTCGCGAGCCCGCGGCGGCTCGCAGTGCTGTTGGCGGCGGTCCGGGACAAAGGCACGGATTCGTTTCACAGCGTCGAAGGCCCCGTCAGCTCGAATGCCAAGGCAGTGGAGGGTTTCGCCAGAAAGCACAAGGTGAGCCCTGATTCCCTCCAGCGCGTTCAAACCCCGCGCGGCGAGATCGTCGTGGCGCATCTCACCCTGCCTGGTGCTGTACTCGACCAGGTGCTTCCGGCCATCGTCGAGGCGGCGCTCGGGAAACTGCCGATCGCGAAGGCGATGCGCTGGGGCGCGGGCGACGCGCAGTTCGTGCGCCCGGTGCACGGGCTCGCCATGATGCACGGTTCCCGCGTCATACCGGGCGCGGTGCTCGGCGTACACGCAGCTAATCGGACGCGCGGCCATCGCTTCCTGTCCGCGGGCGAAATCGTTCTGAACAGCGCCGGGGAATACGAAACGCGTCTGCGCGAAGAAGGCCGGGTCATCGCCGATTTCGCGGCGCGGCGCGCGGAGATCGAGCGCCAGCTAGACGACGAGGCACGCGCCAACAATGCAGAGCTGGGCGACTACCAGGAACTGCTGGACGAAGTGACGGGCCTGGTGGAGTGGCCGAAGGTGTACGTCGGGCGCTTCGATGCTGCATTCCTCGAAGTGCCGCAGGAATGCCTCATCCTCACCATGCGCCAGAACCAGAAGTACTTTCCCCTGTTCGACGCGGCCGGCAAGCTCCTGCCCAGGTTTCTCATCGTCTCGAACATGGACATCGCCGAGCCGCGCGATATCGTGGCGGGCAACGAGCGCGTGGTGCGGCCGCGGCTCGAGGACGCGCGCTTTTTCTACCAGCAGGATCGCAAGCTGCGGCTCGAAGCGCGCGTGCCGCAGCTCGCGAAGGTAGTCTATCACAACAAGCTCGGCACTCAGCTCGAGCGCGTCGAGCGCATCCAGCGGCTCGCGGGCAAGCTCGCGCGCGATCTCGACGCCGACCCGATGCTCGCGGAGCGCGCCGCCTGGCTCTCCAAAGCGGATCTCGTCACCGGCATGGTGGGCGAGTTCCCCGAGTTGCAGGGCGTGATGGGGCGCTACTACGCGCTTGCCGACGGCGAGCCGGCCGCGGTGGCCGACGCCATTGCAATGCACTACCGCCCGCGCTACGCAGGCGATCGGCTGCCGGAGGGCCGGATCGCGGGCGCCGTGGCGCTGGCGGACAAGCTGGACGTCCTTGCCGGGCTTTTCGGCATCGGGCAGCAACCGAGCGGCGACAAGGACCCGTTCGGGTTGCGGCGCGCAGCGCTGGGCGTGCTGCGAATCCTGGTGGAGCAGACGCATCCACTCTCGCTGCACGACCTCGTGGCCGCAGCGTTCGAGGGCTACGGGCGACGCATCAACGACGCCTGCACCGAGTTGCAGGTGTTCGTTTTCGACCGTCTTGCGGGCTATCTCAGGGACCGCGGCTATACTGCGCTCGAAGTGGAGTCCGTGCTGAGCCTCAACCCTGCGCGCGTCGATCTCGTTCCGCGGCGGCTCGACGCGGTGCGCGCCTTTCTTGCCCTGCCGGAGGCGGAAAGCCTCGCCGCGGCCAACAAGCGCGTGGCCAACATACTGAAGCAGGCGCAGGCAAAAGGGGAATCGTTCGTGGACGCGGACACCACCCTGCTGAAGGAGTCGGCGGAGCGCGCGCTCTTCGAAGCGCTCAAGGCGACGTCGGGCAAAGCTTCGGCCCTGTACGACCGCGGCGACTATACCGCTTATCTCAAATCCTTCGCGGTCCTCAAGTCTCCGGTGGACGCGTTCTTCGACTCGGTGATGGTGATGGTGGACGACGCGGACCTGAGGCGCAACCGGCTCGCGCTGCTCGCAGATCTGCGGCGCGAGATGAACCGCGTCGCCGACATCTCGAGGCTCGCCGCCTGACATGAAGCTCGTCATCCTCGATCGCGACGGCGTGATCAACTACGACAGCGCGTCCTACATCAAGCGCCCCGAGGAATGGAAACCGATACCGGGGAGCCTGGAGGCGATGGCCCGATTGACGCAGAGCGGCTATCACGTGGTCGTGGCCAGCAACCAGTCCGGCATCGCGCGCGGCCTCTTCGACATGGCAACGCTGAACGCCATACACGACAAGATGCACCGTGCGCTGGGGCAACTCGGAGGCCGTATCGACGCGGTGTTCTTCTGTCCGCATGCCGACGAGGCGCGCTGCGGCTGCCGCAAGCCGAAATCCGGCCTGCTGGAGGAGATTTCGCATCGCTTCAACGTGAACCTGAAAGGCGTGCCGAGCGTCGGCGACGCACAGCGCGATCTCGAGGCAGCCGCAGCGGTCGGCGCGCAGCCGATACTGGTCCTCACCGGCAAAGGCGAACGAACGCGCGAGGCGGGTGCCATGCCGCCGGGTACGCTCGTCTACGCCGATCTCGCGGAAGCCGTAAAGGCCATCCTGCGATGAGGGCGAGCGTCTTCCTGCGCTCATCCGCGTACGCTCTGTTCCAGGTTGTCGTCACCCCGGTTTTCACCGTCGTCGCGCTGCTGACCTTTCCGTTGCCGGCGCTCACCCGCTACCGCGTCATCACGCTCTGGTCGCGGATCATGGTCGCGGCCGCAACCTTCATCTGCGGCGTACGCTACCGCGTCCTGGGCGCGGAAAACATACCCGGCTCGCCGTGCGTTTTTCTTTCCAAGCACCAATCCGCGTGGGAGACGCTCGCGCTGCAGGTGATCCTGCCCCCGCACGTCTGGGTGCTCAAGCGCGAGCTGCTCCGCATACCATTCTTCGGCTGGGGCCTCGCGATGCTGTCGCCGATCGCCATCGAGCGCAGCGCCGGGCTGCGGGCATTGCGCCAGTCGCTGGAGCAGGGCCGCGCCCGGATCGAGCAGGGATTCTCGATCGTGATCTTTCCCGAAGGAACGCGCGTGCCCCCGGGAGCACGCGGCACTTATCATCCCGGCGGTGCATGGCTCGCGGTGAAACTGGCAGTCGCCGCCGTGCCCATCGCGCACAACGCAGGCGAGCTCTGGCCGCGCAACGCGTTTCTCAAGCATCCCGGCCTGGTGACCGTAAGCATCGGCCCCGCACTCGATACCCGGAACCAGACCCCGGAAAGCCTCAATCTGCAGGTGGAGCACTGGATCGAGACTGAAATGAACCGCACCAACCCCAATGCCGCGACGCAGCCTGCGGCAGCTTGACCTGCCGCTCGAGTTCCGCCGCGACGATGGGGCGCACGCTCATATCGCCTTCGGCTCGACACTGGTTCCGTATACCGTAAAGCGAAGCCGGCGGCGCGGCGGTTCCTACACCCTCGCGATAGACGAGCGCGGGCTGCGCATCGGCGTGTCCGGGCAGGCTTCGCCGCGCTGGATAGAAGGGATCCTGCGCAAGCACGAAGGCTGGATACTGAGGAAGCTCAGCGAGTGGCGGGCCCGCCGGGTTGAACCGGTGCGCTGGGAACACGGCGCGGCGCTGATGTTTCTCGGTGAACTACTATGCCTCACCAGCGTGCCGGGAGAACCCTGCCCGCGCAGAGATGGCAATCGCCTTCTGGTGCCGTCTCCTGCCGACGGCGGCACGGCGCAGGCGGTCATCGCCTGGTTGCGCGAACAGGCGTTGGCGTGCTTCAAATCGAGAATCGAGCATTACGCTCCAAGACTTTGTGTGGCCGTGCGCGATGTACGACTCTCGGAAGCGCGGACCCGCTGGGGCAGTTGCAGTCCGGCCGGCAAAATCATGCTCAACTGGCGGCTCATCCAGGTGCCCCTGCGGCTGCTCGACTACGTAGTGGTGCACGAGCTTGCGCATCTCAAGGAGATGAATCATTCGCCCGGGTTCTGGCGAGTGGTGGCGGAGGCGATTCCGGACTATGCCGCACGCCGCAAAGAGATGCGCGGCGATGCGCATCGCTATCTGGTGTTGTGAAGGAAGTCATCGACCGCTGTGTTAATATTCCAGCGGCCTTCCGCTCCAACTCAATAATGCGCTCTCTCGCATCGCTGCTCGCACTGCTCGTACTGCTCGCGGCGTGCGGCTACAAGGGTCCGCTGTATCTGCCCAAGCCCAAGCCGGAAGCGCCGTCCGCCTCGCCGCCGGCCGAAGACAAGAAGCCCAAACAAGCGCCGTGACCTCGTTCGGCTATCGCGATCGCGTGCTGCACGCGGAATCGGTCCCGCTGGAGCGCATCGCCGCGGACCATGGCACGCCTTGCTACGTCTATTCGCGGGCGGCGCTCACCGCAGCGTATCGATCTTTCGATACCGCGTTCGCGAGCCGGCCGCACCTCGTGTGCTACGCGGTGAAAGCGTGCTCCAGCATCGCGGTCCTCGACCTTTTCGCGCGGCTGGGGAGCGGGTTCGATATCGTATCCGGAGGGGAACTCGAACGGGTGCTGGCCGCGGGTGGCAATCCGGGCAAGACGGTTTTTTCAGGCGTCGGAAAATCGGCTGCGGAAATGCGCCGCGCGCTGGAAGCCGGCATCCGCTGCTTCAACGTCGAATCGGCGGGCGAGCTGGAACGCCTCGCCGGCGTCGCATCGGAGATGAACCGGATCGCGCCGGTCAGCCTGCGCGTCAACCCCGACGTGGATGCCAACACCCATCCGTACATCGCAACGGGGTTGAAGCAAAACAAGTTCGGCGTCCCGTACAGCGAGGCGCCGGCCCTGTACCGGCGAGCGGCAGCCCTGCCTCAGCTCAGGGTGGAAGGCATCGGCTGCCACATCGGGTCACAATTGACCGATGTCGCGCCCTTCGCCGCAGCCCTGCAGAAGATCGTGGAACTGGCTGACCGCCTGGCGGGCGAAGGCATCGCGCTCTCGCACATCGACGTGGGGGGCGGACTCGGCATCCGCTATCGGGATGAGACGCCGCCATCGCCCGGCGAATATGCGGGCGCGCTGCTCCATGCGCTCGGCCCGCGCGCGCATACCCTCTTGCTCGAACCCGGCAGAGCCCTGACCGGCAATGCGGGCCTGCTGATCACGCGAGTCGAGTACGTAAAGCGCGGCGAGGAAAAGAACTTCGTCGTCGTGGATGCCGCCATGAACGACCTGCTGCGGCCCGCTCTCTACGACGCATGGCACGATGTTTTACCGGTGGTGCAGCGGGAAGGCGCGTCCGAGCAGTACGACGTGGTGGGTCCGGTCTGCGAAACGGGCGACTTTCTCGCTCTCGACCGGTCGCTCACGGTGCGCGAGGGAGATCTGCTCGCCGTCATGTCGGCGGGCGCATACGGGATGAGCATGAGTTCGAACTACAACTCACGCCCGCGCGCCGCCGAAGTGATGGTGGACGGCGCAGCGCTGCATCTCGTTCGAAAACGCGAAAGCGTCGCAGCGCTGATGGCAGGAGAGATGCTGCTGCCTCGTTAGCGATCATCGCGATGCACCGGAGGCTGCGAAGAACGCGCATTGCCAAGTGCGCCAACGCTTCACGCTGCAGTTGCGCATGTTGCGGCGAACACCACACGCACCATCCATGTCAACATAAATTTACAAAAGTGTTGCATTTTTTTTTAACTGTGGCATAGAATTGGCGCACCGAGCACGGTTTGCTCGATTTTGTTCGGGTAGAACGACGAGACAAACGCTGTGAGTCGTTCGCAAAATTGTGCGATGGTAAGTGCGGGATTAGCGCCGCACTTTAGCGATGCCTAAGTTAACTTTAAAGGAGACGATGATGGCAGCGAAGAAAAAAGCTAAGAAAAAAGCAGCGAAAAAGAAAGCAGCCAAGAAGAAGTAGTTGAAGTTGTAGCGGGGGCTGGGTAACCCCCGGCTCCCGTTTTTGATTCCGGTCTCTTCCTCTCTCCTCCGTTAGTTCTCCCTCAGCGAGCGTGGCATTCGGCGGCTTTTGCGCCGCCTGAATATCGTTTTAGATTCAAACGATTAGGATGTGGACCGTCTGCATGACGACGGCATGCCAGGCATTTAACCGGGGCGTGTCCCGCCTGTTCGCGCATTCACGTACACGACGAAGCAGGAAATTGAAAAGTACTCGTTGAATCGCGTCGCGAAGCGTAACGCTATGCGAGACGTTCGAAAAACATCAGGGGTTCAGCTGGCGATAAACCGTCGTCGCCACGCGCAGCAGTTCGGCTTTCTCCACTTCACCGGAAAGCGCGTAACCGAGCTTGCGATCGAGCCAGTAGAAAACGCCGACGTTGTTTTCCTGCGCAAACCGGAACGCGGTTTCGCGGCTGTCGTCGGGATTGGTGCGCACGTACAGCGTGAGGCGCTGGCCTTTGGCATCCTGGTACATGAACTGCGCCACCGGCCCGCGATCTCCGGGAAGCAGCCTTCCGCCGACCAGGGTATAGCCTATGGAACCCAGGTGCGGAACCTTGAGCGGCGCCCCCAGGCGCTTGGAGAGCCAGTTGACGAGATGCGTTTCCTGGTCTGCGCCGACCTCGACCGGATGCCGGACCTCGGGGCTGTAGACCACGTGCGCCACCGCTGCGCGACGCGCCCACGCCGTCGATTCGAGCCGTTGCTCGCTGTAGTAGCCTTTGAGCTGCCAGCCGAGCAGGCCGCCGATGGTGACCCAGGCAACGGCGGCGGCGATCCGCAGCCAGGGTTTCGCGCGACGTTGGGGAAGCCGGCGCAAACGCTCGGGCGGCGACTCGTCAGCGACGGGACCGAACTGCATGCGCAGCATCTCGTTCTGACGGCGATAGGCGGCAATCCGCTCGGCGTCCTCGGGATGGCTCGCGAGATACGCCTCCACTTCCGCGCGGCGCGTATCCGGCAGCACGCCATCCACGTAGGCATGCAGTTCGGCTTCGGTCACCGGCATCGTGCTCACTTGATTACCCTGAGCGCCGCGCCGTCCAGCGGCCCGTCCATGAGGCGCCGCAGACGCTCGCGCGCCCGCGACAGGCGCGACATGACGGTGCCGATGGGGATGCCGAGCGCGCGTGCCGTCTCTTCGTAAGAGAGCTGCTCCAGCGCGACGAGGAGCAGCACCTCACGCTGCTCGTCAGGCAGCTTCCGGATCGCGACGTCGAGATCCCGGATCTCCAGGCGGTCCGTCTGCGTCGTGCGATCGAGCAGATCCAGTTCGCTCTCATCGAGCGATACCGCTGGGTAGGCCGCTCGCGAACGGAGCTGGTTGACGTAAACGTTGTGCATGACGGTAAACAACCAGGCGCGCAGATCGCTCCCGCGACGCCACAAATGCAGCTTGCTCCAGGCGCGCTCGAGCGTGTCCTGCACGAGGTCGTCCGCGATGACGCGGTCGCCGGTCAAAGCACGCGCATAGCGGCGCAGCCGCGGAATCTGCTGCTCGATCAGAGGTCCGTAGTCGTCCACTCGTCAGTGCTCCGGCCTGTAGCCTGGCTGCCCGACTGAACGCCTGTTTACCGGGTGAACATGGGTTGCGGCGGGCCTATTCCACCGCTCACACCAGAAACAGCGTCGCGAGTCCCAGGAAGATGAAAAATCCCCCGCTGTCCGTGATGGCCGTGATCATGACGCTGGCGCCGATTGCCGGATCCCGGCCTAGCTTCTGCATGGTGAGGGGTATCGCGACGCCCATGATAGCAGCGAGCATGAGCGCAAGCACCATGGCGCCCGTCATGACCACGCCAAGCTGCCAATCGTGGTAGATCAGGAATGCGAAGAGGCCGACCACGCTGCCCCATATCAGCCCGTTCAGCAGCGATACGCCGATCTCCTTGAGGAAGAGCTGTCGCGCATTGGATGCGCTGATCTGACCCAGCGCGAGGGCCCGCACGATCATGGTGATGGTCTGGTTGCCCGAATTGCCGCTGATGCCGGCGACGATGGGCATCAGCGCCGCGAGCGCGACCAACTGGGCGATGGAATGCTCGAAAAGCCCGATCACGCGGGATGCCACGAACGCGGTCACCAGGTTCACCGCGAGCCAGGCCCAGCGGTTCTTCACGCTCTTCCACACGGAAGCGAAGAGGTCTTCCTCTTCCAGCAGGCCGCCTGCAGACAGCATTTCGCTGTCGGTTTCCTCGCGAATGTAATCAACCACGGCAGCGACCGTGACTCGGCCAATCAACCGTCCGGTATCGTCCACCACCGGCGCAGACACGAGGTCGTAGCGCTCGAATGCCGCGGCGGCATCCTGGGCCTTGTCGTCGGGATGCAGGCGCACCGGCTCCTTCACCATGACGTCGCCCACGATGGTCTCGGGATCCGTCACCAGCAGGCGATTCACCGGCAGCAATCCGCGAAACTGCGCCCGGCGGTCCACGACGAAAAGCTGATCGGTGTGGTCCGGCAGCTCATCGAGACGGCGCAGATAGCGCAGCACGACCTCGAGCCGGACGTCGTCCCGGATGCTGATCATGTCGAAGTCCATGAGCGCGCCGACCGTGTCCTCGGGGTACGACATCGCCTCGCGCAGGCGCTCGCGCTCCGCCGGTGACAGGGACTGGAAGACATCCTGGATGACTTCGCGCGGGAGATCGGGTGCAAGATCGGCAATCTCGTCGGCGTCGAGCTGCCCCGCGGCTGCGACCAGCTCGTCCTTGTCCATGTCGGCGATGAGCGTCTCGCGCACCGCATCCGAGACTTCCAGCAGGATTTCGCCGTCGCGCGCGGTCTTGACCAGCTCCCATACGATCAGGCGCTGGTCGAGGGGCAGCGACTCGAGGACATGGGCAATGTCCGCCGGATGCAGCTCATCGAGCACCTTCTGCAGCTCGGCGAGATGCAGCGTATGGACGAGCGTTTCTACCAGCTCGCGGCGCTTGCCGTCTTCGGAATCCTCCACGGGCGCGGTGGCCGCCTCATGCCGGCGCAGCAGCTCGACGATTTCCTCGAGCCGCTCCTGCACGCTGGGACGTTCGTGTTCGGAGTCGGACATGCCGGGATGCTTGATTGGTGTGAGGGGCGCCGCGCGCGGGTGCCATTCTAGAACCTAACCGAGCATGAGGCACGCCCCGCGTATATCATTGGCGGCCGGATCAGCGTCGGAAACCACTCGGAAAGTGTCCGCAGCATCGTCGTATAAATTGAAGCAGGCGCGGGAACGCCTGCGGCAGGGCGACATCCCGGGCGCTCAGTCTCTATGCCAGCAGGTGCTGCGCAGTGCACCCCGCAACCCTGAGGCGCTGTGTCTGCTTGCCCTGTCCCGATTGATGAGCGGGAGGCCTGCAGAAGCCGTGCCGTTGTTCGAGCAGGCGCTCTCCGGCGACCCGCGAAACGGCATGGCGCTGGAGCACCTCGGGCTTGCGCATCTCATGCTGGGCCGATTCGCCGAGGCGGAAACGGCGTTGCGGCGCGCGGCTGCGGTACCCGGCGCACCGGCCTCCGTTCATATGCGGCTCGGCGTGGCCCTGATCAACCGGCAACAGTACGCAGAAGCCATGCGCTACTTGAAACAATCGCTCGCACGCGACCCCGAAAATGCCGATGGGCATCTCAATCTCGGCCAGGCCTACGCGCATTCCGGAGACGCAGCCGCCGCGCGCGCGGAGTTCGAGACGGTGCTTCGATTGCAGCCCGGCAGCGCTGACGCCGCATTCAACCTCGGCGTGCTCGCATTGCAGAGCGACGATCTCGTTGCCGCGCGAGACTGGTTCGAGGGCGTACTGGCGCAGGCGCCCCACTATGTCGATGGCATGGTGAGCCTGGGCACCGTCCTGCAACGCCAGGGCCGGCTGGGGGAAGCACACGAACGATTCGCCGCGGCACTGCGCGCTGCACCGGGACATCCCACCGCGCACGAAGGCCTGGCGTTTACCTGTCTCGCGCTCGGCAGAACGCGCGAAGCCGTCGAACATCTGAAGGCACTGCTGCAATTTGACAGCGTGCATCGCACCGCATTGTCCGCACTGGCGGACGCGCTGTTCGAGCTCGGTGAACTGGATCAAGCGGCCGGGACCGCCGAGCGCCTGCTCGCGCTGCACCCCGATGAGGCCAGGGCCTACGGCACGCTTGCCAACGTGCATATCGTGCGCGGGCGGCCCGATCGCGCCGTCGCGGTGCTGGAGGCGGGTTACGCCGCCACTGCCAACAGCGGCCTGCTGGGCATGCTGGTCTACCAGTTACGGCAGACGTGCGACTGGAATAAATGGCGTGATGCCTGGGCAAGACTGGCGCCGGAAATAGACGGCAACGCCACACTCGGCAGCCCGTTCTGGCTGCTCTGTGAACCCACGACCGCGCAGCAACAGCGATCCTACACCGAGCGCTGGGCAGAAGCCCGATTCGCCTCGGTAACGTCAGCAGCGCCCAAGGCGTCAGTGAGGCGCTCAACAGGCGGCGAACGGATTCGCATCGGTTATCTCTCCTCCGATCTGCAGGAGCACGCCGCAGCGTACCTCGTCACCGA
>JBQTHU010000228.1:0-22691 GCA_052389535.1 Betaproteobacteria bacterium | reverse complement strand
TCATCGGGACTCGCGCTGTACGACTGTGCTAACATCCGCGCGCTAGGCACACTCCGCGCGAACGCTCGCAGCAGAATCTCCCTGATGAACAGCCCGGACGCACACGCTGACGCGCTACTCGATATCGTGCGTCAGCTCGCGGCCGAGGTGCATCCCGCCCGCCGCACTGCCATAACGCTCGACAGCGCACTCGACCGGGACCTCGGTCTCGACAGCCTCGCGCGGGTGGAACTCGCGCTGCGGCTGGAGCGCCAATTCGGCATAAGCCTCCCCGAGGGCACAGTCGTCACGGCGGAAACGCCGGGCGATCTGCTGAAGGCGACGCTCGGTGCGCGCCCCCCCGACGAAGCAGCCGCCCCGATAACAGAGCCGTATGGCGCGCAGCCGAGCGGCGTAGAGATTCCGGAGCACGCGCGCACCATCGTCGAAGCGCTCGACTGGCATCTGCAGCATCATGCGGAACGGGTGCACATCACGCTCGCGCATGAAACCGGCACCCAGGACGAAATCACGTACTCCGCACTGCATCAGGGCGCGGCGCGCGTTGCGGCAGGCCTGCTCGCGCACGACATGCCGCCGCGCGCTGCGGTGGCCATCATGCTGCCCACCGGTGCTGACTACTTTTACAGCTTCTTCGGCATCCTGCTCGCGGGCGGGATACCTGTTCCGATCTATCCGCCCGCCCGGCCGTCGCAGATCGAGGATCACATGCGGCGCCATGCAGGCATTCTTTCGAACGCGCAGGCTCGCGTGCTCATCACGATGCCGGAGGCCAAGGCGCTCGCCCTCCTGCTGCGTTCACAGGTAGCGAGCCTTGCCGAGGTCGTAACGCCCGCCGAACTCGCGACCGACGCTACGCAATCGATACGCCCGGCGATCAGGGCTGACGATATCGCGTTTCTCCAGTACACCTCCGGGAGCACGGGGAATCCGAAAGGCGTAGTGCTGACCCATGTCAACGTGCTGGCGAATCTCGATGCGATGGGGCGTGCGCTTCAGGTGGACGCTTCCGATGTTTTCGTGAGCTGGCTGCCGCTCTATCACGACATGGGCTTGATCGGCGCCTGGCTCGGCAGCCTCTATTACGGATTTCGCCTCGTGGCGATGTCGCCGCTCACCTTTCTCGCGCGCCCGCAGAGCTGGCTGCGTGCGATCCATCGCCATCGCGGCACCATGTCGGCGGCGCCCAATTTCGCGTATCAGCTCTGCGCGCGCCGCATCGACGAACGTGACCTCGAAGGACTGGACCTGCGTTCGTGGCGTCTTGCTTTCAACGGTGCCGAGCCGGTTTCGCCGGAAACGCTGGAAGAATTTGCCTTGCGCTTCGAGAAGTACGGCCTGCGGCGCGAGGCGCTGATGCCGGTGTACGGGCTCGCCGAGTGCACCGTCGGGCTCGCCTTTCCGCCGCTCAACCGCGGGCCCAAGATCGATCGGGTGGAACGCGCGACATTCGCCAACACCGGCCGCGCCGTTCCCGCAGAAGGCACCGACGGCGACACGCTGCGCTTCGTCGCCTGCGGCCATCCCATTCCGGGACATCAGATTCGCATCGTGGACAATGCGGGACGGGAGCTTCCCGAGCGCCACGAAGGCCGCCTGCAGTTCAGCGGCCCGTCGGCCACCCAGGGTTACTACCGCAATCCCGAGGAGACACGGCGGCTCTTCGACGGGGCATGGCTGGATTCCGGCGACTACGCCTACATTGCGGAGGGCGATGTCTATCTGACCGGGCGTGCCAAGGATGTCATCATCCGCGCCGGACGCAACATCTATCCCTACGAGTTGGAAGAGATCGTCGGCAACATCCCCGGCGTGCGGAAAGGCTGCGTCGCCGTGTTCGGCAGCGTCGACCGGAGCGCCAATATCGAGCGCATCGTCGTGCTCGCCGAAACGCGCGAGACGGACACCGACATACGCGACAAGATGAGGCAGCAGATCAACGATGTCGCATTCGAGCTGATCGGCATGACGCCCGATGAGGTCGTTCTGGCGCCGCCCCATACCGTGCTCAAGACCTCCAGCGGCAAGATCAGGCGGGCGGCGAGCCGCGAGCTGTACGAGCGCGGCGGCCGCAGCGCGATCGAGCATGCCGTCTGGTGGCAACTCGTGCGGCTTGGCGTCTCGGCCGTCCTTCCCCAATTGCGCCGCTCACTGAACAGCGCGCTGGATCTGCTCTACGGGCTCTACGTCTGGTTGTTATTCGGGTTGCTGGCCCCCGTCACCTGGGCCGCCGCATCGTTTGCCCGCGACCCGCGAGCGGCCTGGCGCATCAGCCGCGTCGGTGCGCGCGCCCTGTTGAGACTTACGAATACGCGTCTTCTCGTTCAAGGACACGAAAACCTGCCCGCACCCGGCACGCCGTACGTACTCGTGGTTAACCATGCAAGTTACCTCGACGGCATCGTGCTGGTGGCAGCGCTGCAGGAGCAGTTGAATTTTGTGGCCAAGCGCGAGCTGCAGGAGCACTTCGTCAGCCGCAGTTTTCTGCGCAGCATCGGGACCGTGTTCGTCGAACGTTTCGATCTGCAGCAGGGGCTGGCGGACACGGAGCAACTGCTTGCGCTGCTGCGTAACGGCAAGCCGCTCGGGTTCTTTCCCGAGGGCACCTTTCGCCGCATGCCGGGGCTGCTGCCGTTCCGCATGGGTGCATTCGTCGTCGCGGCGCAGGCCCGCGTTCCTATCGTTCCGGTAACACTGCGCGGAACCCGCTCCATTCTGCGCGAGGGACACTGGCTGCCCCGGCGCGGTACGCTGAATGTCGTCATCGGCAAGCAGGCGCTCGCAGGAACAGACGACTGGAACGGCGCCATAGAGCTGCGCGATGCAACCCGTCGCACGATCCTTCAGCACCTGCGCGAGCCCGACCTTTCGCACGAGACCGTAAGCGCCAAGCCCGCGACGAATAACGCTTCATCTACCGGTAGTTAGGCCCGCCTCGCAAGCGTAGCCCATCTGTAAGTCTCCGGTAACCCAGCCGAAACGCCGGTTGCGTAATCATGCCTCCGTCGCGCACCGGTCCAACCCGGCTTGCAGGACGATCTCGCTTTACGTCCTGGACCGTGCCGAACCGATCGTAGCGCGACATAAGGAGGCAAACTACATGTCTAGTGCATTTCGATACATTGCTTGTTCGCGCAAATACAGAATTGCGGTCGCGCTCTCCGCGGCGACAGTTTCACTCGCGGGATGCTACGCCGTGCCAATCGGGCCGGGACCCGATGGCACACCATACTATGCGTACTCCCCGGTGCCGATCGTCCCCGTTCAGCGCACCAACGGCAGCCTGCCGCGCGTTGCGCCCGCCGGTCCGATGCCCGCATCGCTTCCGGTCAAGCTTTATCCGAGCAACGATCTCGCCAACCAGACCGGCGTACTCACCGGAGAAGTCACGAATCTGATGACGGGCAAAGGGCGATTCGCCTTCAATTACCAGGGCGAAACGCTGGTGGGCGAGGCAACGCGGGTTGCGAACGATGAACGGCGCGGGGTCGCGGCCGCCTACGGCCCGCGCGGCACTTTCGCGCGATGCGAATATCAGATGAGCACCCCGCTGATGGGCGCGGGAAGCTGCACGTTCTCCAACGGCGCGCAATATCAGGTGCACATCGGCAGCTGACCGCAGCCGCGTGCAGATGCCACGGTCCGGCGGCAACGGCGCCGCCGGACCGTCTTACTCGACCCGAATATTTGCCGCCTGGATCACCTTGGCGTACTTCGGAATCTCCCGCTGCAGCAATCCTGAAAGTTCCTCCGGCTTGCTCGCGACGGGGTCCAGCGCCTCCCGCGGCATGAACGCCTTGATCTCCTGGGTCTGCAGCGCCTTGCGTATTTCCTCGTTCATTTTGTCGATGATCGGCCGGGGCGTCGCTTTAGGGTAGAACATCGCGTACCAGTTGTCCGACTCGAATCCGGGATAGAACGAATTCATCGTGGGCAGATCGGGGAGCGCCGACGAGCGCTTGGGCGTCGTCACCGCAAGCGCTCTCGCCTTGCCGGCTTTGAGATGCGGCATGATGGAAGGCGCCGTGGCGAAGATGTAGTCGATTTCACCCGATATGAGCGCGATGACGGCCGGACCGCCGCCGCGATAGGTCAGCACGATGGACTTGATGCCCAGTGCCTGATTGAACATTTCGGCGGTGAGATGGGCGGTGCTGCCGGCGGTATTGCCGCCCGCGTTCATGCTGGTGGGATTGCGCTTCGCCAGCGCGACCAGCTCCTTCACCGATCTCGCAGGAACGCTCGGATGCAGCGAGAGCACCAGCGGTGTGGACGAAATCCAGCTGATCGGAGCGAGATCCTTCTGCACGTCGAATTTCATGCGCTTCGCGTACAGGGTCGCCGCGACCGAGATGCTTCCAGAGGTAAAGAGTATGGTATTGCCGTCGGGAGGCGAATCGACCGCGAGCTGCGCCGCAATGATGCCGCCCGCCCCGGTACGGTTATCGATGATGAAATTCTGCCCCATGCTCTTCTGAAACGCCGTGGACAGCAGGCGGGCCTGGATGTCAGTGCCGCCACCCGGCGGGAAGGGCACGAGTATCCGCACCGGCCGATCCGGCCACTGTTGTGCGGAACAGGGGAGCGTCACCGCAACGCACACCGCTGCCAGTCCGGCGAACAGGTATCTTCTTGATTTCAAGTTTCTCCTCCATGCTGGATCTGCGGCTCTGGCCGCCGCGCGGCCATACTATCAGCAAGCGCGCGGGCAATCATCTCCGCAATCGGGACGATGTTTTGGTCTACCATTGCGGGTCTCGACCCAACTGTAACAAGGAGCAGCCGTGGCTCAGCAGCCTGTAGATCCCAACGACGTCCTCATGACTGGAGAAAACTCGTTCGTGCGGCTGAGCGCCGACGGCGGCAAATCTCATACCTCGCGCGTCAGCCACTGGCGGGTGCTGTGGTGTCCGGCAGGCGCGGGACATGCCATGTTCATCCAGTCGCCGCTGACCGATAACCTGGTACGGATCTACGGCGACAACGTGGCAGTCGCGCGGTGGCTGCAGCGCGCGATCGAAACGCTGCTCTACCCGGCGTTCGCCGACACCTCCCTGCCGGTGCTGGACGCGCAGTTTTCGCGCTCGGGCGACCCGCGTTCGACGACGTCGGAAACGATTATCTCGGTCACCGACCATATCGTGCTCACCTGGTACGACTGCATCGAGCCTTTCGTGCTGACCATGGCGCCCGGCATGGGCAACCGGCCCATCGGCGTCTACAGCACGTTCTTTCCCGCGCGCTCGGCACAGATCGAACTCAACGGAGAATTCGCGCCCGACGTGCCGTGGATGGAAATGCGCGGCGACCGCCAGTGCACCAGCGCGTGCCTCGCGTGGTCGGAGACCTGGGTGAAGCCGCGGGGCTAGGGCGCCCCTCGGAGCGCGCGCAACACCCGCGACCCGGGCCGCCCGTCCACCGGCAGCCCGACTGCGGCTTGGAACGTCTCGATGGCGGCGCGCGTGCGCGGGCCCATCATGCCGTCCACTTGTCCCACATCGAAGCCGCGCGCGTTGAGCCGCTCCTGCAGTTCCCGCCGTTCGGCCCGCGAGATGCCAGGATCGTCAGTCGGCCACGGCATATGAAAGGGTCCCGCGCCGCGCAAGCGATCGGAGAGGTGCGCAATCGCGAGCGCATACGACTCCGCGGCGTTGTACGAATAGATCGCGTCGAAATTCCTGAAGACGATGAACGCCGGCCCGCTTGCGCCTGCAGGCAGGAGAAGCGCAGCCTGCCCGCTGCCGGACAGCGGCTCGCCATTCACACGTCGTATCCCGAGCCGCTGCCATTCCGCGAGTGAACGCCGGTCGCGACGCCCGGCCGGGCCCGTGTAGTCGCCCGGCACCCGGACTTCGTGTCCCCAAGGTTCACCGGGCTGCCACCCGGCGCGCTTGAGATAGTTCGCCGCAGATCCGAGCGCATCGGGGACGGACCCCACGATGTCGCGGCGGCCATCGCCATCGAAGTCCACCGCGGTGCGCTGAAAGGTGGAGGGCATGAACTGCGTCTGCCCGAAGGCGCCGGCCCACGAGCCGACGAGCTTGTCGGCTGGGACGTCGCCGCTCTGCAGGATGCGAAACGTCGCGATCAGCTCGCCGCGAAAAAACTTCTGCCTCCCTCCGAAGCACGATACCGTCGCCAGCGAACGCACGAGCGGCCTGCCGCCCGTGATCCGCCCATAATCGGATTCGACACCCCACACCGCCACTATGACGTGGCGATCGACGCCGAATTTTTGCTCCGCCGCCGCGAGCACCTTTTCCCACTCGGCAAGCCGGGCGCGCCCATCGGCGATGCGCTGCTCGTCGACCAGCACCGCCATGTAGTCCCAGATCGGGAGCTTGAACTCGGGCTGGTTGTCCATGGCATCGAGGACGGTGCGATCGGGCTCCACGCCTGCCATGGCGCGATCGAAGGTCTGCGGGCTTACGCCTTGCGCGGTCGCCTCCCGGCGCAACTCCCGGACGCATGAACCGAAGTCCTGCGCGTGCGCTGCAGGCGCCGCGCTCAGCAACGAGATCGCGCAGAACAGCGCTGGCACGAGCGATCGGGCAGCAGTCACGGTCGCGGCGACGAATTGCCGCGAGCTTGCGTCGAGAAGTTCCCGGCGAGCGGGATGAACGGAAAACGCGGACGTGCCGGTCATGCACTTCAATGATGCCACAGTTTCGCGCGCGGGCGCCATTGAAAGGTGCGCTGCGCTGTGCCACTATCCGCCTTCCCTGCGGCGATAACAACGGAGGTATTATGGCAGCCCGTTACACGCTTTGCAGTTTCAAGACTTGCCCCTGGGTGCAACGCGCGGCCATCGTGCTCCAGGCGAAACGGGTTCCATACGACATCACTTACATAGACCGCGACAAGCGCCCGGACTGGTTCCTCAAGGTTTCGCCGCATTCCAAGGTGCCGGTGCTGCTCATCGACGGCAAGGAAGCGCTGTTCGAATCGAATGCGATCGCCGAATACCTCGACGAGACGGCGGCGCCGAGGTTGCATCCCGAAGATCCCCTCGCGCGTGCGCGAAACCGCGCGTGGACGGATTACCTCCCCACTTTTGCAGGCGCAATCTCCAATACCGCCTACTCCGACACGGAGGAGGAATTCGCCGCGCGCGCCGCCAGGATCGCGGAACCGTTCAACAAGCTCAACGAGGCGCTCGGAAAACGTGGAAACGATGGACCGTATTTCAACGGCCCGGCATTTTCGCTCGTCGACGCCGCCTACGCGCCTTTTCTCCAGCGCTACACGTTCGTGGACCGGTTGCACCGGCTCGGCATCATCGAGAAATTCCCGCAACTCGCTGCGTGGCGCGATTCGCTCCTCGCCGCACCGGCCGTGAAGGCGTCCACGGTGCCGGAAATCGAGGCCGCCTGGCAGGAGAACCTGATTCTGCGCAAGCGCTGGCTGTCGAAGTTTGTCAACGAGAGAATCGGCGCGACCGTTCAGTAGTCCCCGCCTTACCGGACGGCGCATCCGTCGCGACGTCCAGCGCCGTCCGTCCCCCGAAGGGCACCGCCGATCGGTTTCGTGAGGCGGACCGTGAAATATGACATTCGAGTTTTTCCGGCAGTATCGTATCGTGGCTGCCGAGTGCAAGGCGCGCATGCGCTCCACTCAGCTTCGAAAAGGGCAAACCCGACCGAAAGGCGGGGACGCAAAGTCACTGGTCTACAGAGCGCTGCGCTCCATGACCGAGAGATTGCCGAGGGCAAGTATCAGGGCTGCCGGTAATCTCTTCTTTGGTCGCCCTGTCACTTTCTCCTCGTAAGTCCGCTGGCTTTCTCCCCGTCGAGAAAGAATCACTTTTCTGTCGCGATCCCCTCTTCCGAGCGACCCGCCGGGATGTCCCGCGGGTAACCGAAGGGAGGCATCATGCTGGAACGCTTTCAGGGGAAGGACGGCCGCGTTGCGCTGCTGAACGCGCTGCGCGGGCAGTTCCTGGTCGATGGCAACACGGACATCGCCGACAAGATGGCGTCGGCGGTACAGTTGCGGGAATACGGGCCGGGTGTGCCGCTGTTCTCGCAGGGCGAGCGTGGCAGCGATCTGTACCTGATTCTCCACGGGAAAGTGTCAGTCCACACCGACGGTCGCGAGATCGCGACGGTGGGCCCGGGCATGCACGTAGGTGAGATCGCACTGCTCGAGCCGTTCAAGGGGCGCTCGGCAACCGTCGTTGCGAGCGAGGTTGTGGTGGCGGCGCTGATCAGCCAGCAGCGGTTTACCGAGATTGCGAGGTTCCACCCCGACCTGTGGCGCCGCATGGCGATCGAGCTGGCGCGCCGGCTGGTCAAGGCACAGGCCGGCTAGGAGGACAACGAGAAGCAGCGAAACTTCAGCCCTGCGCGAGCGCGCCGAACACCTGTCCAAACCTCGTAAAGCGGGAGTCAGAACGTCACGACCTGTCGCACCGCCTTGCCCTCGCGCAGCCGGTCGAACCCTTCATTGATCCCGTTCAAAGTAAGCGTGCCGCTCATCAGGCGGCGCACCGGCAACCGTCCTTGCCGGTGCAACGCGATGTAGCGCGGCAGATCGCGTGTTGGCACGCAGGTGCCGATGTAGCTGCCTTTGACGGTACGTTCCTCGGCGACGAGATTCACGATCGGCAGCGGCAGCGACTGTCCCGGCGGCGGCAGGCCCGCCGTCACCGTGGTGCCGCCGCGTCGCGTGATCTTGTAGGCAAGCTCGAGCGCTTTCACCGCGCCCGCGAATTCGAAAGCGAAATCCACCCCGCCCGCGCTCACCGCCTTGACCTGATCGAGCGCATCCGCCGCGGATGCATTGACCATGTCGGTCGCGCCGAGCGATTTCGCGATCGCAAGCTTGTCTTCGGCGAGGTCCACGGCGACGATACGCGAGGCACCGGCCGCCACCGCGCCGAGCACCGCCGCGAGCCCTACCCCGCCGAGGCCCACTACAGCGACCGTCGCTCCCACCGGAACCTTCGCCGTATTTACCACCGAGCCGACCCCGGTCAATATCGCGCAGCCGAAGAGAGCGGCCTCCTCGAACGGCAGATCGCGATCGATTTTCACGAGCGAGCGGCGCGATACGACTGCAAACTCGGCAAACGCGGAACAGCCGAGGTGATGGTTGATCGGAGTGCTCCCGCGAGCAAGCCGGTGCGCGCCCGAAAGCAGCGTCCCCGCCGTATTCGCGACTGCCGCGGGCTCGCACAGCGCCGGCCGGCCTTCGGCGCATGGCAGGCAGTGACCGCAGCTCGGCACGAAGACCAGCGCGACGTGATCCCCTTGCTTCAGGTCATCGACGTTCGGGCCGCATTCTTCGACCACGCCGGCAGCCTCGTGGCCGAGCGCCAACGGCATCGGCCGCGGCCGATCGCCGTTGATCACCGAGAGATCGGAATGACAGAGTCCCGCCCCCTTGATCCTCACCAGCACTTCCCCGGCGCCCGGCGGCGCGAGTTCGAGTTCCTCGATCGCAAGCGGCCGGGATTGCGCGTAGGGCGGCTCGACGCCCATGCGGCTCAACACCGCAGCTTTGACCTTCATGACCCGTTCTCCTTCACGACAGCGGTTTCTCCACCACCGCGCCGCGTTCGATGACGAACAGTTTCTCGATCAGCTCTGCCGAATGCGTGTAGTCGGATTCCGAGATCAGTATAGAGAGCCCTTCGCTTTTGATTGCATGCAGCACTTCGACCAGGCGATGCGCGAGCGCGGGCGCGATGCCCTCGAACGGCTCGTCGAGCAGCAGCAGCCGCTTGCCCGCCATGAGCGCGCGAGCCAGCGCAACGAGTTTCTGCTGTCCGCCCGAAAGCTGCAGCGCGCGGCGCGGCGCGAAGGACGCCACCTCCGGAATGAGCCGGTAGATCCACGCGAGTCGCGACGCGGCGTCCGGAACGCGATTTGCCCACGCCGGCACGAGCACATTTTCCTCCACCGTCAACTCGGGCACCAGCCGCCGGTCCTCGGGCATATATCCGATGCGCATCTTCGCGCGCGTGTGCGCGGGCAGCCTCGTCACGTCTGCGCCATCGACCCGCACCGATCCGCGCGCCGGGCGCAGCAGCCCCATCACCGAGCGCATCAAGGTCGTCTTCCCGGCGCCGTTGCGGCCGACCAGTCCCGCCATCGCGGCCTCCGGGAGCGAGAGCGACACCTCGCGCAGAATCTGCGTGCGTTCGATATAGACATCGAGCCCGCTGATCTCGAGCATCAGCCGGCCTTCTCGCGGTGCAGTTCCGCGCCGATCACGTACTTTCTCACCTCGGGATTGTCGAGTACCTGCGCCACCGGCCCGTCCGCGAGGATGCGGCCGTCGTAGAACGCGATCACGCGCCGCGCGTAGCGCTCGACGATCTCCATGTCGTGCTCGACGAAAAGACAGGCCGCGCCGCTCCCCTGCAACGGCGCCATCACCGTATCCATCAGCGCGAATTTTTCTTCGATGGCGACGCCGCTGGTCGGCTCATCGAGCAGCAGCAGCGCCGGCGCGCTCACCGTCGCCATAGCGATGTCGAGGAGCTTGCGCACGCCTTGCGGCAGCGTCGCGACCGGGTGGTCGGCGTAACCGTCGATCGTGTAGCCGGCGAGAACCTTGCGTGCTTCCTCCTCGCGCCCGGCAGTGCGCAGCGGCGCGAACCAGGTGAACCGTCTCTCGCGCAGCATGCCGAGCGCGATCAGCACGTTTTCCAGCACTGTCAGTTCGCGGAAAAGCTGCGACACCTGGAACGAGCGGCACACGCCCACGCGCACCACTTCGCGCGGCGGGAACCCGGTGATGTCTCGTCCGCGGAACACGATTGCGCCTGCGCTCGGCTTGAGATAACCGGTAACCATGTTGATGAAGGTCGTCTTGCCGGCGCCGTTCGCTCCGATCACACCGACCACCTCGCGCTCGGCGACCGTTACATTGATATCCGCCGCGGCGGTAACGGCGCCGAAGCTCTTCGCAAGCGAGCGGGTTTCGAGGACAGCGCTCATCCGATCCGCCTCGCACGCGCGACCAGCGACCACAGGCCTTTCGGCAGGAACAATATGATCCCGAGCAGGATCACGCCGAGCACCATCTGCCAGGTGTAGGGCGACAGTTCCAAAGCGTAGGTCTTGATGAGTTCGAACAGGAACGAGGCGACGAAGGAGGCCGCGATGTGCGAAGTGCCGCCAAGCAACGCGACGAACACGAATTCCCCCGACGTGGTCCAGTAGGCCATGTCCGGCCCGACGTGGCCCGAGGCGAGTCCGGTCAGTCCGCCGCCCAGTCCGCCGAGCGCCGCGGCAATCACGTATTTGATGTACACCACGCGGTACACCGACACGCCGAGATATTCGACGCGAATCTCGTTTTCGCGGATGGCGTCCCCCGCATGCCCCATGCCCGAGTGCAGATAGCGATGAACCAGAATCGCGCACGCCATCGACAGCGCAACCGTCAAGGTGTAGAGCCAGGCCTGCAGGTTCTCCGTGGCCGGCTTGAAGCCGGCAAAAGTCGCGTGCGCGACGTTGAAGCCGTCGGTCGAGCCCAGCGCCTGCGTTTTCGACAGCAGTCCGTACAGGATCATCGAGAACGCCATGGTGAACATGGCGAAGAAGATCTCGCGGTAACGCGCCAGGAGCAGCCCCAGCAGTGCGGCCACCGCCACGCTGACCGCGATCGCCAGAACAAGGAGCACGAATGCATCCGTAATGCCCCAGTATTTTCCCGCCACGCCGGCGGCATAACCGCCGAGGCAGTAGTAGAGGCCTTGACCGAAAGACACGAGCCCGGCGCGCATAAGCAGCACGGTGCCCGCGACGACCAGGGCGTAAGCAAGCGAGAGCGTTCCGATGTACGCCAGCCATTTCGGCAGAAACGGCCCAGCCACGAGCAGCAGCGCCGCCGCGACGAGAAACGCCTGGACCGTGCGATCGAAGCGCATTTTCAGATCCTGCGCGCCGCCGGCCGCGCGAACAGTCCCGCCGGGCGCACAGCGAGCACCACGCACATTACGGCATAGATCACGAAGAGTTCCACTTCCGGCAGCAGATGAACCGCAGCGGCGCGCGCGATGCCGACGATGAGCGCGCCGAGCAGCGCGCCTTCCACGCTTCCCAGGCCGCCGATCACCACCACCGCGAAGGCCAGGACGATCACTTCCACGCCAATGCCGGGAACCACCGAGACCACCGGCGCGGTGAACGCACCCGCGAGCGCGCCGAGCACGCTGCCCACGAGAAAGGTGATGATAAAAACGCGCGTAACGTTGATACCCAGCGCCGCCGACATTTCACGATCATGGATCACCGCGAGCAGCAGCTTGCCCTGGCGCGTGCGATTGAGTCCCCACCACAAGCCGAGTGCGACCACCGCAGCCACGACCGCCAACGTGAGATCGTACGTGGCAAAGCTCACCACGCCGAGCTGTAGCCGCCCCAAAAGTTGATAGGGCTGGTAGGCGGAATACGACTCGACGCCCCACACCAGCTTGATCGCGTCTTCGAGGATGAGCAGCACACCGTAGGTCACGAGCACCATCACCACTTCATCGCGGCCGTACATCAGGCGCAGCACGCCGCGCTCGACCGCGAGACCTACGACCGTTCCGGCAACCAGCGCGCTCGCACCCAGCAGCAGAAAACTGCCCGCCGGCGCGTAGCCGCCCGCGAAGTACCAAGCGACAGCGGAAGCGGCGGTATAGGCGCCGACTGCGTAAAGACTGCCGTGGGCAAGATTGAGGATGCGCATCACGCCGTAGACTAGGGTGAGTCCCGCGGCGACGATGAACAGCCACGAGGCGTAGATCACCCCGTCGATCAGGATGGTTGCCAGCTTAAGCACGGCGCGAAGCGGAGCGCTGCAGCGCCCCGCCTGTCAGACGGTCAGCACTTTGCGCCGGGGAAGCCCTGGGCGATCCACTGCTCGCTCGTCACGCCGTCGGGCGGATTGACGCACTCCGCCGGATAGCGCACGACGTTGACGATCGTCGGCTTGCCCCCGTCGAGCTTGAAGCGTCCGTACACCATCTCCTGGATCGCCTGGTGACCCTTGCCGATCGCCATCTTGACCTTCCCGCTCGGCGCGTCGAACTCGAGATATTCGAACGCGGCAATGATGTCTGCTTCCGAGGCCTTGGGGTTCTTCGCCGCTGCCTTGTCCGCGGCGGCCTTGAGACCGAGGATCGCCTGCGCCATCTTGTACGAGGGGTAGGTCGGCCAGGTATTGAAGCGGTTGAAGTACTGCTCCCGAAACCACTTGTTGAGCGCATTGTCCGGCGCGAATACGCCGTACGGTCCCCTGCCGCCGATCACCGTGCCGTCCGGAATCTGCTCCGGGATGCGGAACATCGCGGTCTCACCGGTGGTCAGGATCGCGGTCTGCTTCTGGAACACGCCGCGCGCGCGCCCCTGCTGCACGAAGCTTTCCATGTCACCGCCCCAGAAGCTGGAATGTACGAAATCGGCATCCTGTAGCATGAGCGCCGAGATCTCCGCGCTGTACTGCCCCGCGAAAAGCTTCGGCATCTGCGAGGTGCCGACATCGACGCCGGGCTTGAGTTTCTTGAGCGAAGCGATGAAGTCGTTCCACGAATCCTGGCCCCAGGCGTAATTCTGATTGATGCCATTCACGCGCTTGAGACCGGGTTTCTGCGCGGCGATGTAGCGCGCTGCGCCCAGGCTGTCCATGAGCGCGGTCGGGCCGGTGCGGAACAGGTACTTGTAGCTGCGCTCCTCGAACACGCGCGGCGTGCCGCAGTCGAAGAAGATCGTGAGCTTCTTCAATTCCTCGGTCACCGGCGCGAGCGCAAGACAGTCGCCGGAAGAGATATAGCCGATCACCGCATCCACGTTCTGCCGTTGCACCAGATTGCGGTATTCGGTTACCTGCTTGGAGGGTCCGCCCGCCTCGTCCAGCCAGATCGGCTGGATGGCGCGCCCCCCGATGCCCTTGGTGGTATAGGGCGCCGGGAGCGATCCGGCATTGATCGCATCGACGATCAACTCACCGGCGTTGCGCGCCGGAATGCCGAACGGGCCCGCCGCGCCGCCCGAAAGAAACGTTACAAGCCCGAGCTTGTACTCCTGTGCGGCAGTCGGTACTGCGGCTGCGCCCAGTGTCAATCCCAGCGTCGCGGCACACGCAATGCGCCGCACCACCTTGCTGTCTGTCGCATTCATGCCACCCCCCTTTCTTTCTGAAGGAAAAGTGTCACCGCCTCATGATCGGCTTTCTGGCAGGGCACAAGTCAGCGTATCACGGGTGGAGGCGAGTCGGCCAGTGGTGCAACTCAGCTTGGCGGTCAACATGCCGTTTGCGCCCTATCCTGCCCGTCTGCAAAAGCGCGCGGTGCAACGCCAAGCGCGCGGCGGAACATCGTGGAGAAGGCGCTCGGACTCTCGTAACCGAGATCGATCGCGACCGTGGTAACGGGTACGCCCTCTGCGAGGCGGCGGATCGACTCGAGCAGCCGCGCCTGCTGTTTCCAGCGTGCGAAGGTGATTCCGGTCTCGCGCAGGAATCTGCGATACAGCGTGCGGGTGCTGATCAGCAATTCACTCGCGTCGATCGCGCACGCCTGCCGCGTAGAGAAATCAGCGAGGATACGCTCGCACAGGCGCATGAGATCCGCGCTGTCGGGCAGCGGCAGTTCGAACGCGCATGGCGACAGCCGGCGAATTTCCGCCAGCAGCAAGCGTATTACCAATCCGTCGTCACCGGATTCGTCATGAGCGGAGGCCGATCCCGCCGCGCGCACGATCAACTCGCGAAGCAGCGGCGTTACGCTGAGCACGACCGGCGACGAGGGCATGCCGGCCGCAGCGCCCTCGCCCACGTACAGACTGTGCATCGCGACCGGACCATACATGTGAATTTCGTGTGCCGTACGCGCCGGAATCCACACCGCCCGACTCGGCGGCACGATCCAGACCCGCCGCGCGGAACGCACGCGCATCGTGCCTTCGACGGCAAACGCGAACTGCGCGCGCGCGTGCCAGTGCAGCTTGATGTGATGGCCCGAGGGATAGGACGTCCGTCGCGTGACCACTGCGCGACTGAGATCGCCCTGTACCGGGTGTTCCGGTATGGCGGCCGGGGCGGGATTCAAACCTGCGACCGAATTGTCCATTTTGAGCAAGTTATTCGTAAAACATCGAAAGACAGACGATTATAAACCCGGCACAATCCGACCCCTATGAATACACTCGCCCAGGCTGCGCCTCACTCCGGAGGCTTTCCCCGCGCCGTCAGCCTGCTGCTCAACATCGGGCATGGCGTCGATCACATGTTCCTGCTGATCTTCGCAACCGCAGTGGCGTCCGTGGCCGCGGAGTTCGGCTATGCCAACTGGACCGATCTGATGCCGTACAGCGTCGGTGCCTTTGCCCTGTTCGGGCTCGCCGCCCTGCCCGCCGGGCGACTCGGCGACCTGTGGGGGCGGCGCGTGATGATGATCGTGTTTTTCGTCGGCATGGGGGCCGGCGCGATCCTGGTTGCCTTCACGCAGAACGCCTGGCAGCTTGCGGCGGCGCTCGCGCTGATGGGCGCGTTCGCGGCGATCTATCACCCGGTCGGAATTCCGATGCTGGTCCAGAACGTGCCGAATCCCGGCGCGGTGATCGGCATTAACGGCCTCGCTGGAAATCTGGGCATCGCGGTGGCGGCACTGGTGACCGGTTTTCTCGTGAAATGGATCGGCTGGCGTGCGGCGTTCGTGATTCCCGGACTGTTCTCGATCGCCTGCGGCATCGTATTCGCACTCGCCTGCCCCAGGGAGACCGAGGCGCCCGCCAAGCGCAGGGGCGGCAAGGCGAAGGTCGTGCTGGATCGCGCGATGCTGATGCGTGCCTTCACCGTGATGACGGCAGCGGCGGTGGCGAGCAGCCTGCTCTTCAACTTCACCACCAACGGCAACTCACAACTGCTCAGCGAGCGCTTCCTGGGCGTCATCGAGGATCCCGCGATGCTGGGCGCGCTGCTTGCCCTGATCTACACGATCGCCTCGTTCGCCCAGATCGTCGTCGGACGGCTCATCGACAGCATGCCGTTCAAGCCGCTGCAGCTCTGGATGTCGGTCGCGCAGGTCCCGCTGTTGATCTTCGCCGCGCATACGCAGGACTGGTGGCTGTTCGCCGCGCTGCTGGCGGTGATGGTGTTCATCTTCGGCTCCATTCCGTTCACCGATGCGATGATCGTGCGCTACGTGGATGACCGGCTGCGCTCACGGGTGTCGGGGATGCGCATCACGGTCGCGTTCGGCGTGAGTTCCGTTGCTGTGTGGGTGCTGGGGCCGCTGGTGAAAGAGATCGGGTTCGCGTATTCGCTGTGGGTGCTGGCGGCCATCGCCGCGATCAAGGCCGCAATCGTACTGCTGCTTCCGGACGAGCAGGCGGCCGCGAATACCGCCCAGGCGTAGAATCCCGTTTACGCATTACAGGAGGACAACATGGCCAGGCCTCTCGGCAACGAGGATCTTTCGGACAAACCGGGCGAACGGGTGATCGACAAGCCCGAGCTGCCGGCGGCCGGCATCACGAACGAAAACGACGTGATGACGGAAACGCTCGCCGGCGAATTGCAGTTGAAGCGCGGCACATCAGGCAAGTTCGAGGTGTACTGCGACGAGCCGGCCCGCATCGGCGGCACGGACAGTTATCCATCGCCGATGGCCTACCTCGCGATGGCGATAGGCTTCTGACTGCTCACCCAGGTTGCGCGGTACGCGCACATGATGAAGATGAGGGTGACCGGCGCCAAGTGCCGCGTGGTAATGCGCAAGCATCTCGGCGGCTCGGTGCTCAAGGGTACCGTTTTCAATCGCTGGGAAGCGATCAGCACCCACCTGCAGGTGGACAGCGACGAGCCTGCCGATAAGCTTTCGCATCTCATCCGGAACGCCAAGGCCGGCTGTTTCGCGGAAGGTTTGATCACGCAGCAGGTTCCGCTGCACAGCCAGGTCGAGGTGAACGGCAAACCGTTTCACATCGACGGCATCACCGAAGCGTAGGGCTACTGCGCCGGGATGGCGCGCAGGACCCGCGGGAAATACACGTGCAGCAGCAGCCCGCGCAGCCCCAGGAACGCCGTCAGCGCGATCCAGATCCCGGTGTTGCCGTATGCCGGCGTCAGCACGTATAGAAGGACGGCGAACGTTGCGAACGAGACCATCACCGTGTTGCGCATGATGGTCGTCCGCGTCGCTGCGAGATAGACGCCGTCATAGGTGTAGGCCCATACCGCCACGATCGGCAGGACGATCGGCCAGATCAGATAATCTCCCGCCGCCGCACGCACGTCGGCAATGCTGGTGAGCAGCGCGATGATCCCGTGTCCAGCCGCCGCATACACAGCCAGATTGAGCAGCCCCACCAGCGCCGCCCAGAGGAACACCACGCGCATCGAATACTGGAATGCAGCGCGGTCACGCCGGCCTGCGGCCTCGCCGAGTATCGCCTCGGCGGCGTGGGCGAACCCGTCCAGCCCGAACGAGGTGAAGACCAGGAAATTGTGCAGTACCTGGTTCGCGGCGAGCGTGAGATCGCCCAGTTCCGCGCTTTTCGCCATGAACATACCCAGCACCGACACGACGCAGAAGGTGCGCAGCACGAGATCGCCGTTGATCGAGACCATGCGACTCAGCCGTTCCCGGTCGAGCAACCGTGCATGGCCGGAGCCCGGCAGCGCACGCACCGTGCGCAGAACGCAGTACAGTCCGAGCGCCAGTCCGGTATACGATGCGATCACCGAAGCGTAGGCGACGCCGGCCACGCCCCAGCCGAATCCGAACACGAACAGAAAGTCGAGCGCGATGTTGAGCGCGTTGCCTATGACCTGGACGACAAGTGGCGTGCGCACATCGCGCAGCCCGTAGTACCAGCCGATGATGGCGTAACCCGCCAGCACGGCCGGCATCGCCCACACGCGGATCAGGAAATACTCGCGGGCGTAGAACTCCACCTCTGCGCTCGCGTCGATCAGCCAGAACGCCAGGGCGAGTATGGGGCGCTGCAGCGCGATCAGCACTGCTCCAATCACGCCTGCCAGCATCAGCGCACGGCCGATCATCGCGCGCACTTCGGCGTAATCGCCCGCGCCCCGCGCCTGCGCGGTCGGGCCGGTGGTGCCCATGCGCAGGCAATTGAAGAGGTGATAGATGTAGGTGAAGAGCATCGCGCCGATGGCGACGCCCCCTATGTAATACACCTCGGGCAGGTGTCCGACCACCGCGGTATCCACCGCGCCCAGCAGCGGCACCGAAATGTTGGCAAGAATGATGGGCCCCGCAAGGCCCAGCACCTGGCGGTGGGAGTCGCGCGACACCGATGCGCTGTCGACGGGGCGCTCGGCGCTACTCAATGAATCGCCGTTCTTCAGGGTGGCAGTCTGCAGCTCATTCGGCCCGCATGCCCCTCTCCCTGATGACGGTACGCCATTCTTCAGCTCGCAGCCGGGACCTGCGTGAGGGCACACAATGTGGACAAACGGATCGCCGCGACGCCTCGCTTCATCAAGCCTCCGGTTTTTATGCAACTGCAGTTTGCCGGCATCGTATGTCGAACGCTTCACTCCACACAAGGCAGGCGTGGAAAGCGGCGGCAGAGCCGGCGACCGCTTGGGGCCGGCTTCGATTTACGGTATGATTCAGGCCCTCCCCCGGCAGTTACGCACGTCCCGGCCGGTCATTTTCTGAGCGATGAGGAGCACGACATGCAGGCGATACTCGACTATCTGAAACTCGGCGGCGATCGGCTCGACACGGAAATCGCCGCGGCGACCGGCATGTCGCTCGAGTCGGTGCGCACAGGGGTAAGCAGCCTGCAGAAGCGCGGCGAGGTCATGGTGTGCCGCTCGATACGCTACAAGGATGGCCAGGAAGTGGACTCGATGCTGTGCCGCATCTCGGGCTACGTACCGCCGAAAGCGCCGGGCCGCAAGCCGAGCAAGTAGTTATCTACAGACTGTCGGGAGCACAGCACACAAGCAGCGATTGCACACGCCGCGTACCGGCTCTCGTTCAGTACGTGGACAGGACCTCCGCCATGCCATTCGAAGCGACAGCAACGCTGCGCCGGATCGACGCCGGCGGCAACGCGTACCATTACTACAGTCTTGCGGCCGCCGAAGAAGCGGACTTGAGTGGTGCTTCGCGGCTGCCGTACACGCTCAAGATCGTGCTGGAAAACCTGATACGCCAGCAGGCGGAAGGAACAGCAAGCCGCGAGGACGTGCGGGCGGTCATCGACTGGCTGCGCAACCGCACCTCCGAGCGCGAGATCGGCTTCAAACCGGCGCGCGTGCTCATGCCGGACTCCTCCGGCGTTCCACTGCTGGGCGACATGGCCGCGATGCGCGACGCCATGGCAAGACTGGGCGGCGATCCGCGGCGCCTGAATCCGCTCACGCCGGTGGATTTCATCGTCGATCATTCGGTGATGGTGGATCACTACGGCAGCGCCGATGCCGTGGCGCAGAACATGGCGCTCGAGTTTTCGCGCAACAAGGAACGTTACGAGTTCCTGCGCTGGGGAAGCCGGGCGTTCGAGCACATGCACGTTATCCCGCCCGGCACCGGGATCTGTCATCAGATCAATCTCGAATATCTCGCGCGCGTGGTATGGACCCGCGAGCAGGACGGGCGTGTCATCGCCTACCCCGATTCGGTGCTCGGGATGGACAGCCACACGCCGATGATCAACGGACTCGGTATCGTCGGCTGGGGCGTCGGCGGCGTGGAGGGCGGCGTGGCGGCGCTCGGCGAGCCGGTCGCCATGCTGATTCCCGAAGTCGTCGGTTGCCGCCTCACCGGCAAGCGCAAGCCCGGCGTGACCGCGACCGACGTCGTACTCACGATCACCAACCTGATGCGCAAGCACAAGGTCATAGGCAAGTTCATCGAGTTCTTCGGCCCGGGCGTCGATACGCTGTCGCTCCCCGATCGCGCCACGATCGCCAACATGACCCCGGAGTACGGCGCGACCGTCGGCTTCTTCCCGGTTGACGAGGAGACGCTGCGCTTCCTGCGACTCACCGGTCGCGACGCGGGGCAAGTCGCGTTGGTCGAGCAGTACTGCAAGCTGCAGGGACTGTGGCGCGATGCCGGCACGCCGGTCGCCGATTACACATCCGTCGTCGAACTCGATCTCGGCACCGTCGAGCCGAGCGTTGCCGGCCCGCGCCGCCCGGACGAGCGCGTGCCCCTGCCCGAGGCACCGCAGGCGTTTCGCGCCAGCTTCCCCACGAACCGCGGCGGCGCAGCGGTGAAAGGCGCAGAGTACTCGCTACACAACGGCGACGTCGTGATCGCCGCCATCACGAGCTGCACCAACACCTCCAACCCGTCGGTCATGATCGGGGCCGGGCTGCTCGCCCGCAATGCCCGTGCTCGCGGCCTCAAGGTAAAGCCGTGGGTGAAGACATCGCTTTCGCCCGGCTCGCGCGTGGTTGTCGATTACCTCGATGCGAGCGGGCTCAAGCGCCCGCTCGAGGAACTGGGCTTCCACGTCACCGGATACGGCTGCATGACGTGCATGGGCAACTCCGGCCCCTTGCCCGATCCGATCGACGCGGCGATCGAGGAAGGCGATCTCGCAGCGGTCGCCGTGCTCTCCGGCAACCGCAATTTCGAGGGCCGCATCCATCCCAGCGTGCGGGCCAATTTCCTCGCCTCCCCGCCGCTGGTCGTCGCGTATGCCCTGTCCGGCTCGATCGCGAAAGATCTTTCCTCCGAACCGCTCGGGGAAGATGCGCAGGGACGCCCCGTCTATCTGCGCGAGCTGTGGCCGACCGACGAAGAGGTGCGCGAACTCGTCGGCAAATCGCTCTCTCCGGCACTGTTCCGTGCCCGCTACGAGAAAACCACGACCGACGGGGCAAAATGGGCGGGGGAAGCCGGTGCAACACCCACCCGCTTTGCATGGGACAAGCAGAGCACGTTCATCCTGCGGCCACCGTTCTTCGACGACATGGCGGCGGAACCGCCGGCGGTACACGACATCAAGGGCGCGCGGATGCTGGGCATGTTCGGCGACATGCTGACCACCGATCACATCTCCCCCATCGGCGCCATACCGCTCAAGTCACCCGCCGGGCAATATCTGCAGTCGCTCGGCATTGTGCGCGAGGATTTCGTGAGCTATGCCTCGCGGCGTTTGAATCACGACGTGATGACACGCGGCACGTTCGCGAACCTGCGCATCCGCAACGAGATGACCCCGAATGTGGAGGGAAGCTGGACGCGGCACGCCCCAAGCGGCGAGGAGATGTCCGTTTTCGACGCTGCAGAACGCTATCGCAGAGAAGGGGTGCCGCTCGTCGTCGTCGGTGGTGCGGACTACGGCGCCGGCTCGTCGCGCGACTGGGCGGCGAAGGGCACGCGGCTGCTCGGCGTGCGCGCCGTCATCGCCGAATCGATCGAGCGCATCCACCGTTCCAACCTGGTGGGGTTCGGCGTGCTGCCGCTGCAGTTCGCCCATGGCGTCACGCGCAAGACGCTCCAGCTCGATGGCACCGAGATATTCGAGATAACCGGTCTGGAGCGCGCGCTCGTCCCGCGCATGGAGCTTGCCTGCACCCTCACGCGCGCCGATGGCACGCGCGAGACCATCCCACTGCTCTCGCGACTCGACACCCGGGCCGAGGTCGAGTACTACCGCCACGGCGGGATCTTTCATTACGTGCTGCGCCAGTTGCTCCAGGAGAAAGCCGCATGAATGCGAGGAAGAGATTGCGGGCGCTGGTGAACGGCGGCCGCTACGTCATCGTGCCGGGTGCGTACGACCCGCTCACGGCGCGTCTCGTGCAGCTCGCGGGGTTCGACGGCGTGTACCTGACCGGCGGCGGTTACTCGCGTGCCAACGGACTGCCGGATCTGGGGCTGTTCACCCTGATCGAGAACATCGAGTTCATCTCGCGGGCGGTGGACGCAGTGGAGATTCCCGTGATCGCCGACATGGACACGGGCTACGGCAACGCGCTCAACGTGATCCGCGCGATGCGGGAATTCGAGAAGACCGGCGTCGCCGCGTTTCATCTCGAGGACCAGGTGTCGCCCAAGAAATGCGGGCACTACGAAGGCAAGCAGCTCGTGAGCAAGGCCGAAATGGTGGGCAAGGTCCGGGCTGCCGTGGATACCCGGCGCGACGCCGACATGGTCATCATCGCACGCACCGATTCGCGCGCCGTCGAAGGGCTGGAGGCGGCACTCGACCGGATGAACGCCTATCTCGAAGCCGGCGCCGACGTGGGTTTCGTGGAAGCGCCGCAAAGCGTGGAGGAAATGGAGCGCATTCCGCGGAGCCTCGGCAAACCGGCGCTCGTCAATATATTCGAGGGCGGCAAGACGCCACCGTTGCCCGCGAAGCAGCTCGAAGCAATGGGCTATCGCATCGGCATCTATCCGTCGCAGACGCACCGCGCTGCGATTTACGCTGCGCAGGAGGTGCTGGCGGTGCTGAAGCGCGATGGCGACACGGCGGCGATCGAGCATCGCATGGCGAGCTTCAGCGACCGGGAAAAAGCGGTCGATACCGCCCGCTGGCGCGAACTCGAGCGCAAGTACATGAGTGCTGAATAAGGTCGCGACAGCAGTTCCACGCGAGAAGGAGCGGGCATGAAGCGGATGATGACTGGGATGATGGGCGCAGCGGTTTCCCTTGCCGCTGCCTCCGTGCTCTCCAGCACGAGCGCATTGGCACAGGCTTATCCCGCAAAACCGATTCGCGTCATCGTCCCGAGCGGCGCGGGCGGGAGCGTCG
>JBQTHU010000227.1:0-10789 GCA_052389535.1 Betaproteobacteria bacterium | reverse complement strand
GACTTTGTCGCGTCCCTTGTGAATATTCGCGATATTCACTGCGGATCGCTCCTCGCCCTGAGCCAAAATCGTGACAGCGCATCACGTGCTTCATTATGTTATGCACTCTTATACTTCCGTCATAATGGGATGGCGGTATGCGCCCCTCGCGCATCGCCGCCGCTATCCCAGGAAAGGAGCTGACATGGCTGGATTGTGCGAAGCAGTGAAAAATTACGGGCCGATCGCCGGGCGCTTCATGCTGGCAGTGATCTTCGTAATTTCGGGATGGGGCAAGATCGGCGGCTTCGAAGGCGCCGTGGGCGCCATTTCTAGCAAAGGCATACCGCTTCCCCACATTGCGGCCGTCCTGACCATCCTGATCGAACTGGGGGGTGCCATTCTCCTCATCATAGGCTGGCAAACGCGCTGGGCGGCGACGGCGCTCTTCCTCTTTATGATTCCCACCACGCTGCTCTTTCACAACTTCTGGGCGTTCGAGGCGGCGCAGCAGGCGATGCAGCGCACCCACTTCCTGAAAAACCTCGCCATCATGGGCGGCCTGCTGTACGTGATGGCGTACGGCGCCGGGCGCTTCAGCTTGGGTCAGCACAAGGACTGAGGTTCACCAAACGTTCGCCGCAGCGCGGTGTCCATCGCGATCCGCATCCGTATGTCGCATCCCGTCTTCGCCACAACGGTTGTCGCGTTCGTCGCCTTGTCGCTCCCGCTTTCCGACGCGCGCGCGCAGAACACTGACACCGCTTGCAAACCGCTAGAAACGCGCTCGGCCAACGCACCCGACCAGCGACCCGCGTTCCCCGGCCAGACGCGGGCCTGCGCGCTGAAGTCGAATGTCGCGTACGAGGTCGTCGCGCTCGCGAAAGGGCTCGAAAAACCGTGGGCGGTGGAACCGCTGCGCGATGGCGATCTGCTCGTTACAGAGAAAGCCGGCCGGATGAGGATCGTTTCCGCGAAAGGCGCGATCGGCAAACCGATCAGCGGCCTTCCCGCAGTAGACGATCGCGGTCAGGGCGGGCTGCTCGATGTCGCGCTGAGCCCGTCGTTTGCATCCGACCGCACAATTTACTGGAGCTACGCGGAGCCGCGTGAGGGCGGCAATGGCACGAGCATCGCGCGCGGCGTGCTGAGCCCGGATCGCAGCAGCGTGAACGAAGTTCGCGTGATCCTGCGGGTCATGCCGACCTATGACGGCACCATGCATTACGGTTCGCGTCTTAACTTCGGCCCTGACGGCATGCTCTACATCACGACGGGCGAGCGCTCCGACAGTGCCATGCGGAAATACGCGCAGCAACTGGACAGCCATCTCGGAAAGATCCTTCGCATCAGACCCGACGGATCGGCGCCACCGGATAATCCTTTCGCCGGAAAGCCGAAGGCGCTGCCCGAAATCTGGACGTTGGGCCACCGCAATGTGCAGGCGGCGGCTTTCGATGCGCAAGGACAATACTGGGTGGTCGAGCACGGCACGCGTGGCGGCGATGAATTGAACCTCATCGAGAAAGGGAAGAATTACGGCTGGCCGCTCGTCGCCTACGGCGAGGAGTACTCGGGCTTCGCCATCCGCGGCGCAGTGACCGCGCGACCTGGCTACGAACAGCCGGTCTATTACTGGGACCCGGTGATCGCGCCCTCGGGCGCGCAGTTCTACAGCGGCAAGGCGTTTCCCGAATGGCGCGGCAGCCTCTTCACCGGGGCGCTGCGCGAACGGCGGCTCGTGCGTATCGTGCTGGATAACAACCGCGTGGTCGGCGAAGAACATCTGCTTGCAGACCGCGGCAAGCGTGTACGCGATGTGCGCGAAGGACCCGACGGCGCGCTCTACATCGTCACCGACGAAACCGAAGGCGAGCTGTGGAAGATCGTCCCGCGGCGCTGACGCAAAGCCGAAGGCCATCTCCCTCGCCTACCCGCACGCGGAAAACCTTCAACACCTCATCGCCGAGATGGTTGATCACTTTCACGGCGATGCGGCCGGATTTGGGTTTGTCGAAGGCACGCGACGTATCGCTGTGGCGTGCGCGCCTCGTAGTTGAGGCGATCAGCACGTCGAAGTCCACGTCGCCCGCGCAAGCTCGTCTCGCCTCCCAAAATGTGTCGTTCTTTGTTCCGTATCCGGCTCAAGCCGGAATCTGCTCGTACGAAAAGTCCGGAATCCCTGCACGCTGAGATGCGTGCTCGACGGTAATCGCGCATATATTGCCGCTGTCGTCGAGATCCAGCAGCGTGTTCTCATCGAGATCGCGCGTTTCGCTGACCGGAACATCGCGAAACTCGATGTGGAGCGTGTCGGTGTCCTGGTAGTACCTGACCTTCATGGCTGGAAGCTCCGATCGAAGAAGCTATGATGCACGTACGCGTCGGGCGAGTTGAGAATCGGCTTTTCGAAGAACCGGTCTTCCATTCCCTCGATGAATCCCTGGCGCACCGCGGGCCATGCCGGCCCGGCTTTCGCGCACGATTCTTGTGCAGTGGCGGTTTCTTATTGATGCCGCATGCTAGCCCGGCACCAGTCCATGCGGCAAGTTATCCCGCCGGCGGTGACCGCGCACTATGCCGGAGGAGAGACGTTCATCTCCGCCATGCTGTCCCACGCGGCGATGAACATCGCAGCGATCAGCGGCCCGATGACGAAACCGTTCAACCCGAAAATGGCCATCCCGCCGAGCGTGGACAGCAGCACCACGTAGTCGGGCATCTTGGTGTCCTTGCCCACCAGCACCGGGCGCAGCACGTTGTCCACCAGGCCAATGACGAGGACACCGTACGCCGCGAGCACGACGCCCTGCCATATCGCGCCGGTCGCGAGGAAATAAATCGCCACCGGCGCCCATACCAGTGCGGTCCCGACCGCAGGCAGCAGCGACAGAAAGGCCATCACCACGCCCCACAGCACCGGCGCCTGGATGCCGAGAAACCAGAACATGAGGCCGCCGAGCGCGCCCTGGACGATGGCGACCACGATCGTCCCCTTGATCGTCGCCCGCACCACGTCCGTGAACTTGCCAAAGAAATTGCGCTTCAGGTCATCGCGCAGCGGCACCGCCGCGCGGACGCGCTGGCTCAGCGCGCGCCCGTCCCGCAGCAGGAAGAAAAGCAGATACAGCATGATGAAGAAGCTGACCACGAAGTCGAGCGTGTTCTGGCCGATGTTGAGGGCCTGGCTCGCGAGGAACTGCGCGCCCTTGGCAAAACCTGCGGAGAGCCGCTCCTGCACCTCGCCGAGCGTCGTCAACTGGAAGCGGTCGAGGAGCGTCGTGATCCACGCCGGCAGCGCCTCGTACACGCGGCTGAAATAATCGCCCAGGCTCCATTCTCCCGAGCGCACGTTCCCGTAGACCTGCAATCCTTCCTGAAGGAGCATTCCGGCGATCAGCGCGGACGGCAGAATGACGAGCAGGAATATCACCATGACGGTGGTGAGGGCGGCGAGCGAGCAGCGCTGCCGCATCTTCTCCGACAGCCGCCGGTAGAGCGGCGCGAACAGGATGGCGAGGATGGTGGCCCAGAACACCGCGCCGTAGAACGGCCACAGGATCCACGCAAACGCGAGGGTAACGATGACCAGCAGCAGCAGGAATGCCCTGTCATGCACCGGCGATGAGGTCCCGGGTTCCAACGAAATCGTTATGACGTGCGGTTGTACGGAAGTCGCCATGATAAGCGTGCCGCTGGTTCATAACAATTCTCGGCGAACCGGTGCCTAACTCCCGCGGCGGCGCGCCGCATTGCCGCCAGGGGCCGCAAGCTTCTGGAGCGCTATCTGCACACTACCGCCTGACCGGCAAGGCCGCCCTTCGGGTGTCAGGTTTCCTGTGTGTGCGAGACTGCGTTTCGCTGTTGCGCTGCCCGCGTCAGTGAATCGCAATGCCAGTGACAAGCGCGACGAAAGCGATTCCGGAAAAGGCGGCGCGAGCAACGTGCGAGCACTCCTTCGCCCAGCCCGACGATAGTGAATCCCGGATAGTAGATCTGCTGTACGTCTACCCGCTCACGAGGTTGAGAATATTGCCGTCCGGGTCCTTGAACCAGGCAACCTTCATGTCGCCGGCGATATGAACGTCGCCTTCGCGCGTCATGCCAGGCATGTCGTAGTGCTCGAACTTGACGCCCTTGGCGCCCAGGTCCTTCACTGTCGTCTCGAGCTTGTCCCCGACCGCCCAAGTGACCGCAGTCGCCTTGTTCGTGCCGGCCTGCTCTGACCTGTAAACGTTAACAGTCGTCTTGCCGCTGCGATAGACAATCAATTCATCGCCCTCGGCTGCAACTTGCTTCAGTCCGAGAGTACCCTCGTAGAACTTCCGCGCCGCACTCAAATCTCGAACCGCGAGGTTTGCGGATGCATTGATCTTGCTCAGCATGCGTTCTCCTTTCGTGGAGTGATGCAATCGCGAGCGACGCGATTGCCAGTCGGTACCGCAACGACAAATCCGTCCACGTAGTTCATGGTGATTGCTCCTATAGTCAATGTTTCATCCTTTTCATTTGCTTGCCGGTTGCGGCTGCCCCGCAGTAGCGCGGTACCCCCACCACTCTTCTCTTTACGACTGGAGTCGCTCGGCGACGAGCGTGTGCTTCAGTCGGACGGCCATGATCAGCCCCCTGGTTTCGGAGGACGTTGAGCCGGTTGGGATTGGTACTGCGGTTGCCGCCACCATCGAAAGCAAGCAAGATAGGTGCCGAAACGCTGCCCTGACGCACCGGGCGCTGCACCATTCGTGTGTGCTGGATAAACAGGGCGGACCCGTGCAATATTTGCCAAGGGCTGCAGTTTTTGCAGCGCGACAGGCACGGTGCGCGCACGATGTTCCGACCTTCCGCGGAGACGTATCGCCGGCTGATTCGCAGGTTGCGAGACATCACACCAGAGATCCCGCATGGACCCGTTATTTCTCTCCCGCGTTCAATTCGCCTTCCTGATCGCGTTTCATTTTTTCCTTCCCGCGTTCACCATCGGGCTCGCGTCGTATATCGCGGTGCTGGAAGGCCTGTACCTGCGGACGCGCCGCGAGGCGTATCTCAGGACCTCCGCGTTCTGGATCCGCATCTTCGCCGTGTCGTTCGGAATGGGCGTCGTTTCAGGGATCGTCATGCCGTTTCAGTTCGGCACCAACTGGAGCCGCTACGCCGAGCAGACCGCGGCCATCGTGGGACCGCTTATGGGATACGAGGGGCTCATGGCGTTTTTCCTCGAGGCCGCATTCCTCGGCGTGCTGCTGTTCGGGCGCAAGCTGGTGCCGGCGTGGGCGCACTTCGCCTCCGCCGTCATCGTCGCGTTCGGGACGCTGCTTTCGGCGTTCTGGATACTCGCAGCCAACAGTTGGATGCAAACGCCCGCGGGCTACGAGTTTGCCGACGGGCGCTTCATTCCGACCGACTGGCTCGAAGTGATCTTCAATCCGTCCTTTCCCTACCGGTTCACGCACACGGTGGTTGCGGTTTATCTCACCACCGCGTTCACGGTGATCGGCGTCGCGGCGTGGTACCTGCGGCACGGGCGGCACGCGGAAGAGTCGCGCATCATGATCACGATGGGCATCCTGCTCGCTTCGGTGCTGGTGCCGGCGCAGGCCGTGATCGGTGATTTCCACGGTGTCAACACGTTCCACCATCAGCCGGCGAAACTCGCCGCCATCGAAGGCATCTGGGAAAGCGGCCCCGGCCAGCCCGCCATCCTCTTCGCCATCCCTGACGCGACGCTGGAAAAGAACCATGCGGAGATCGGCATACCCAAGCTCGCGAGCCTGTATCTCACGCACGACTGGAACGGGCACGTCGAAGGGCTGAAGGCGTTTCCGCGGGAAGACCGTCCGCCGGTCGCTGTCCCGTTCTATGCGTTCCGCGTGATGATCGCGATGTGGCTCGTCATGCTGGGCATGACGGCGTGGGCGTGGATCCTGTACGCGAGACGGCGGCTCTACGACACGCCGCTCTTCCTGCGCGCGGCGACCTGGTCGATCCCGGTCGGATACGTGGCCGTCACCGCCGGCTGGTTCACGACCGAAGTCGGACGGCAACCGTGGGTGGTGTACGGCAAGCTGCGCACCGCCGACGCGGTGACGCCGTTTCTCACTGGCACCGATGTGCTGATTTCGCTGTCGCTGTACGTCATCGTCTACGCCATCATCTTCGGCGCGGGCTTCTATTACCTGCTGCGACTGGTGAAGCGCGGCCTGCCGGACGAGTTGCCCGAGCCCGGTCCCGACCGGCGCCCGGCGCGGCCGCTTTCCGCCGCGACGCGCACTTGAGATGCGATCGTGACGCTCGACCTCGTGCCGATCTGGACCGTGATCCTCGCCATCAGCGTGTTCATGTACGTGCTGCTCGACGGCTTCGATCTCGGCGTCGGCATACTCTTCCCGTTCGCGCCGGACGATCACGCGCGCGACACCATGATGGCCTCGGTCGCGCCGGTATGGGACGGCAACGAGACGTGGCTCATCATGGGCGGAATCGGCATGCTGACCGCGTTTCCGGTCGCGTTCGCAGTGATTTTTCCGGCGCTCTACTTCCCGGTGCTGGCGATGCTGCTGGGACTCATCTTCCGCGGCGTCGCGTTCGAATTCCGGCCTACCGCCGTTACCAGCCGCAAGCAGTGGGACCGCGCGTTTTTCTGGGGCTCGCTCGTCGCCACGTTTGCCCAGGGCTGCGTGCTCGGCAAGTTCGTGCTGGGATTCGAGATGAACGGACGCCAGTACGCCGGCACCACGTGGGATTGGGTCCATCCTTTCGTGCTGTCGGTGGGTGTGGGCCTGATATTCGGCTACGTGCTGCTCGGCGCGACGTGGCTCGTCATGAAGACCGAGGGCGCCCTGCGCGACTGGGCGCGCGCCAGGGCGCGCCTCGCGTTGATCGGCGTGCTGGCGTTCATCGTGCTCGTCAGCGTGTGGACGCCGTATCTGCACGAGCGCATCGCCGAGCGCTGGTTCTCGTGGCCGAACATCGCCTGGTTTTCTCCGGTGCCGGTCGTCACCGCCTTGCTGGCGCTGTGGCTGTGGCGCGCGCTCTCCGGCGCCAACGATGCCGCCCCCTTCATCGCCGCAATGGGCCTCTTCGCGCTGTCGTACCTCGGGCTCGCCATCAGCCTGTTTCCCTACATCGTGCCTCACACGCTCACGCTGTGGGATGCGGCTACCGCGCCGGAAGGCCAGGCGTTTCTGCTCATCGGCACCTTGTTCCTTCTTCCGATCATCTTCATGTACGTAGGGTGGTCGTACTGGGTGTTCCGGGGGAAAGTCCGCTCGGATGCGGGCTATCACTGAACGGGCGACAACCTAACAGGTGCAACCGAGGTCATAGCACTGAGCGGCTCGGGCACGGTGCACCGAGTCCGCATCGGGATAACGACATGAGTGCGAATACGAAACCCTGGCAGCGCAATCGCAATGGCGGCGAAGCCAAATCCGGTGTTCCGCGCGGCCCCGACAGGGCGGGCGCGCCGGCGCCGGCGAACATACCGCCGCGCACGACCTGGATGGTGTTCGTCGTCATCATCATCATCAATTACCTGCTGATGCGCCTCATCTTTCCCGGCCCGGAAGAGCCGGTGACCATTCCCTATACCTATTTCAAGCAGCAGGTCGTGAAGGGTAATGTGTCGGCAATCTACAGCAAGGGCGCCAGCATCGAAGGCCGCTTCGTGGCGCCGGTCAAATGGCCACCGCCCGATGAGCCGAAGGACGTCAAGAAATTGCCCTCCGCGCCCAGGGATAGCGGCGGCTCCCAGCCGCGGCAGGCCGATACATTCACCACCGAACTGCCGGCGTTCGTCGATCCGGGGTTGGAGCAGTTCCTGATCGATCACAAGGTCGAGATCAGCGCGCTGCCGATCAAGACCGGCAGCGGGTGGGCGACGCTGCTGTTCGGTTTCGGCCCGGCGCTGCTGATCATCCTGTTCTATGTCTGGCTCTACCGGCGCGCCTCGCAGGCGGGCGGCATGGGCGGCGCGCTGATGGGCATCGGCCGCAGCAAGGCGCGGCGCTATGATGCGTCGGCCGAGACGAAGGTCACCTTCAACGATGTTGCCGGGATCGACGAGGCGGAAAACGAACTCGTGGAGATCGTCGATTTCCTCAAGTCGCCGGAGAAATACACGCGGCTCGGCGGCACCGCGCCCAAGGGCGTGCTGCTGGTCGGCGCGCCGGGAACGGGCAAGACGCTGCTCGCCAGGGCGGTCGCCGGTGAAGCGGGCGTGCCGTTCTTCTCGATGAGCGCGGCGGAATTCGTGGAGATGATCGTCGGCGTCGGTGCGGCCCGCGTGCGCGATCTCTTCAAGCAGGCGCGGGAGCATGCGCCGGCGATCATCTTCATCGACGAAATCGACACCATCGGCCGCGCGCGCGGCCAGGTCGCGCTCGGCGGCGCGAGCGAGCAGGAGCAGACGCTCAACCAGATTCTCACCGAGATGGACGGCTTCTCCGGGCGCGAAGGCATCATCGTGCTCGCCGCCACCAACCAGCCGGATCTCCTCGATCGCGCGCTGCTGCGTCCGGGACGCTTCGATCGCCGTGTGGTGGTGAACCTGCCGGACAAGATCGGGCGCGAGGCGATTTTGAAAGTGCATACGCGCAACGTGCCGCTCGCGAAGGACGTCGATCTCGCGCAAATCGCCTCGACCACACCGGGCCTGTCGGGCGCCGACCTCAAAAACCTCGTCAACGAGGCGGCGCTGCTCGCGGCCCGGCGCGAGCGCAACGATGTCAGCCACAAGGACTTCATCGACGCGCTGGAGAAGATCGTGCTGGGGCCGGAGCGGCCGCTGCTCCTGAGCCCTGACGACCGCGAGCGCATCGCCTACCACGAGAGCGGGCACGCCATCCTCGGGCTGGTCGTCCCCGGAGCGGACCCCGTGCACCGCGTCACCATCGTGCCGCGCGGCCAGGCGCTCGGCGTGACGTACCAGCGGCCGCAGACCGACCGCTACAACTATCCCGAAGCGTATCTGCATGCGCGCATCATCGGCATGCTGGGCGGGCGCGCGGCGGAGGAAATCGTCTACGGCACCAAGACGACCGGCGCCGAGAGCGATATCGAGCAGGCGACACAGCTTGCGCGCAACATGGTGACGCGCTGGGGCATGAGCGACAAGCTCGGCATGGTGCAGCTTGCGCCACGGCAGAATGCCTATCTCGGCGGCCTGGGGGGATTCGGGGCCGACAAGCCGTTCAGCGACGAGACCGCCCGGGTGATCGACGCCGAAGTGCAGCGGATCATCAAGGAATGTCACGACAAGGCTATCCGTCTGCTCACCCGGCATCGCAGCCAGCTCGACGCGCTGGTCGCCGCGCTGCTGGCACGCGAAACGCTGGGCGAGGACGAAATCCTCGAAGTGACCGGTCTGCCGCCGGCGCCGGAATTGAACGCCCGGCCGCTCAAGGCCATGGCATAACAGGGAGCGTGCATGATCGAATCCGTCATCGAGCAGCGCCGTCGCGATCTCGGCGGCTTCGAAGTGGGGCGCGTGCTGCCGTATGCGAAACGGCGCATGGTCGGGCCGTTCATTTTCTTCGATCACATGGGGCCGGTCGATTTCGAGCCCGGCATTCCGAAAACGGTGGACGTGCGCCCGCATCCGCACATCGGTCTCTCCACGGTGACGTATCTCTTCGACGGCGAGATCATGCATCGCGACAGCCTCGCCACCGAGCAGCCGATCCGCCCCGGAGAAGTGAACTGGATGACGGCCGGCCGCGGCATCACGCACTCCGAGCGGTTCGAGCGCGCGCGAGCGGAAGGCGGCCACATGAACGGCATCCAGGCGTGGGTCGCGCTGCCGAAGGAACACGAAGAGGACGATCCCGCCTTTGCGCACCACGGCGGCAGCGATCTGCCGCTGCTCGAGGAGCGCGGCGCGCGCATGCGCCTCATCGCCGGTGAGGCGTTCGGCGCGCGAGCAAGGGTGAAGATCCACTCGCCGCTTTTCTATCTGCATTGCGAGTTGCCGGCGGGCGAAGGTGCGCAACTCCCCGATGACTATCCCGAGCGCGCGCTCTACATCGCAGCGGGCTCGGTGGACGTGGGCGGTGAGCGCCACACGCAGGGACGGATGCTCGTATTCAGCGCCGGACAGCGCGTGCCGTTCACCGCGCTCGAGCCGTCGATCGTCATGCTGCTCGGCGGTGAACCTATCGGCGAGCGCTACATCGAGTGGAATTTCGTTTCGTCTTCGCGCGATCGCATCGAGCAGGCGAAAGCGGACTGGCGCGCAGGACGGATGAAGCTGCCGGATCTCGACAACCGCGAATTCATACCGCTGCCCGGCGAGCCCGCACCCCCGCCCAACCCGATGTCGTAGCTTCGCGGCATTCGGACTGAGGACACATCGCCGCTCCGCAGATCAGACCTCGTCATTCCGGACAATGGTCCGGAATCCAGGCGCGGCGTCTGGATCCCAGCCGACGCCGGGATGACGTTCAAGGGAGGCGGCCTGCTCAGAAAGTGACGACGGAGCGGATCGACTCTCCGGCGTGCATGAGGTCGAACGCGTCGTTGATCTTCCCGACCGGCATGACATGGGTGACGAGATCGTCGATGTTGATCCTGCCGTCCATGTACCAATCGACGATCTTCGGCACGTCGGTGCGCCCGCGCGCGCCGCCGAACGCGGTGCCTTTCCACACGCGGCCGGTGACGAGCTGGAACGGGCGCGTCTTGATCTCCTGCCCGGCGCCGGCGACGCCGATGATGACGGAGACGCCCCAGCCGCGATGGCAGCACTCCAGCGCCTGGCGCATGAGATCGACGTTGCCGACGCACTCGAAGCTGTAGTCCGCGCCGCCATCGGTCA
>JBQTHU010000226.1:0-3233 GCA_052389535.1 Betaproteobacteria bacterium | reverse complement strand
GCGGTTGCGCAGAAGCTCTCCGAGAACGTGAAGCAGCAGGTGATCGTGGACAACCGCCCGGGGGCGAACGGCATCATTGGCACCGAGCTGGCGGCACGCTCGGCGCCCGACGGCTATACCGTCGTATTGATTCCGAGCGGGCACGCGGTGAACGCCAGCCTGCATCGCAAGCTGCCGTACGATTCGATCAGGGACTTCACGCCCATCACCCTGGTCGGCGCCAGTCCGCTCATTCTCGCGGTGCATCCCTCGCTGCCGGTGAAGAACGTGAAGGAACTCGTGGCACTGGCCAAGGCGCGCCCGGGACAGCTTACCTACGGCTCCGCCGGCATCGGCTCGTCCGGACACCTCGGCGGTGCGCTGTTCGAGGTGCTCAGCGGCACAAAAATGGTGCACGTGCCGTACAAAGGCATGAGCCTTGCGATTACCGACGTCATTTCGGGACAGGTCTCGCTGGTGTTCGGGACGAGCGCGTCGGTGATGCAGCACGCGCGTTCCGGCCGCATGCGCGCGCTGGCCACCACGGGCGCGCAACGCGCCGCGGCGCTGCCTGATCTGCCGACCGTCGCCGAGGCCGGCGTGCCCGGCTACGAAGCGGGGCTATGGTACGGCTTCGTCGGGCCGGCGCGGATACCGCCCGACATCGTGCGCCGGCTCAACAGCGAGATCGTTGCCGTGCTCAAGTCACCGGAAGTGCGGGAGCGGCTCGCAGGCCAGGGGGTGGAGGCGACGCCCACGACCTCCGAGGAATTCGGGCGGCTCCTGGTGTCGGACCTTGAGCGCTGGGCGAAGGTGGTGCAGCGCGCCGGCATCCGCCTCGAATAGCGGCTGACGGAATACAGTCACATACTGCGCTGTTCACGGCGGGTACGCGGTACTCTGCGCAGCAATGCGCGGCCGCCCGGTAAAACAAAGCTTGAGCCGACCGATTTCCACAAGAGGGGAACCATCATGCTACGTATCGCTGCTTTAACTGTCGCGGGTGTCCTGGCCGCCGCCGCTCTACCGGCCGGGGCGCAGTCGGCCCCGGACAAGCCCGCCGCGGCACCGGCGCCGGCCGAAAAGCGCCCGATGTTCGAGACGAAGAAGGTGGACGGCACCGACAACGTCTACGTATTCCGCTACGGCAACCACCAGGCGATGTTCGTCGTCACTTCCGAAGGGGTGATCGCGACCGACCCGATCGGCTACGGCCGGCCGCAGGCGGTGGAAACCTACGTCGCCGAGATCAGGAAAGTCACCGACAAGCCGATCAAGTACCTGGTCTACAGCCATCACCACTACGACCACATCGCGGGCGGCAAGCCGTTCAAGGAGGCCGGGGCGCGCATCATCGCCCACCAGCGCGCGAAAGAGCGGCTCGAGATGGTCAAGGACCCGGCCACGCTGCCGCCGGACGAGGTGTTCAAGGAAAAACGCACGCTCAAGCTCGGCGGCACGGTGCTCGAGCTTTCGTACATCGGCCTCAACCATTCCGACAGCACGATCGTGATGCGGCTGCCGAAGGAGAAGATCGTGTTCGCGGTCGATTTCATGCCGGTCGGATCGATGCCGGGCGTCGGCATGATCGACTCGTATCCGCTGCAATGGGAACAGTCGCTCAAGAAACTGGCGGCGATGGATTGGGAACGCCTCATACCCGGGCATCCGGGTCAGCCGGGCGGGCGTCTCGGTACGAAGAAGGACGTACAGGACTTCATCGAGTTCTTGCAGTACGCGTCCGCCGAAGTGAAAGAACAGGCGCGCAACGGCAAGTGCTGGCAGCCGGCAGAGAAGGAAGTGATGCTTTCCAAGTACTCGAGTATGCCCGGCTATGAAAACGGGCGCGCCCACGTCGTGCGCCGTTACTGCGGGTTGTGGGGACGCGGCACCTGATCGTTCAGGATGGGCGCTGCGGCGCGTCGGGTTCCGCGACCGCCGCGGCGTTCAAATAGTGACGGAACACCAGCATGAGCCCGGCGGCGAGATAGGCGACCCCGCCGGGTACCCACATGATCAGCCCGCCGAGCTGCTGATCTTCCAGAGCAGTGAGACCGAATGTCTCGGTGTGGTGGTAGCCGCGATACCACGCGGAAGGCGAAAAGGTGAGCAGCGCACCGAGCGCGCCGGTGTGCAGCATGGTGGTGAACGACAGTGCGATCGCAAGGCCGGGCCTGCGCGCGCCCGTCCGCCCCAGCACCGCCCACCAGAAAAGCAAAGCCGTGGCGAGAAAGCTCGCGTGCTGCGCAACGTGCAGATCTTCGCTGCGCAGCGCGGCATCGAAGAACATCGGGACATGCCAGATCCAGAGCGCCGCGGCGTGCAACGCCCACGCTGAAGCCGGTGCGGTGATCGCGCTCCACGCATGCAGCAGCGGCGGCCAGTGGCCGATGCGGCCGGCGCCCCGGCGCCACGACACGGACAGGCCCCACGTCCAGGTTTCGAGCGGCCTTGCGCTCACGAAAAGCGGCGCGGCGATGACCATCAGCAGCTCGTGCTGAACCATGTGCGCGGAGAACAGTCGCGCCCCCAGCGCGTCGATCGGCGAGATGAGCGCCGCTATCAGCGTGATCCAGCCGGCGATGAAGGCGCAGGCTTGCGCCAGCGTGAGCCCGCGACCGACGCCGGCCTTGCGCCACAACGCCCACGCGCCGCGGGCGTAGAGCAGCCCTGCGGCGAGCAGGCAGGCCACCACCCACGGCTCGAAGTTCCATGAGGCCGCCTGGGCGAGGCCCGTTGCATGGGCGTGCGTGTACTGCGCAGTGAGCGCGAGCGGAACAGCGAAGATCCACGTCGCGCGCCGCGGAAACATCTGGACATCGCTGAAGCTCATGAGTCGTGAGACAACGGCTGAGCGCAACGGTGCAGCGCTCCGCATGTCCAACCAGCATCGGACTCCGATTGCGCCTTTGCACTACAATCGACTGGTAACCCCATGAATCCGAATCCAGCCCCGCGCGCCCGCGCACTGACCGACCTCTGCAATCTCGCTTTCGAAGCGACGTTCGTGCATGAGCTGCCGGGCGATCCGCTGCTGCACAATGTGTCACGTGCGGTGCGGGACGCCTGCTATACGCGGGTCAATCCCACGCCGGTTTCCGCGCCGCGCCTCCTGGGCTGGTCCGAGCCGCTCGGCGCGATGCTCGGGATCGCACGGCCAGCTTCGCCCACCGCGCCGGCCGTCGAAGTGCTTGCCGGGAATGGCGTGCTGGACGGCATGGCGCCCTATGCCGCGCGATATGGCGGGCACCAGT
>JBQTHU010000225.1:0-46501 GCA_052389535.1 Betaproteobacteria bacterium | reverse complement strand
TCGCGCTCGTGCGCCGCGCCGCCGAGCCGCCCGTGCCGCGCAAGGCGACGCGACCGACGGCCGGGTCCCGGGAACGGCGCCTCGAGTCGAAGCGCCGCCGCGGAGCGATCAAACGGGAACGACGGGGACCGGTCGATGCCCTGTGACGGACCGGAGATTTCGCACGGAATAAGGCATGGAAGGAAACTGTTATAACACCGGGCACGCGGCAGCGTGAATTTCTGAAGTAAACGTCAGGAGGAAAGCATGAGTTTCGCGGTAAAAGTCAGGGTAGTGGCGGCGGTTTTCGTCTGCGGCGTCGCGTTGACAGGCGTCGGCAGCGCGCATGCCGCCAGCGGCGAGGAAGTCATCAAGGCCCGATTGAATTTCATGGAGAACATGGAAAAGCACTGGAGCCAGATCGCGGCCTTCGTGAAGGGCAATGGCACGCTCGCCGACGTGGAGAAAAACGCCCGCGCCATCTCGAAAATGGCGCATGACATACCCAAGCACTTTCCCAGGGACACCGGACGCGGAAAATTTCCGGACAAACTGACCCGCACGCTGCCCGTGGTGTGGGAAGACCCGGAAGGCTTCAAGCAGGACATCAAGCGGCTCATCGACGGCAGTGAAACGCTCGCGCGTCTCGCCCGCGAAGGCAAGAAAGATGAAGCACTCGAGATGATCGGCCCGGGCAGCTACATGAGGACGACGATGGGGTGCGCCGACTGCCACAATAATTTCCGCGGACCGCGAGTCAAGTAACGTCCGCAAAACGCCGGCGCCCCGCCCGTGAATCCCGGCCGATCGGGATTTCGCCGTCTCACGGGTGCGATACTGATCGTATTCAGCATCGCCGCGCCGGCGATCGCTGCAGGTGACGCCAAGCACGGTGCGTACGTCGCCCGCCTGGGCGGCTGCCACTCGTGCCATGCGGCGCCTGACAATCAGCAGGTCCTGTCGGGCGGGCTCGAACTGAAGTCGCCGTTCGGCACCTTCCGCGTACCCAACATCACGCCCGATGCGGAAACCGGGATCGGCCGCTGGAGCGAGCGGGATTTCGTTCGCGCCATGACGCAGGGCGTTGCGCCGGACGGGCGTCACTACTACCCCGCGTTCCCCTACGTCTCATACACCAGGATGACGGAGCGTGACCTGCTCGACCTGAAGGCGTATCTCGACACGCTGAAGCCGGTGCGCAACGCGGTGCCGCCGCACGAGCTGCGTTTTCCCTACAACCTGCGTTTCGCGCTCGCTGCGTGGAAATGGCTGTACTTCCGCCCCGGTCCGTATGTCGCCGATGCGCAAAAAAGCGCGTCATGGAACCGCGGCGCCTACCTCGTCACGGGGCCGGGCCATTGCGGTGAATGCCACACGACGCGCAATTTCCTGGGCGCGACAGTAGACAAGCACGCGCATGCGGGCGCAAAAAGCGGACCCGATGGCAAGGCGGTGCCCAATATCACGCCGCACAAGACGGAGGGGATCGGGCTATGGTCGGTTGCCGACATGGTGGAGTTCCTGAAGACCGGCAACGTGCCGCATGGCGAAGACGTCGGCCCGCCGATGAGTGAAGTCATCACCAACAACACGTCGCATTGGAATGACGCCGACCTGAAAGCGACAGCGGAGTACCTGCTGTCCCTTCCGCCGCTGAGCACGCCCTGAGTTTGTGCCGGTGTGATGCCTATTTCGGTCCGTCGATCTGGACTGTGTGCGTCACCAGTTCGTTTCCGTTCCAGTAGTGGAGCTGGTAGGCGGGTTGCTCCTCCGAGACGACCGGTTTCGCATCGGGTCGGAGCTGCACGCCGTACTGAAACGCGCTGCTGGGGCAGATGCCGACGGTCGTGCCATGCCAGGTCACGCACACTGCGCGATGCACGTGTCCGCACGATATACGGCGTACGCATCGATGGCGCGACGCTAAAGCACCCAACGCTTCGGCATCACCGGCATCGAGGGCGATCTCGTCCATGTACTGGATGCCCGTCGGAAACGGCGGATGGTGCATGAAAAGAAAAGCAGGACTCCCGGGATCCGAGGCAAGCAGTCGTTCCAGCCATTCCAGTTGCGCCCCCCCGAGCGCCCCGCCGTCCTCGCCCGCCACAACGCTGTCGAGCATGATGAGACGCAGCCCTTCCATCGAGACGGTGTACCGCAGTTGTCCGGCATCGGGAAAATAGCGGTGATCGGGGAATGCGGTGCGTAACGTGCCTGCGTCGTCGTGGTTTCCGGGCATGAGATAGACCGGCATGGTCAGGGCCGAAAGCAGCCGGCGCAGCAGCGCGTACTCCTCCACCGTCCCTTCATTGACCAGATCGCCGCTCGCCACGACTGCGTGCGGAAGAACCGGCAGCCGCATGATGTGGTCCACGCAGCGCGCGAGGGCTGCCGCCGTATCGATGCGTCCGAGCAGCAGTTGGCCCGGCGCAGTAACGTGCAGGTCGGATATCTGCGCGACGATCAGGGAAGACACTGCGACAGCCCTTCAGGACACTCCGGTCTTATACCGGACATCGCGCCTTTCCGGAAGCTTCCCCCGGGATGCGCGGTTCAGTTCGTGCCGGTGGGCTGCGCTGCGGGCGCGTGCTGTTCCTGGTGCATGGCCGCCACGCCAGACGAAGCGCGCTCCCGCAGACGCGGACGCTGCGACTGCGCCATCTGCGCGAGTCCGGTGTAGTCGGTCTTGCCCGTGCGCAACATGGGCAGTTCGCGGACCTTCACGATCTCGCGCGCGACAGCGAGATCGCGGCTGCCGAGTATGCGCGCGGTCCTTTGGAGGGTGCTCCGGTCCAGCGCCGGATCGGTAGTGAAAAGCACCGTGGTTTCGCCGCCGTATTCCGTCATCGCCAGCACCGCGGCATGGAAGTGTCCGGGCGACGCCGTGCGCGCGATGTGCTCTACGTGGTCGAGCGAGACCATCTCGCCCGCAATTTTCGCAAACCGCCGCATGCGCCCGTGTATGAGTATAAAACCGTCCTCGTCCATCTCGACCACGTCGCCTGTGTCGTACCATCCGGGACCCAGTTCGGACCGGCAGGGCTGCACCACGCCCGGAGCCTCCTTGAGGTAATGCCCGAGCATGAGGTTGGGTCCGCGCAGGTGCAGAATGCCGCCTTTCTCTATGCCGCTTACCGACGCAATGCAATATTCCATGCCGGGCAGGAAGCGGCCTACCGTTCCGCCGCGATGGGCGGAGGGCGTCGCAAGCGAGATCACCGGCGCACATTCGGTGCAGCCGTAACCTTCGAAGATGCGCAGGCCGAATTTCTCGAGCCACACGCGCGCGACTTCCGGCGACAGCTTCTCGCCGCCCGAAATCACGTAGCGTATGCGCGAAAAATCCGCCGGGTTCGCATACGCCGCATAGTACGAGAGGAACGTGCCGGTGCCGAACAGCACGGTGCAGTCGTGGCGATAGGCAACTTCCGGGATGGCGCGGTAGTGCAGCGGAGAAATGTAGAGATGCAGCCGCGTGCCGGTCACGAGCGGCAGCACCATTCCCGCCGTGAAGCTGTAGGCGTGGTAGAGCGGCAGCGGGTTCAGGATCTTGTCCTCGGGCGTGAATTCGATGACGGTGCGCATCTGCGTCACGTTGGCGACGATCGCCTGGTGGGACAGCACCACACCTTTCGGTTCGCCGTCCGACCCCGATGTGAAGAGCACCACGGCGGGATCGCTTGCCGACTGCGGCGCCAGGGTGCGGCGCGGAAACCGCAGCGCGTACGCGACCAGCCACAGCTTGTCCATCACCCCGAAGCGGCTGCGCAAGTCCTCAAGATAAACGATAGTGCAGTCCTTGAGGCTTTCGATCAGCGCCTCCAGACGCGCCTGCTCGATGAACCGGCGCGACGTGATCACCGTGGTCACGCCGGCCGCCTGACGCGCCGTCCTGATGGCCGCCACACCGCCGCTGTAATTGAACATGACCGGCCGGCGCCCGGCTCCGGAGAGGCCCAGCACCGTCTGGATGGTCGCGGGCACGTTGGGCAGCAGCACCCCGACGCACTCCCGGTCTGCAGTGAATCGCCGGAACAATCGGCCCAGCGCAAGGCCGCCGCGCAGTATGGCGCCGTAGGTCTGCACGCCCTGCTTCAGGTCCTCCACGATCGGCGCGTCGCGTCCATGCGCGCGGCAGGCATCCAGAAAGCACTCGAACAGCGGCTTGGGCGCATGGCCGGTCAATGCCGCCTCCTGCATCATGGCAGTGAGTTGCCGCGCCGCGTGTACCCGGCGCTGGCGTGCCGAGCCTGCTTCCGTGCCGGTGATCCGCTTTCCGGCCATCACCTGCAGCGTAGCGCCAAAAAGCTTGCGCCCGATGCGCGCTGCGGATGACGCGCCGACTCGGTAATGGACGTAAACCGGCCGGCACGCCGCCGCGCTTCTCAGGGCAGCCAGCGCGGGCACCGGATACACCTTCGTCACCGCAGCCGACCGGCCAGTCCGGCCTTCGGGAAACAGCACCACGGAACGGCCTTCCCGCAGCAGCTTGAGGAGCGGCTTCAGCGCGGCCGCCGTGGCGATATCGAGCACCACGTGCGGAATGAATCGCAACAGCCCGCGCATAAGCCCGCCCTGCGCGTCCTCGGGCGGCACGATGACGATGGGATGACCGGGCAGCAGCATGCCGACCAGCAACGCATCCAGCGGCGAGCGATGATTGGATACGAACAGAAGCGGCCCGTCGCGTCGCACGGATGATGCTCCCGTCACCGCGACGCGGAAGACCGCCTTCAACATGAAACGCAGGAAGGATTGCATGACGATACTTCTTGCCGCGCTGAGCTGCCCCCCAAAGCAGCTTTCTATTCCTTTCCATGCCAAAGGTCAACGAAATCCGTTGGTTGTCCGCCTCACTTAACGTTGGCCGCGTGAGATCGCCCACGGGCCGCTCGCAAAAGCCTCCAACGTTCTGAGAACTTACAGTGACAATCTCATACAAATTATTGACGCTCAATCAAAAAGTCCAAATCTATCAAAGTGTTAGATTTGCTTTTTTAAATAAGCATGCCTACATTGCAATCGAATGCTGCTGCGCAAGGCAGCTTCACCAGAACCCACACAAATCTGTCGACCGGGAGAATTGAGATGGACATGCACATCCCACAGGCATTACTCGAAGCACCGGCCTCGCCGTCCGTCCGGATATCCGCCGAGGAAAGGACCGAGTTCTACTTCTCGGAGCAGCTCTCCGCCTATCTGGACAAGACTCTCCACGCGATGTGGCTGCGCTGGAATCCCGCGCCACGACCCAATTTCAATCCCCGGCTGCTGGACGATCTGGACCGCTACTGCCGCTTTCTGACGAGGACCGCCGGGACAGTGAACGACCACGGCGTAGAGGTGGCGCTCGATTACGCGATCCTGGCGTCGAAGGTGCCGGGCGTATTCAACCTCGGCGGCGATCTCAGCCTGTTCACCGAGCTGATCGATCGCCACGACCGCGACGGCCTGCTGAGATACGGGAAAGCGTGCATCAACGTCCTCCATCGCAACTATCTCGGCCACGACTTGCCGATTACCACCATATCGCTCATCCAGGGCGAGTGTCTCGGCGGAGGATTCGAGGCGGCGCTGTCGAGCGATCTGCTGGTTGCGGAGCGGCACGCACGCTTCGGTTTTCCCGAGATTCTGTTCAATCTCTTTCCGGGCATGGGCGCCTATTCCTTCCTCGAGCGCCGCATCGGAAAACGGGCCACCGAGGAGCTGATCACGAGCGGAAAGATCTACAGCGCAACCGAGATGCAAAGCCTGGGGGTGGTGGACATGGTGGTGGACGAGGGCCGGGGTGAAGCGGAAACCGCCGCGCTGATACGGGGACGCCGGAAGAATCGCAACGCGCTCGCCGGCATCGCCGCCGCCCGGCGCTGCGTGCACAAGCTCGACTACGCCGAGCTGCTGGGCGTGGTGGAGGCCTGGGTCGATACGGCGCTGCGCCTGTCGATCCGGGACATGAAACTGATGCAGCGGCTGGTGTCGCGGCAGACCGGGCTCGCCGAGCCGCGCCAGGTGCACTGAGGAGATGCCACGTGGACGTGCACAGTGGCGTCGATTCGCGGCGGCGCAGGCACTTTGGTAAACTCATGAGGAGCATCGAAACGCGCGCCCGGCGGCCGTTCGGGCGCAAGGCCGTTCGAAACAGAAGAAAGGCGAGGGCGACGGTGTCCGGGGGACAGGCGGAATACACCATACAGCAGACTTCCGAGCTGCTGGGGATTCCGATACAGAAGCTGCGCCGGTGGGACGACCAGGGCGTGCTGGTCGCGTTGCGTACCGATGGCGGGCACCGCCGCTATTCCAGAGACCTGATCGACCGCCTCGCCTCGTCGCTCCTCACTTCAGGGGCCGAGAAGACCTCGCGCGAGCTTGCCACCATCAAGCGCACCCTCGCGGAGAAGCGGCGCATCATCCAGCTCCTGGTGGAGAGCGAGAACCGCTATCGCGATCTCGTGGAGACCTCGCACGATCTGATCTGGATGACCGATGCGCAGGGCCGCTTCACCTTCCTCAACAGCGCCGCGCACGAAGTTCTGGGTCTGGCGCCGAGGGACCTGGTGGGGCGCTGCTTCTTCGATTTCGAGGCCGAGGCCGCCCACGTCTCCAACCGCCGGTTCCTCGCCACGCTGAAGCGCAAAGGCGAGATCAAGAACTACGTCACGCATCTGCGCACCGCAAACGGCGAGAACCGCTGGATCGGAATCAATGCCCGCTTCGTCCTCGACGAAAACGGCGCGCCGTTCGGCATCCGCGGCACGGCACGCGACATCACGGAGCAGCAGCTCGCGAACAAGCGCATCGAGCATCTCGCGCTGCACGACGGCCTCACCGATCTGCCCAACCGCCTGAGTCTCCACAGCGTGATCGACGCGGCGATGAACGAAGGCAGCATCGGCGCGCTGCTGTTCCTCGATATCGACCACTTCAAGTATGTCAACGACAACTTCGGCCACCGCGCGGGCGACCAGCTCATCGTCGGCGTGGGGAGCGTGCTGCGCGACATCACGCGCACGTTCGAAGCCGAGCTGTACCGCCTCGGCGGCGACGAGTTCGCGATCCATCTCCCGGGCGGCCTGCGCCAGCAGGCGGTGGACGCCGCGGAGCGCGCGCTCGATGCGATCAGCCACTACCGCTTCCAGGCGAGCGAGAAGAAAGTCGTCGCCAACCTGAGCGTCTCCATCGGCATCGCCCTCTACCCGTTCCACGGCAGCGATCTGCCGGCGCTGCTCTCGAACGTGGACATCGCGATGTACCAGGCGAAGGACTCGGGCCGCAACCGCTACATGCTGTCCGATCAGGCGAGCGAGAACCTGCGCAGCACGCACAAGCGCGTGCACTGGGCGAAGCGCCTGCGCGATGCGCTCGACGAGGACCGCTTGATCCTGTTCTCGCAGCCGGTGGTGCGGCTGACCGACCAGAAGCCCGTCCATCACGAAGTGCTGGTGCGCATCCGCGACGAGGGTGGTCATTACATCCTGCCGGGGCATTTCATCGAGATCGCCGAATCGCTGGGCGTGGTGCAGGAGATCGACCTGTGCGTGGTGCAGAAGCTGCTCGATTTCATGCGGCGTCACCGCCAGTTCGGGAAGCCGCTGCGCTACTTCGTCAACCTCTCGCGCGTGAGCATTTCCGACCAGCGCTGGATCCGGCGCTTCATCCGGCTGCTGCGCGAGAGCGGCGTCGATCCCAGCCAGCTCGTGTTCGAGATCACGGAGACCGCCGCGATGTCGGAGATCGACGTGACGCTCACGTTCATACGCCAGCTGAAGGACATGGGGTGCCGGTTCGCGCTGGACGACTTTGGCGCCGGCTTCAGCTCGTTCTATTACCTGAAGCGCTTCGAGGTCGATTACCTCAAGATCGACGGCAGCTTCATCCGCGATCTCGCCCGGGACGAGGGCAGCCGCCTGTTCGTGCGGGCGCTGAACGACGTTGCGCGCGGATTGAACAAGCAGGTGATCGCGGAATGGGTGGAAACGCCGGAAGTGCTCAAGATACTGACCGACATGGGCGCGCAGTTCGGCCAGGGCTACCTTTTCCGGCAGCCGGAGCCCCTGGAGCGCGCGGTGGAGCCGTTACGCGCGCGAGCGTAGCGGGCGTCCACGGCGCGCCGGGCCCCTGCCCAGGAAGCGTTCCAGCCACATGAGACCGATGATCGCCTTGACCTCGGTGATCCGCCCCTCCCTCACCCATTTCAGCGCCTGATCGATCGGGGTCGGCAGCACCTCGAGGAACTCGCCGTCGTCGGGGCCGGCGCCGACGTGGCGCAGCTCGCGCGCGAGATACAGCTCGATCCGCTCGTCGGAATAACCAATACAGGGGTGGAGCGTGGCGAGATGCCGCCAGCGCGCCGCCTCGTAACCGCACTCCTCTGTCAGCTCGCGCTTGGCCGTCGCGAGCGGATCCTCCCCCGGCTCCATCTTGCCCGCCGGCACCTCGATGAAGTGCCGGCGCAGCGGATAGCGGAACTGGCGCACCAGCAGCACCGTATTCTCGTCCAGCAGCGGCACCATCATCACCGCGCCCGGATGCCGGATGTACTCGCGCACCGCCGGTTTGCCGTCGGGCCGCCGCACCTTATCCCTGCACACCTCGAAAAACCCGCCGCGGTAGACGCTGTCCGAGGCCAGCGTGCGCTCGGTGAAATCCGCCGCGGGATTCTGGGTGGGAGTGCGGCTTGTCGAAGCCTTGCGTCCCGCTTTGGCTGGCGACATCGGTTTGCCGCCCTACAGTGAAACCTGGATCGAGTACAGGCAGAGCGCCATGAGCGGCCCCGGCATGACGCCGAAGAGCAGCATCGCGAGTCCGTTGAGGCTCATCACCCAGCGCACATCGGCGAGCGGCCGAATCGGGGCGCTATCGACCGGCGTGTCGAAGTACATCAGCTTGACCACCCGCAGGTAATAGTAGGCTCCGACCAGCGCGAACATGACCGCTACCACAGCGAGCCACACGTAGCCGGCATTGACCGCCGCCTGGAGCACCGAGAGCTTGGCGTAGAAGCCCACCGTGGGCGGCACCCCGGCCATCGAGAACATGAGCAGCAGCATTACAAACGCGTACCAGGGGCTGCGCTGGTTGAGCCCGCGGAAGTCGTCGAGGTTCTCGGCCTCGAAACCGCTGCGCGAGAGCACCATGATCATGCCGAACGCGCCGAGATTCATCACCATGTAGACGATCACGTAGAACATGCCGGAGCTGTAGCCGTTGAGGTCGCCCGCGAGCACCCCCAGCAGCAGGAAGCCCATGTGCGAAATCGTCGAGTAGGCGAGCATCCGCTTGAGATTGGTCTGGGCGATCGCGGTGATGTTGCCGATCGCGAGCGACAGGATCGCCATCACCACCAGCATCTGCTGCCACTCGACGAGCAGCGGCTCCGCGCCGAGCCCCTGCACCAGCAGCCGCATGATGAACGCAAACGCGGCGAGCTTCGGCGCCGAGCCGATGAAGATCGTCACCGCGGTCGGCGCGCCGTGATAGACGTCCGGCACCCACATGTGGAACGGCACCGCGCCGAGCTTGAAGCCGATGCCGGCCACCACGAACACCAGCGCAAAGACGAGCACCGGCTCCTTGCCGCTGCCGTCGTAGATCACTTCGGCGAGCCGCGTGATCTCGAGCGTTCCGGTAGCGCCGTAGAGCATCGACATCCCGTAGAGCAGCATGCCGGAGGCGAGCGCCCCGAGCACGAAGTATTTCATCGCCGCTTCGGTCGCCGTCGCCGAGTCGCGCTGCAGCGCCACCATCGCGTAGAGCGCGAGCGTCATCAGTTCGAGCCCCAGATAGAGCGTGAGCAGGTGGTTCGCCGAGATCATGATCATCATGCCGAGCGTCGAGCACAGCGCCAGCACGAAGAATTCGCCGCGGAACATGCCGCGGGCGGCGAGATAGGCGCGGGAGTAGACCAGGATCACCATCACGCCGAGGTACAGCAGCATCTTGAGCACGTCCGACATCACGTCATCGACGAACATGCCGCTGAAGGTGTACGCCGGTTCGATGCGCAGCGTGAGCCAGGTGATGGCGATGGCGCCCGCCAGCGCAAGCTGCGTCAGCGCGTACGTGACGATGCGCCTGCCATCGCTCACGAACAGGTCGACGATGAGGATCAGGCACACCATCCCGAGCAGGAACAGCTCCGGATACGCGGGCCACAGGGGAGCGATGTATTGCATGGTGCCCTCGCTACGGCGGCGGCAGCTTGCTCTGCGTCGCCTGCGCGAGCAGATCGTTGACCGAGGCGTGGAGCACCTCGGCGAAGGGGTCGGGATACACGCCCATGGCGAGCACCGCCACGGCGAGGAGACCCAGCACCAGCGCTTCGCGCGCATTCAGGTCTTTCAGCGCGGCCACCCGCTCGTTCGCGACGGCGCCGAAGATCACGCGTTTGTACATCCACAGCGTGTAGGCCGCCCCGAAGACGAGCGTGGTGGCGGCCGCAAAGGCGTACCAGAAGTTCGCCTTGACCGCGCCCATGATGACCAGGAACTCGCCGACGAAGCCGCTGGTGCCCGGGAGCCCCGAATTCGCCATCGCAAACAGCATGAACAGCGCGGCGAACACCGGCATGGTGTTGACGACGCCGCCGTAGTCCGCGATCTGCCGGGAATGGAGGCGGTCGTAGAGCACGCCCACGCACAGAAACAGCGCCCCCGACACGAAGCCGTGGGAGATCATCTGCACCACCGCGCCTTCCATGCCGTGCGGGTTGAAGATGAAGATGCCGAGCGTGACGAATCCCATGTGGGAAATCGAGGAGTAGGCGATGAGCTTCTTGAGATCCGACTGCACCAGGGCGACGAGCCCGATATAGACCACGGCGATCAGCGACAGCGCGATGACGAACCCGGCCAGGTGCTGGCTCGCGTCGGGGAGGATCGGCAGGCTCAAGCGCAGGAAACCGTAGCCGCCGAGCTTCAGCATGATCGCGGCGAGCACCACCGAGCCGCCGGTCGGCGCCTCGACGTGTGCGTCCGGCAGCCAGGTGTGCACCGGCCACATCGGCACTTTTACCGCGAACGCCATGAAGAACGCGATGAAGATCAGCACCTGCGCGGTGAGCGAGAGCGGCAGTTCATAGTAGTCCAGGAGCGAGAAGCTGCCCTGCGACACGTTATAGAGGTAGACCAGGGCAACCAGGGTCAGGAACGAGCCGAGCAGCGTGTAGAGAAAGAACTTGACCGCGGCGTACACCCGGTTGGGACCGCCCCACACGCCGATGATGATGAACATCGGAATGAGCGTCGCCTCGAAGAACACGTAGAACAGCAGCGCGTCGAGCGAGCTGAAGACGCCGTTCATGAAGCCTGACAGGAACAGGAACGCCCCCATGTACTGCGCCACCCGCTCTTCGATCGCCCGCCAGCCCGCGATCACGACCAGCACGGTGGTGAAGCTGTTGAGCAGGATCAGCAGCAGCGAAATGCCGTCGATGCCGAGGTGGTAGTTGACGTTGAAGCTCTCGATCCACGGCATAAGCTCCACGAACTGGAACCCGCTCGCGCCGGTGTCGAAGCGGAAATACAGCGGCAGGGTGACGAGAAACCCCGCCACCGCACCCGCCAGCGCGGTCATGCGCGCAAGTCGGGCGTTGCGGTCCGACCCCGTCGCGAGCACCAGCACCCCGGCGACGATCGGCACCCAGATGGCAAGGCTCAACAGCGGAAATCCCACAAGCATCAGCAGCTCTTGTTGTTATCGCTCAAAGCACGAAGAGCATCGTGAGCAGCACCACGATGCCGAAGATCATGGCAAACGCATAGTTGTAGATGTAGCCCGTCTGTATTCTGCGGATCACCGTGGCGAACCATCCCACCAGCCGCGCCGAGCCGTTCACGAGGCCGTCGATGACCGCCACGTCTCCGCCCTTCCACAACCCGTTGCCGGCGTGCACCGCGCCATCGCCGAAGAGTTTCTGGTAGGCCTCATCGAAGCCGTACTTGCGTTCCAGGATGGTGTACAGCACCCCGGCCCTGCGCTGGATGACATCGGTCAGATCCGGGCGGAGCAAGTACAGATAGGCGGCCGTCGCGATGCCGGCCGCTGCGAGCCAGAACGGCCAGGTGGCCAGGGCGTGCGTCATCATGCCCAGCACCCCGTGGAATTCCCGGCCGAGCTGCGCGAGCACATCGTGCACGGGATCGACGACGATGGCGTCGCCGAAGTAGTTGCCGAACAGCACCGGCCCGATCAGCCAGCCGGCGGCGATGGACGGGATCGCCAGCAGAACGAGCGGCACGGTAACGACCGCGGGCGATTCATGCGGAACGTGCGGTGCGTGACCCGCTGAACCGTGGTCCGCACCGTGCGCGGCACGAAAGCGCTCCGGGCCGTGGAAGGTCATGAACACCAGCCGGAAGGTGTAGAGCGCCGTGACGAAGACGCAGGTCAGCACGCAGAAATAGGCGAACGATGCCCCAGGCACGGTCGAAAGATGGACGGCCTCGATGATCGAATCCTTGGAAAAGAAACCCGCGAAGCCGGGTATGCCGGCACTGGAGATGGCGCCGATCAGCACCGTCCAGTAAGTGACCGGCATGTACTTGCGCAGTCCGCCCATCCTGCGCATGTCCTGCTCGTGGTGCAGGGCGATGATCACCGAACCCGCCCCCAGGAAAAGCAGCGCCTTGAAGAAGGCGTGCGTCACGAGATGGAAGATGCCGGCGGCGTAGGCCGAAGCGCCCAGGGCGACCGTCATGTAGCCCAGTTGCGAGAGCGTCGAATAAGCGACGACGCGCTTGATGTCGTTCTGCACGATCGCAATCAGCGCCATGAACAGTGCGGTGATCGCGCCGATGACCATGACCACGGAAAGGGCGGTCTCCGACAGCTCGTACAGCGGCGACATGCGCGCGACCATGAAGATGCCGGCCGTGACCATGGTCGCCGCGTGGATCAGCGCCGAGATCGGCGTCGGGCCTTCCATCGAGTCGGGCAGCCACACGTGCAGGGGAAACTGCGCGGATTTCCCCATCGCTCCGATGAAGAGCAGGATGCAGATCAGGGTGAGCAGCGCCCACGGCGCACCGGGCAGGATCTGTATCGTGTTGTCGGCGAGTCGCGGCGCGGCATCGAACACCCTCTCGTAATCCAGCGTCCCGAAGTACATCAGGATCAGCGCGATCCCGAGCAGGAAGCCGAAATCGCCGACGCGGTTCACGAGAAACGCCTTGAGATTGGCGTAGATCGCGCTCGGGCGGGTGTACCAGAACCCGATCAGCAGGTACGACACCAGCCCCACCGCCTCCCAGCCGAAAAAAAGCTGCAGGAAGTTGTTGCTCATCACCAGCATCAGCATCGAGAAGGTGAAGAGCGAGATATAGGAGAAGAAACGCTGGTACCCCGGATCGTCGGCCATGTAGCCGATGGTGTAGATGTGCACCATCAGCGACACGAACGACACCACCAGCATCATGGTGGCCGAGAGCCGGTCGATCAGGAAACCGATCTCGAAGACCGTGTTACCCGACGCAAGCCACGTGTACACCGCGCCGTTGTAAACGTTCCCCTTCAGAACGTCGAAGAACACGAGCGCCGAGGCGACGGTGCATACCACCATGCCGAGAATGGTTACGCTGTGGGCGCCGCTTCGTCCGACGAGCCGACCGAAAAGTCCGGCGACGATGGCGCCCAGCAGCGGCGCCACGGGCACGATGAGGTAGAGCAGCTGCATTCGGGTCATGTTGTTCTCGGCGCTCCGCTGGTTTCAGCCCTTGAGCTGGTCGAGATCCTCGACATCGATCGTGCTCAGGTTGCGGAAAAGCACGACCAGGATGGCGAGGCCGATCGCGGACTCCGCCGCGGCCACCGTCAGGATGAAGAAGACGAACACCTGCCCGGCCGGGTCGTCGAGGTAGTGGGAGAAAGCCACGAAATTGAGGTTGACGGCGAGCAGCATCAGCTCGATCGCCATCAGCAGGATGATCACGTTGCGCCGGTTGAGAAATATCCCGACCACGCTGATCGCGAACAGCATGGCGCCCAGCACGAGGTAGTGCGAGAGCGTGATCACCCCGCCCGCTCCTCGTCTGACCGCTCGACCGGCATCGACACGATGCGCACACGGTCGCTGCGCCGCACCGCCACCTGCTGCGCGGGGTTCTGATACTTGGTGTGCTTGCGCCGCCGCAGAGTGAGCGCGATGGCCGCCACGATGGCGACCAGCAGGATGACCGCCGCGATCTCGAACGGATAGACGTACTCGGTGTAGATCAGGCGCCCCAGCTCCTTGGTGTTGCTGTAGGTCGCGGGGAGCGCGGGCGGCGTGGGCGAGCCCTCCTTCCCGAAGTAGCCGCCCAGCAGCACCAGCGTCATTTCCGCGACCAGCAGCAGCGCTATGAAACCGCCCAGCGGCAGATAATTCCAGAAGCCCTCGCGCAGCCGCGCGAGATTGATGTCCAGCATCATCACGACGAACAGGAACAGCACCATCACCGCGCCGACGTAGACCAGCACCAGCGCGATCGCCAGGAATTCCGCCTGCAGCAGCAGCCAGATGCCCGCCGAAGTGAAGAACGCGAGCACGAGGTACAGCGCGGCATGAACCGGGTTGCGCGCCGTGATCACGCGCAGCGCCGCGAACAGCAGCACCGCCGCGAAAAAGTAGAAAATGAAGACCTGAAACGTCATGTCTACCGGTACGCCGCGTCTTCGGCGCGGTCGCGCGCGATCTGCTCTTCGTACGCATCACCGATCGCCAGCAGCATCGGCTTGGTGTAGATGAGATCTCCCCGCTTCTCGCCGTGATACTCCAGTATGCGGGTCTCGACGATGGAATCGACGGGGCACGATTCCTCGCAGAAGCCGCAGAAGATGCACTTGGTGAGATCGATGTCGTAGCGCGTCGTGCGCCGCGTCCCGTCCTCGCGCGCTTCCGAGTCGATGGTGATTGCGAGCGCCGGGCACACCGCCTCGCAGAGCTTGCAGGCGATGCAGCGCTCCTCCCCGTTGGGGTAGCGCCGCAGCGCATGCAGTCCCCGGAACCGCGGCCCCTGCGGCGTCTTCTCCTCGGGAAACTGCACCGTGATCTTGCGCGCGAAGAGATGCCGTCCCGTCAGCATCATTCCCTTCACCAGCTCATAGAGGAGAAAGGTGCGGAACAACGCGGCCACGCGCGCCATCATAGCGGCCTCCACCACAGCCACAGCGGCGTCTGCATCCACGCGCCGAGCACGATGATCCACGCGATGGTGAGCGGCAGAAAAACTTTCCATCCCAGTCGCATGATCTGATCGTAGCGGTAACGCGGGAAGGTGGCGCGGAACCACAGGAAGCAGAAGAGGACCAGCGAGACCTTCGCGGCCAGCCAGACGAAGCCGTCCGGCAGGAACGGGAGCGGTGACAGCCACCCGCCGAGGAACATGACGCTCGCCAGCGTGGACACCAGGATCATGTTGGCGTACTCCGCCAGGAAGAAAACGGCAAAAGCCATGCCGGAATACTCGACGTGGAAACCGGCGACGATCTCGGACTCGCCCTCGGCGACGTCGAACGGCGCGCGGTTGGTCTCGGCGACCCCGGAGATGAGATACACCAGGAAGATCGGAAACAGCGGAATCCAGAACCATCCGAGGGCGCCGTAGCCGCTCTGCTGCATCCTCACGATCTCGCCGAGATTGAGGCTTTGCGCGGCCATCAGCACGCAAACCAGGGCAAAGCCCATCGCGAGTTCGTAGGACACCATCTGCGCGGCAGAACGCAGGCTGCCGATAAACGCGTACTTCGAGTTCGACGCCCAGCCGGCGATGATGATGCCGTAGACGCCCATCGAGGTGATCGCCAAGATGTAGAGCAGGCCGGCGTCAATGTCCGCCAGCACGCGCTCGGGCCCGAACGGGATCACCGCCCAGGCGGCGAGCGCGGGCATGATGGCCATGATCGGCGCGAGGACGAACAGAAATTTGTTGGCGCCGGTCGGGACGATGATTTCCTTGACCAGAAGCTTGAGCCCGTCGGCGATCGGCTGCGCCCAGCCGCCCAGCCAGCGGATGCCGAAGAAAGTGACGCGGTTGGGCCCCCGCCGCACCTGCATCCAGCCGATCACCTTGCGTTCGGCGAGCGTCAGATAAGCCACGCACAGCATGAGCGGGATGATGATGGCGACGATCTTGGTGAGCGTCCAGACCGCCGGCCACGTCGGGCCGAAGAAATTCTCCAGTGTGGCGACGAAGTCCATCTAGACCGCCACCTTCTGCTGGGCCGGGACACGCTCGAGCGTAACCGTCCCGAACATCGCACCGAGCGTGGAGGTTTCTTCACGCGCCGCAGCCAGCCGGAGGCATTCAGCCGGGACGCGCTCGTCCAGCGCTGCGGCGATCACCGCTTCACCCGAGCCCTGGCGGACGCGCACGAACTCACCCTCGCGCAGGCCGAGCCGCTCGTAGAGCGCGCGGTTCATCCACGCGACCGGAGGTTGCGCGTCCCGCGTCTTCTGCAGCGACGGCGCGCGCCTGACGATCGCATCGGCGTGGTAGATCGGCACTTCCGCTATGCGCTGCACCCCACCCGCATGCGGCACGGCAAGCGCGTCGAGCGCCGTCGAAGCAAGCCGGTTGTCCAGCTTCTGCGCGACCTCACCCGCCAGCGCTTCGCGGCGCACCGCCTCCGTGCTGTCGTGATCGAACCCCTGCAGCCCGAGCAGATTGCCCAGCACGCGCAACACCTTCCACGCAGGACGCGTCTCGCCGAGCGGGCCGACCACGCCGCTGAAGTTCTGCACCGTGCCTTCGGTGTTCACGAAAGCGCCCGCCGTTTCGGTGAACGGCGCGATCGGCAGCAGCACGTGCGCGTAATCCACCGCCTTGTGCTGGTAGGGACTCAGCGCTACGACCAGTTCGGCATGGCGCATCGCCGCCAGGGCTTGCGCCGGGTCGTGCGTATCCAGATCCGCTTCGACGCCCAGCAGCACATACGCCTTTCGCGGCTGGCGCAGCATCTCCGCGGCATTTACCCCGCGCGGCGCGCACGCGAGCGGGAACGCCCCGGCGAGATAACCGCCCACGCTGTTGGCCGCCTCGCCCAGGAAACCGAGGCGCGCGCCCGTGACCGCGGCAAGTTCCTGCGCCAGCGCATGCAATTGCACGGCCTGCGGATGGTGCTGCGCGAGGTTGCCGAGGAATACCGCCGCGCGCTCGCCTGAAACCAGGCTCTCCGCAATGCGCTGCGCGGTTTCCGACGGATTGACGTGGGCGAGCGCTTTTTCCATGCCGGCGGGCAAGGCCGCATTCTTGCTGCGCCCGGCCGCGACCAGCACCTGGGCCAGCGCATCGGGCATCGCCGCCGGCGGGACGATCGCCTTGTACGCCGTGCGGATCAGCAGCTCGTCGTCCGCCGGGTTGACGAGACTCAATTGAGTCCCGCGCTTCGCGGCCTGGCGCAGCCGATGCGCGAGCAGCGGATGGTCCTTGCGCAAGGTGCTGCCGATGACGAGTACACGGTCGAGCCCTCCGACCTCGGCGATGCTCATGCCGAGCCAGGGCGCGCCGCGCAGCCGGTCGTCGGCGGAGAAGTCCGATTGCCGCAAACGAAAATCGACGTTGCCCGATCCCAGCCCGCGCACGAGTTTCTGCAGCAGGTACAGCTCTTCGACCGTCTGGTGCGGCGTGGCGAGCGCCCCGATCGCTTGAGCGCCGTGGCTGTCGCGAATGCGCCGCAGCTCCGAGACGACATGTTCGAGCGCGACCGGCCATTCGACTTCGCGCCACGCGCCGTCGCGTTTCAGCAGCGGTCGCACCAGGCGCTGCGGCGAGTTGAGCCCCTCGTACGAAAACCGGTCCTTGTCGGACAGCCAGCACTCGTTGATCGCCTCGTTCTCGCGCGGCAGCACGCGCATCACGCGGTTCTGCTTGAGCTGCATGGTGAGGTTCGAGCCGAGCCCGCAATGGGGGCTCACGGACGGCCGCCGGACCAGCTCCCAGGGCCGCGCCGTGTAGCGGAACGGCTTGGAGGTGAGCGCCCCGACCGGGCAGAGGTCGATGACGTTGCCCGAAAGTTCGGAATCGACCGTCTTGCCGACGAACGTGATTATTTCGGCGTGCTCGCCGCGGCCGATCATGCCGAGCTCCATGATGCCGGCGATCTCGGTGCCGAAGCGCACACAGCGCGTGCAGTGTATGCAGCGCGTCATGTCGGTCGAGATCAGCGGCCCCAGGTTCTTGTCGACCACGACGCGCTTCTCTTCGTCGTAGCGCGAACCGCTCGCCCCGTATCCGACCGCGAGGTCCTGCAACTGGCATTCGCCGCCCTGGTCGCAGATCGGGCAGTCGAGCGGATGGTTGATGAGCAGGAATTCCATGACGCCGGTCTGCGCGTCCACCGCCTGCTCCGAGTGCGTCCACACCTTCATGCCGTTGGTGGCCGGCGTCGCGCAAGCCGGCAGCGGCTTGGGCGCCTTCTCCACCTGCACCAGGCACATGCGGCAGTTGGCGGCAATGGAAAGCTTGCGGTGATAGCAGAAGTGCGGGACGAAAATGCCGGCGCGGTTGGCGGCATCCATGATGGTGCTGCCCTCGGGGACTTCCAGCTCTTTGCCGTCTATGTCGATCTTGAGCATCGTTGCGTTCTATCCGCCCGCCGCGCTAAACGTAATCCGGCACAGAGCACTTGCCGTGCTCGATGTGATGCATGAACTCGTCGCGGAAATGCCCGATGAAAGCCTTCACCGGCATCGCCGCCGCGTCGCCGAGCGCGCAGATGGTGCGGCCCTGGATGTTGTCCGAGACATTGGTCAGTAGATCCAGATCCTCCGCTTTGCCCTTGCCGCGCTCGATGCGATCCACGACCCGGTACAGCCACCCCGTTCCCTCGCGGCACGGCGTGCACTGCCCGCACGACTCCTCGTAATAGAAATAGGACAGGCGCAGCAGCGAGCGCACCATGCAGCGCGTCTCGTCCATCACGATGACCGCGCCCGAGCCGAGCATCGAGCCCGCCTTGGCGATCGAATCGTAATCCATGTCGGTTTTCATCGTGATGTCGGCGGGCAGCACCGGCATCGAGGAGCCGCCCGGTATGCAGGCCTTGAGCTTCCTGCCGCCGCGCATGCCGCCCGCCATCTCGAGCAGCGCCGGAAACGGCGTCCCGAGCTTCACTTCGTAGTTTCCGGGACGCGCCACGTCGCCGGACACCGAGAAGATCTTCGTGCCGCCGTTGTTGGGGCGGCCGAGATTGAGGAACGCCTCGCCGCCGTTCAGGACGATCCACGGCACGGCGGCAAACGTTTCCGTGTTGTTGATGGTGGTGGGCCTGCCGTAGAGGCCGTAGCTCGCCGGGAACGGCGGCTTGAACCGCGGCATGCCTTTCTTGCCTTCGAGCGACTCCAGCAGCGCCGTCTCTTCGCCGCAGATGTAGGCGCCCCAGCCGTGGTGGTTGTACAGCTCGAAGCCGAAATCGCTCCCCAGGATGTTGCGCCCGACGTAGCCCGCCGCGCGCGCTTCCTCGAGCGCCTCTTCGCAGCGCTCGTAGACGTCCCAGATTTCGCCGTGGATGTAGTTGTAACCCGCCGTGCTGCCCGTCGCGTAACCGGCGATCAGCATGCCCTCGATCACGATGTGCGGGTTGTAGCGCAGGATATCGCGGTCCTTGAAGGTGCCCGGCTCCCCTTCGTCGGAGTTGCACACCAGGTATTTCTGGCCCTGGTACTGGCGCGGCATGAAGCTCCACTTGAGCCCGGTGGGAAAGCCGGCGCCGCCGCGACCGCGCAAAGCGGATTTTTTCACTTCGTTGACGATCTGCTCGGGCGGAATCTTTTCCGCGAGGATTTTCCTGAGCGCCTGATAGCCGCCGCGCGCTTCGTAGTCCTTGAGACGCCAGTTGAGCCCGGTCAGGCCCTTGAGGATCAGCGCATCAGGACCGTAGATGTCCGGAGCAAACGGAGGAAGCGGCGCGTTCATTTGGTCTTGAGTTCGTCGATCAGCCGATCGAGCTTTTCCGGCGTCATCCACGACAGCATCTGCTTGTTGTTATGGAGCAGGACCGGCGCGTCGCCGCAGGCGCCCATGCACTCGCCCTCCTTGAGGGTGAAACAGCCGTCGGCGCTGGTCTCGCCGAAACCGATGCCGAGCCGCTGCTTGAAGTGCTCGGCGGCCGCAGCGGCACCTTGAAGCGCACAGGGAAGGTTCGTGCAGATCGTGAACTTGTGGCGGCCGACCGGTTTCAGGTCGTACATGGTGTAGAAGGACGCCACTTCGTAGACCGCGATCGGCGGCATGCCGAGATAGTGAGCCACGAAATCCAGCGTCCCGGTCGAGAGCCAGCCCTTCTCGTCCTGGGCGATGGTGAGCGCCGCCATCACCGCCGACTGCTTGCGCTCGGGGGGATACTTGGCGACCGCCTTGTCGATCCTGAGCAGCGCTTCGGGCGACAGCACCATGGGCGCGTTCATCGGTCCACCTCGCCGAACACGATGTCCTGCGTACCGATGATCGCGACGACGTCCGCGATCATGTGCCCCCGCGACATCTCGTCGAGCGCCGAGAGGTGCACGAAGCCCGGCGCCCGGATCTTCACGCGATACGGTTTGTTCGCGCCGTCGGAGATCATGTAGATGCCGAACTCGCCCTTGGGCGCCTCCACCGCGGCGTAGATTTCGCCCGGCGGCACGTGCATGCCCTCGGTGAAGAGCTTGAAATGATGGATCAGCTCCTCCATGTTGCTCTTCATCGCAAGCCGCGAGGGCGGCGCGACCTTGTAGCTGTCCACCATGACCGGTCCCGGGTTCTTCCGCAGCCAGTCGATGCCCTGGCGCACGATGCGGTTCGACTGGCGCATTTCCTCGATGCGCACGAGGTACCGGTCGTAGCAGTCGCCGTTGACCCCCACCGGAATGTCGAACTCCATGCGGTCGTAGACCTCGTACGGCTGCTTCTTGCGCAGGTCCCACTCCACGCCGGAACCGCGCAGCATCGGCCCGGTAAAGCCGAGCGCCAGCGCGCGCTCGGGACTCACCACCCCGATGCCCACCGTGCGCTGCTTCCAGATGCGATTGTCGGTAAGCAGTGTTTCGTAATCGTCCACGTGCTTCGGGAAGCGCTCGGTGAAGTCCTCGACGAAATCGAGCAGCGATCCCTGGCGGTTGCGATTGAGCTCGCGCACCGTTGACTCGGAGCGGAGGCTCGATGCCGCGTACTGCGGCATGCGGTCCGGCAGATCGCGGTAGACACCCCCGGGCCGGTAGTACGCCGCGTGCATGCGGGCGCCGGAGACGGCCTCGTAGCAGTCCATCAGGTCTTCGCGTTCGCGGAAGCAGTAGAGGAATACCGTCATCGCGCCGATGTCGAGCCCGTGAGCGCCCAGCCACAGCAAGTGGTTCAGGATGCGCGTGATCTCATCGAACATGACGCGGATGTACTGCGCGCGGATCGGCACTTCGACACCGAGCAGTCTCTCGATCGCCAAAACGTAGGCGTGCTCGTTCGCCATCATGGACACGTAGTCGAGGCGGTCCATGTACGGCAGCGACTGGACGTAGGTCTTGTGTTCGGCCAGCTTCTCGGTCGCGCGATGCAGCAGCCCGATGTGCGGATCTGCGCGCTCGATGACTTCGCCGTCGAGCTCGAGCACCAGCCGCAACACGCCATGCGCCGCAGGGTGCTGCGGCCCAAAATTCATCGTGTAGTTCCTGATCTCGGCCATAGGATCAATGTCCGGGGCAAAGCGTTGCGCCGGCACGATCGAAATGAATTTCGGCGCAGGCTAACTTGCCGACGCAAGTTAAGCCCGCAAACCGAATGGAAAGCGGGCGGCCGGAGCCAAAATTCATCGTGTAGTTCCTGATCTCGGCCACGCTAGCCCTTGCGAAACCCTTCGGTGTCCGCGTAGTTCTCTTCGCGCACGATGCGCGGCACGTTCTGGCGCGGCTCGATGGTCACCGGCTGATAGATGACGCGCTGCTGGTCCGGGTCGTAGCGCATCTCGACGTTTCCCGAGAGCGGAAAATCCTTGCGGAAGGGATGCCCTACGAAGCCGTAGTCGGTCAATATCCGCCGCAGGTCGGGGTGGCCGGTAAAGACGATGCCGTACAGATCGAAGGCTTCCCGCTCGAACCAGTTGGCGGCCGGCCACACGCCCATCACCGAAGGTACGACCGGAAATTCGTCGTCCGCGGCGAACGCCCGCAGTCTCAGGCGCCAGTTGTACGTCACCGAAAGCAGGTGGTACACGACGGCAAAGCGCGGCCCCATCAGGGGCGATTCTTCCTGTCTCGCCCGCGCAGCCACATCAGCACGCTCCAACAGGCTTCCATCGATCCCCGGAGCGGCTCCCGCAGCGAGCGCGGCGCCTCCGGCCGGCGCATCGGCCTCGACTTCCACCGGCTCCCCGTCCAAAGTGGCCTGGCCATACGAGCTGTAGTCCACGCCACATAAATCCATGAGCTGCTCGAACTTGAGCTGCGGGCCGTCGCGCAACGCAGTAGCGACTGCGGATAGATCGCCCGGAGCGATGACGATGGTGACCTCGCCGCGCAAACGATCAATGCGGACCAGCTTGTCGCCAAGCGCTGCGCCCAGCTGGACGACGAGGTTCTCAAGGCGTGAGGTCATCGAGACGTCAGCGGGCGATGGTGTTGGTGCGCTTGATCTTGTTCTGCAGTTGCACGATGCCGTAGAGCAGCGCCTCCGCCGTCGGCGGACAGCCGGGAACGTAGATGTCCACGGGCACGATGCGGTCGCACCCCCGCACCACGGAATACGAATAGTGATAATACCCGCCGCCGTTGGCGCACGAGCCCATCGAGATCACCCAGCGCGGCTCGGCCATCTGGTCATATACCTTGCGCAGCGCCGGCGCCATCTTGTTGCACAGCGTGCCCGCCACGATCATCACATCCGACTGGCGGGGGCTCGGCCGGAAGACGATGCCGAACCGGTCGAGATCGTAGCGCGCTGCGCCGGCGTGCATCATCTCCACCGCGCAGCAGGCGAGCCCGAACGTCATCGGCCACAGCGATCCGGTGCGCGTCCAGTTGATCAGCCTGTCCGCCGTCGTGGTGACAAAGCCTCTATCGTGAAATGATTCGACTGCACCCATATGTTCTCCTCATTCCCACTCTAAGGCTCCCTTCATCCACTCGTAGATGAAGCCGACCACGAGAATTGCAAGAAAAAGCATCATCGACAGGAACCCGAACAGGCCGATTTCCTGCAGCACCACGGCCCACGGAAAAAGAAACGCGATCTCCAGATCGAAGAGGATGAACAGAATGGCGACCAGGTAGTAGCGCACGTCAAACTTCATCCGCGCGTCCTCGAACGCCTCGAATCCGCACTCGTACGGCGAGAGTTTTTCGCTGTCCGGGCGATGAACGCCGAGCAGCCGGCTCAGGCCGCCGCCCAGCAGCACGGGAACCACTCCGAACGCGATCCCGACCAGGATGAAAAGCAGGATGGGAAAGTAGTTCTCTAGCATCGATCAGGGACTGAAATTGTTCCGCCTGGTTCCATTCTCTGCCTGCGCTGCCACGCCGTCGCGCGCGTGAGCGACGCTCCACCTGCATTCCTGGTGCCGACGGTGAGACTCGAACTCACACGGCTTTCGCCACCGCCCCCTCAAGACGGCGTGTCTACCAATTCCACCACGTCGGCATGTTACTGCGCGCCGCCGGCTGCCCGCTTTGAGCGGGATCAAGCTGCCGCGCTATTTCGGCACATCCCCTGCTTTCGATCCGTCGGCCGGAGCCGGCTTGCCCGCCGGCGCACCGGGCACCGGGATCTCTCCGGGCGAGGACTGCTTCGGCGCCGGCTGCGTCGTGATGACGCCCCTGTCGTCGCTCTTGCGGACCGAAAAAATGGTCAGGCCGAGGCTGGTCAGAAAGAACACGACCGCCAGGATCGCAGTGGCCCGGCTCAGAAAGTTCGCAGATCCCGAGGCGCCGAACATGCTCCCGGAAGCCCCGCTGCCGAACGCAGCCCCGACGTCGGCGCCCTTGCCATGCTGCAGCAACACCAGCCCGATGATGGCAACCGCGGTCAGCACATGCACAACCAGAAGCAGTATTTCCATGTTCCTCTCGTCTCACGCCGCCTGTCGCGCCGAGCGACAGATGGCGGCGAACTCGTCCGCGATCAACGACGCGCCGCCTATCAGGCCGCCGTCCACATCCGGCAGGCCGAAGAGCTGCGGCGCGTTCGAAGCCTTCACACTGCCGCCGTACAATATCGTCAGGTCCGCGGCAACGGCCTGGTCCTGTGCGGCGACGCGCCGGCGGATGAACGCGTGCACCGCCTGCGCCTGCTCCGGCGTGGCCGTCTTGCCCGTGCCGATGGCCCATACCGGCTCGTACGCGATCACCGCTCGCGCCAGAGTGGCTGCGCCCGATCCGGCGACCACGGCGTCGAGCTGCCGTGCTACCACGCTTTCCGTCGTGCCGGCTTCGCGCTCCGCGAGCGACTCACCGAGACACAGTACGGGCACAAGCCCGGCCTTGAGCGCAGCGGCAAACTTGGCAGCCACCACCTCGTCGGACTCGCCGAAAATGCTGCGGCGCTCGGAATGACCCACGATCGCATATCGGCAGCCGAAATCGACAAGCATCGCGCCGGAGACGCCGCCCGTGTAGGCGCCCTCGCTGTACTGACACACGTCCTGCGCGCCCCATTCGATGCCGGTCCCGCGCAGCGACTGCTGAACCTGCGCGAGATACGGAAACGGCGCACAGACCGCACGCCGCACGCCGGACAGCGGTGAAATGGCGTGAACAAGACTGCGCAACAGCGCTTCATTCGAAGCCAGGTTGCCGTTCATCTTCCAGTTACCTGCCACCAGCTTGCCGCGCATCACCAACCCGGCCCGCAAAATCGTTGAATTTTACCGGCCGCGACCGGCAGGGTCAACGCGCAAGGCAGGGAATTGCTTTGATTTAGAACCTGAAAGTCCGAAAGTTCGGATGGAAAAGCGTTGCGCCGGTGCGTTGCTCTCGTTACACCGCCGCGCGCACCGTTTCGGCGATGCTCTCGGCGAGCATCTTGACACGGGCCTGCTGTTTTCCTTCCACCATCACACGGATCACCGGCTCGGTGCCCGAGGCGCGCAGCAGGACGCGGCCCGCCGCGCCCAGGTCCTGCTCCGCCCTGGCGACGGCCTCCTTGACGGCGCGGTGATTGCTGAAGTCGAAATGTTTCTTGAGCGCCACGTTGATCAGGACCTGGGGATAGAGCGTCACGCCGGAGACCGCTTCCTGCAATGTGGCGCCGGTTTCCCGCAGCGCGCGCATCACCTGCAGCGCCGAAATGATGCCATCGCCGGTCGTGTGGCGCGCGAGGCAGACGATATGGCCCGAGTTCTCTCCACCGAGCCTCCACCCATGCTCATGTAACATCTCGAGCACGTAACGGTCGCCTACGCGCGCGCGCGCGAATTCGATTCCGAGCGCCTCCAGCGCGCGTTCGAGCCCGAGATTGGTCATCTGCGTGCCGACCACCCCGCCCTTCAGTTCTCCGAGCTCGTGCTGGTGCCGCGCGATCACGTAGAGAAGTTCGTCGCCGTCGTGCAGCGCGCCCTCCGCATCGACCATGAGGACCCGGTCGCCATCGCCATCGAGCGCGACGCCCACATCCGCCTTGTTCCGCTTCACGGCCTGCTGCAGCACGCGTGGATGCGTGGTTCCCACGCCATCGTTGATGTTGAATCCGTCCGGCTCGGTGCCGATGGTGACGACATCGGCGCCCAGCTCGTGAAAGACGTGCGGCGCGATGTGATAGGCGGCTCCGTGTGCGCAGTCCAGCGCAATGCGCACGCCGCGCAGGTGGAGCTGGTTGGGGAACGCGCTCTTGCAGAACTCGATGTAACGTCCCGCAGCGTCATCGACCCGCCGTACCTTGCCCAGATTCGCCGATGCGAGGCACTTGAGCGGGCGCGCCAGTTCGCCTTCGATGGCATTTTCCGTTTCATCCGGCAGTTTGGTGCCGGCGCCCGAGAAAAATTTGATGCCGTTGTCGTCGTACGGGTTGTGCGAGGCGCTGATCACGATCCCGGCTGTCAGCCGGAGCGCGCGGGTGAGATAGGCGACGGCCGGCGTGGGCATGGGTCCCACCAGCAGCACGTCGATGCCGGCAGCGGACAGGCCGGCCTCCAGCGCGGATTCCAGCATGTAACCGGAGACACGGGTGTCCTTGCCGATCAGCACCGCGGGACGCTCGGACGCAGGATTGCGCGCGACGAGCACCTTGCCCGCGGCATAGCCCAGATGCATCACGAAATCCGGGGTGATCGGTTCGGTGCCGACCTTGCCCCGGACACCATCGGTGCCGAAGTACTTTCTTTTCATGCCGCCTATTCTAACGGGCCTGTCTCACGGCGTTCCATACCGCCAGCGCATCGCGCGTCGCCGCCACGTCGTGCGTGCGTATGATGCTGGCGCCATTTTGAACGGCCAACAGCGCTGCTGCGACACCCGCATGGACCCTTTGGTCGGTGTCGCGGCCGGTAATCCCGCCCAGCGTGGACTTGCGCGACAACCCGGCGAGCACCGCCACACCCAGCCCGCCGAACTCGCCGAGCCGGCGCAACAGGGCGAGATTGTGCTCCAGCGTCTTGCCGAACCCGAAGCCGGGGTCGATGACGATGCGCTCGGCTTCGATGCCCGCCGCCTGCGCTGCCGCGACCCGCTCAGCAAGAAACGCACGCACCTCGCCCACCACGTCACCGTAGCGCGGATCGTCCTGCATGGTGCGCGGATCGCCGCGCTTGTGCATGAGGCAGATCGCCGCCCCGCTCGGCGCAACGATTTCCAGCGCGCCCGGCGCGAGCAGCGCGTTCACGTCGTTCACCATCCCGGCGCCCGCGGCAATGGCGTCTTTCATGAGCTGCGGCTTCTGCGTATCGACTGAAACAGGCGCACCGCCATCCGCCAGCGCTTCGATTACGGGCAGGATGCGCCGCCGTTCCTCGTCGAGAGCAACGGGCGCTGCGCCGGGGCGCGTGGACTCGCCGCCTATATCGAGGATATCGGCACCCTCGTCCAGCAGTGTCCGGGCGTGCGCGACGGCGGCTGACGTGGTCGCGTACAACCCGCCGTCGGAGAACGAGTCGGGCGTGACGTTGACGATCCCCATGATCAGGGGACGATCGAGCGGCAACGACCGGTTACCGCAGCGCAGAACCGGCGGCATGATGCAAAGATGCTGGCAAAGAGCAGGATCGCGCGCCGCAGCGCCGAGCCCGGCTCATCGGGCGGTTACGACTCGCGTGCAGGCGTCGTGGTCGGCGCCGCGCTGGGCGTATTGTCCTTGGGCGTGGGCTGCGGCGGCGGCGTCTGCGCCGGCTTGGGCGGGCGCGGGGGCCGGCCTTCCATGATGTCGTTGATCTGCTCGGCGTCGATGGTCTCCCATTCGAGCAGGGCCTTCGCCATCGTTTCGACCTTGTCGCGCTTCTCCTCGATGATCCTGCGCGCGACGCCATACTGCTCGTCGACGATGCGCCGGATCTCCGAGTCCACCTTATGCATGGTCGATTCCGAAACGTTCTTGTGAGTGGTGATCGAGCGGCCGAGGAACACTTCGCCCTCGTTCTCGCCGTACACCATGGGTCCCAGCGAGTCGCTCATGCCCCAGCGCGTGACCATGTTGCGCGCCATCTCGGTTGCGCGTTCGAAATCGTTCGAGGCACCAGTTGTCATCTGGCTCATGAAAATCTCTTCCGCGACGCGGCCGCCGAACAGCACGGCGATGTTCTGCAGAATCTGCTCGCGGTCCATGCTGTAGCGGTCCTGCTCCGGCAACTGCATCGTGACGCCGAGCGCCCGCCCGCGCGGGATGATCGTAACCTTGTGCACCGGGTCCGTCTTGTTGAGGCTCCTCGCCACCACCGCATGGCCCGACTCGTGGTAGGCGGTGTTGCGCCGCTCGTGCTCGGGCATCACGATGGAGCGCCGCTCCGCGCCCATGATGATCTTGTCCTTCGCCCGCTCGAAGTCGTCCATGTCCACGAGCCGCTTGTTGGCGCGCGCTGCAAACAGGGCCGCCTCGTTCACGAGATTGGCGAGATCCGCTCCGGAAAACCCGGGCGTGCCGCGGGCGATGATGTCCGCCTTCACGTCCGGCGCGACCGGCACCTTGCGCATGTGCACGAGAAGGATCTGCTCGCGTCCCCGGATATCGGGCAGCGGCACCACGACCTGACGGTCAAAGCGGCCGGGGCGGAGCAGCGCGGGGTCCAGCACATCCGGGCGGTTGGTGGCGGCGATCACGATGACGCCGATGTTCGCCTCGAACCCGTCCATCTCCACGAGCAGCTGATTGAGCGTCTGCTCGCGCTCGTCGTTGCCTCCGCCGAGCCCCGCGCCGCGCTGCCTGCCGACGGCGTCGATCTCGTCGATGAAGACGATGCACGGCGCGTGCTTCTTCGCCTGCTCGAACATGTCGCGCACGCGCGCCGCGCCGACGCCGACGAACATCTCCACGAAGTCCGAGCCGGAGATCGAGAAGAACGGAACCTTGGCTTCACCGGCGATCGCCCGTGCGAGCAGCGTCTTGCCGGTCCCGGGGTTGCCGACCATCAGCACCCCGCGCGGAATGCGACCGCCGAGTTTCTGGAACTTCGACGGGTCGCGCAAAAACTCCACCAGCTCCGCGACTTCTTCCTTCGCCTCTTCGCAGCCGGCGACATCGGCGAACGTCACAGTGTTGTTCGACTCGTCGAGCATGCGCGCGCGGCTCTTGCCGAACGAGAACGCGCCGCCGCGCCCGCCACCCTGCATCTGGCGCATGAAGAAGATCCACACGCCGATCAAAAGCAGCATCGGGAACCACGACACGAAAATGTTCATGAGCAGCGAAGGCTCCTCTTCGGGCTTCGCTTCGATGATGACGCCGTTCTTGAGCAGATCGCTGACGAGCCAGGGATCGGAGGGCGAATAGGTGGTAAAGCGCTCGCCGCTGGTCTTGACGCCCTTGAGCACGCGGCCTTCGATGGTCACTTTCGCGATGCGTCCCTGCTTCACCTCGTCGATGAACTGGGAGTACTCCATCGCCTTCTGGGTCGTCTGGCGCGTGCTGAACTGGTTGAACACCGTCATCAGCACAAGCGCGATCACGAGCCAGATCGCGACGTTTTTGATCAGATTGTTCAAGAATGCTCCTTAGCCCGCCCCATCATGCCCTTTAGGCGTTGATTTTCCATTGTAACCGCAATACTGCTTGCGGTGCAGCATACACGCTTCACGCGCCCTTTACTCCACTGCCAAGCAGGTAAACCTCGCTGGAGCGACTGCGCGAGGCCTCCGGCTTGCGGATCACCACTTTCGAAAACCCCTGCCGCATCGTCCGCAGCAACCCTTCGAATCCCGCGCCGTGGAACGCTTTGACCAGCAGCTTTCCCTGCGGTTTCAGGTGCTTCAGCGCAAACTCCAGGGCGAACTCCGCGAGCGCCACCGCCCGCGCCTGGTCGGCGCTCGCCACACCACTGATATTGGGTGCCATGTCGGAAAGCACAATATCCACGTGCTTGCCATGCAATTGCCGTTCCAGGCTGGAAAGAACCGCCTCATCGCCGAAGTCGCCCCGCAGCAGGGTCACACCCGGCAGCGCGGCCATTTCGAGCAAATCTACCGCGATCACCCGCCCGCGCGGGGCAACCGCCGTGGCAGCAATCTGCGACCAGCCTCCCGGCGCCGCGCCGAGGTCGACGACCGTCATGCCGGGACTGAAAAGCCGGTCTCGGTCCGCGATCTGCTGCAGCTTGTAGGCGGCGCGGGACCGGAAACCCTGGCTGCGCGCGCGCCGCACGTACGGGTCCGTCACGTGTTCGTGCAACCAGCCCTTGCTGCTCCTGCTGCGTGCCATTGCGTTACACTCGACCGATGCCTGATCTTACACCCGCGTCACGCCGCAGCCTGCGGGCGCGCGCCCATCGTCTGCATCCGCTGGTGATCATCGGTGAAGCCGGCCTCACCTCTCAGGTTCTGAAAGAAATCGATCTCGCTCTCAAGAGCCACGAGCTGATCAAAATCCGTGTACTCAACGAAGACCAGTGGCAACGGGGCGAATGGATCGGGGAAATCTGCCGCACGCTCGACTGCGCGCCGGTGCAGCACATCGGGAAGATATTCGTCGTCTATCGGCCGCGGCCCGAGCAACCTGAAGCGGCCCCGGCGCCGCGCCGGCGGACGACCAGACAGAAACGGCGCGTCAAGCGCAGCTACCAGATGGATTAGGCGCTACCCGTATCTGACGTCCAGTATCTCGTACTCGCGCGTGCCGCCCGGCGCCTCGACTTCGGCCACGTCGCCGGAATACTTGCCGATCAGGGCGCGAGCGATCGGCGAACTGATCGAAATCTTGCCCTGCTTGATATCGGCCTCGTCCTCGCCGACGATCTGGTAGGTCACCACTTCGCGGTTCGCGACGTCCTCCAGCTCGACCGTCGCGCCGAATACGCAGCGGCCGTCGGCGTCGAGCAGCGCGGGATTGATGATCTGCGCATTGGCGAGCTTCGCCTCGATCTCCGCGATGCGGCCTTCGATGAAGCTCTGCCGCTCCTTGGCGGCGTGGTATTCCGCGTTCTCCGACAGGTCGCCGTGCGAGCGCGCCTCGGAAATCGCGTTGATGATGGCGGGACGCTGCACGGTGCGCAATTCCTGCAGCTCCGACCGCAGCTTGTCCGCGCCCGCTACCGTTAAAGGAATCTTCCCCATTCCGCTCCTCGGATCGTGGTCAGTGTACAACTTGCTCGGAGAGGCGGGCGTGCAGCCCCTGCACGGCGTACGCGCGCAGTTCACCCGATTCTTCGAGTCCGTTGCAGGCCGCGCGCGCGCCGGAAAGCGTCGTATACAAGGCGACCCTGCCCTGCAGCGCCGCGCGCCGTATCGAGTAGGAATCGCGCACCGCGGTCCGTTTCTCCTCGACGGTGTTGACGATGAGCGCGATCTCGCCGTTCTTGATCATGTCCACGATGTGCGGGCGGCCCTCCGCGACCTTGTTGACCGGAGTGACGTTGAGCCCCGCGCTCGTGAGCGCCGCGGCGGTGCCGCGCGTCGCGACCAGCGTGAAACCGAGTTTGGACAGCGCGCGCGCGATGTCCACCGTGCGCGGCTTGTCGGCATCCCGGACGCTGATGAACACCTTGCCGGCGGACGGGAGCTTCTCGCCCGCCGCCATCTGCGACTTGACGAACGCCTCGCCAAAGCTCGCGCCCACGCCCATCACCTCCCCGGTGGACTTCATCTCCGGCCCGAGTATCGTGTCCGCGCCCGGGAACTTGATGAACGGAAACACCGCTTCCTTCACGGAATAGTACGGCGGCACGATGCCGCTTTCGACGCCCTGATCGGCGAGGGCCCTTCCGGCCATGCAGCGCGCCGCGATCTTGGCGAGCGGCAAACTCGTCGCCTTCGACACGAACGGAACGGTGCGCGAAGCGCGCGGATTCACTTCCAGCACGTAGATGGTGTTGTTCTGGATGGCGAACTGCACGTTGATGAGGCCCACCACCTTCAGCGCCTGGGCCATGGCCACGGTCTGACGTTTGAGCTCGTCCTGGAGTTCCCGCGACAGGCTGAAGGGCGGCAGCGAGCAGGCGGAGTCGCCGGAATGCACACCCGCTTCCTCGATGTGCTCCATGACCCCGCCGATGATCACCACCTTGCCGTCCGACACGGCGTCGACGTCCACCTCGATCGCGTCGTTCAGGAACCGGTCGAGCAGCACCGGGCTGTCGTTCGACACCTTCACTGCCTCGCGCATGTAGCGCTCGAGATCGCTCTGCTGGTACACGATCTCCATGGCGCGCCCGCCCAGCACGTACGAAGGCCGCACCACCAGCGGATAGCCGATTTCGTCGGCGACAGCGAGCGCCTTCTGCGGACTGCGCGCGGTGCGGTTCGGCGGCTGCTTGAGCTTCAGCCGGTTGAGCAGCTTCTGGAAGCGCTCGCGGTCTTCCGCGATATCGATCGAATCGGGTGTGGTGCCGATGATGGGCACGCCGTTTGCTTCGAGGTCGCGCGCCAGCTTGAGCGGCGTCTGGCCGCCGAACTGCACGATGACGCCTAAGGGCTGCTCGACGTGCACGATTTCCAGCACGTCCTCCAGCGTGAGCGGCTCGAAATACAGGCGGTCTGACGTATCGTAGTCCGTCGAGACGGTTTCCGGATTGCAGTTCACCATGATGCTTTCGAAACCGTCCTCGCGCAGCGCGAACGCGGCGTGCACGCAGCAGTAGTCGAACTCGATGCCCTGCCCGATGCGGTTGGGACCGCCTCCCAGCACGATGACCTTTTTGCGGCTGGTGGGCTGCGCTTCGCACTCGTCCTCGTAGGTCGAGTACATGTACGCCGTGTCGGTGGAGAACTCGGCGGCGCAGGTGTCCACGCGCTTGTAAACCGGGCGTATGCCCGACTCATGGCGCCGCGCGCGCACCGTGCCCTGGTCGGTCGCAAGCAGGCGCGCGAGGCGCCGGTCCGAGAAGCCGTCGCGCTTGAGCGCCCGCAGCTCGGAGTCGACGAGCGCTTCCAGGGTTTTTCCCTCCAGCGCCTTTTCCCGGCGCACGATGTCTTCCACCTGCGCGAGAAACCAGGGGTCGATACGCGAGATCTCGTGCACTTCGGCCAGCTTCATCCCGCAGCGAAACGCGTCGGCCACGTAATAGATGCGGTCGGGCCCGGGATCGCCCAGTTCGTTCTCGATCACGTCAAGGTCGGTCGTGCGTTCGTCCAGGCCGTCGGTGCCGGTCTCCAGCCCGCGCAGCGCTTTCTGGATCGATTCCTTGAAGGTGCGCCCGATCGCCATCACCTCGCCCACCGACTTCATCTGCGTGGTAAGGCGGTCGTCGGCCTGCGGGAATTTCTCGAACGCGAAACGCGGCACCTTGGTCACGACGTAGTCTATGGTGGGCTCGAAGGAGGCCGGCGTGGCGCCGCCGGTGATGTCGTTGCGCAACTCGTCGAGCGTATATCCCACGGCGAGCTTCGCCGCGACCTTCGCAATCGGAAAACCGGTGGCCTTGGACGCGAGCGCGGAGGAGCGCGACACGCGCGGATTCATTTCGATGATCACCATGCGTCCGTCCGCCGGGTTGATCGCGAACTGCACGTTCGACCCGCCGGTATCGACGCCGATCTCGCGCAGACACGCGATCGAGGCGTCGCGCATGATCTGGTATTCCTTGTCGGTCAGCGTCTGCGCCGGCGCCACCGTGATCGAGTCGCCGGTATGCACGCCCATCGGATCGAAATTTTCGATGGAACAGACGATGATGCAGTTGTCCCTGCGGTCGCGCACCACCTCCATCTCGAACTCTTTCCAGCCGATCACCGACTCCTCGATGAGCACTTCGTTGGTCGGGCTCGCATCCAGGCCGCGATCCACGATGGCGATGAACTCCTCGCGGTTGTAGGCGATGCCGCCGCCGGTGCCGCCCAGCGTGAACGAGGGTCGTATGATCGTCGGGAAGCCGACCATCGCCTGCACCTGGAGCGCCTCCTCCATGCTGTGCGCCAGCGCCGAGCGCGGGCTCGCGAGCCCGATGCGCGCCATCGCCGCCTTGAATTTCTCGCGGTCTTCCGCCTTGTCGATCGCCTCCTTGCTCGCGCCGATCATCGCGACGCCGTACTTCTCCAGGACGCCTTCGCGCGCGAGATCCAGCGCGGTGTTGAGCGCGGTCTGTCCGCCCATGGTCGGAAGGATCGCGTCCGGCCGCTCCACCGCGATCACCTTTTCCAGCATCTGCCACGTGATCGGCTCGATGTAGGTCGCATCGGCCATCTCGGGATCGGTCATGATGGTCGCGGGATTGGAGTTCACGAGGACCACGCGATAGCCTTCGGCGCGCAGCGCCTTGCAGGCCTGCACGCCGGAATAGTCGAACTCGCACGCCTGGCCGATCACGATCGGACCGGCACCGATGATGAGTATCGAATGAATGTCTGTTCTTTTGGGCATGCTCAGTACGTCGGGGCGTTACACCGCCCGCCGCTCACGCGGCCTGCTCGGCTGCGGCGCGGCGCTTCGCGGCGCCGTGCTTGTCCATCAGCGCGATGAAGCGATCGAAAAGGTAATCCACGTCGTGCGGGCCCGGGCTCGCTTCGGGGTGTCCCTGGAAACAGAAGGCCGGCCGGTCGGTGCGCGTAAAGCCCTGCAGACTGCCGTCGAACAGCGAAACATGCGTGACCCGCACGTTGGCGGGCAATGTCGCCGTATCGACCGCGAAACCGTGGTTCTGGCTCGTGATCATCACGCGACCCGTATCGAGGTCCTGCACCGGGTGGTTGGCGCCGTGATGGCCGAACTTCATCTTGACGGTCTTCGCACCGCTCGCCAGCGCGAGCAGCTGATGGCCGAGGCAGATGCCGAAAAGCGGAACGCCCGCGTCGAGGAACTCGCGTACCGCGCGGATCGCGTAATCGCACGGTTCCGGGTCGCCGGGACCGTTGGACAGAAAAACGCCGTCGGGATCGAGCGCAAGCACTGTCTTCGCAGGCGCCTCGGCCGGGACGACGGTAATCCTGCAGTGGCGCGAAGCGAGCTTGCGCAGGATGTTGCGTTTGATCCCGTAGTCGCAGGCGACGACGTGGAACCGCGGATTCTCGAGCCGCCCGTAGCCCCGGTCCAGCGTCCACGTCGATTCGTCCCAGGTGTAACGCTCCTTGCAGCTCGCGATCTTGGCGAGGTCCATGCCGACCAGCCCCGGAAACTCGCAGGCAGCGCGATGCCCGGCCCGTTCATCGATCCGGCCCGCCATGATGCAGCCGTCCTGCGCGCCCCTGTCGCGCAACATTCGCGTGAGCTTGCGGGTGTCGATGCCGGCGATGGCGACCACGTTCTCGCCCTTGAGGTAGTCCGCCAGGCTGACTCCGCTGCGCCAGTTGCTGGCGAGCACCGGCAAATCGCGTATGACCAGTCCGGCGGCAAAGACGCGGTCGGACTCCACATCCTCGGCATTGCAGCCGTAGTTTCCGATATGCGGGTAAGTCAGCGTCACGATCTGCCGGCAGTAGGACGGGTCGGTCAGAATTTCCTGGTATCCCGTCATCGCGGTGTTGAACACCACTTCGCCCACGGCCATCCCCTCCGCCCCGATCGACAGGCCGCGAAACACCGTGCCGTCTCTCAGTACGAGGACGGCGGGATGTGAGTTCGTCACAAATAACCTCTTGAATTACGGGGCGGATGTGGAAAGCGGGACAGGTGTGTACCCGTCCCGCCGCTTGAAGGCGCGATTATACGCGAAAGCGATGCTCCGGAAAAGCACCAGGCGGTTCCGGACGCACTGCGTTTCAGCCGCCTACTTGAGCCCCAGCACGTCCTGCATGTCGAAGCAGCCGCTCTTCTGGCGCATGAGAAAGCGCGCCGCGCGGATCGCGCCCTGCGCGTAGGTGGCGCGGCTCGTCGAACGGTGCGTGATTTCGATCCGCTCGCCGATGCCGGCGAAAAGCGCGGTGTGGTCGCCCACGAGATCGCCGCCGCGCAGCGCCGCGAAACCGATGGTGCCTTCGCGGCGCTCTCCCGTGATGCCATGCCGGTCGTACACCGCGCACTCGTCCAGCGAACGCCCCATCGCTCTCGCAATCACTTCGCCCATCTTGAGCGCGGTGCCGGACGGCGCATCGACCTTGTGTTTGTGATGCGCCTCGAGGATCTCCACGTCATACGCCTCCCCCAGCGCCTGCGCGGCCATCGCGAGCAACCTGAGCGTCACGTTGACCCCCACGCTCATGTTGGGCGCGAAGACGATCGCGATTTCCTGTCCGGCCGCTGCAATCGCTGCTTTCTGCTGCGCTTCGAGGCCCGTCGTGCCGATCACCATCTTGACGCCGAGCCGCCGGCACACGGCGAGATGCGCGAGCGTAGCTTCGGGCCTCGTGAAGTCGATCAGCACGTCGGCCCCCTTCGCCGCGCGCTCGACATCCGACGATATCGTCACGCCGCAGCGCGCACCGAACGGCTCGCCCGCGTCCCTGCCGATCTGATCGTGTCCCGGCTGTTCCAGTGCGGCATGCAAACGCAGATCCGGCGCGCCCAGAACCGTCTCCAGGAGCATGCGCCCCATGCGGCCGCAGCTGCCTGCAATGGCAACGTTCATTGCAAGGTTTCCGCTTTCGCGGCGGGCGTCCCGGCCGCGGCGGCGCCCGCTGCAGGTTTCTTCTCGGCAGCCGCGGCGGCTGCCGGAGGCTTGGCCGGCGCCGCGGTCTGTGCACCCTCCTTCTTCGCGGCATCCGCACCGGCTGCGACAACGTCTCCGTCCACGCGCTTCAATTTGTCCTGATCGAAGATCACCGAGATGCGCCGCTGCTCGGCGAGCTCGCCCGCCTTGTAGTGCAGGTACACGTAATCCCAGCGATCGTTGCGGAACGGATCGACCACCAACGGCGTGCCGAGCAGAAATTTCACCTGCGAACGCGTCATGCCCGGCTTCAGTTTTTCCACCATCTCCTGCGTCACGTAATTGCCCTGCTGGACATCGATCTTGTACGGGGTGAGCGACGGCAGCACGGGAACCTGCTTGCAGCCGGCAAGCAGCAGTACGAGGGTGAAGACAAGACGCATGCGGTGCGAGGGGTGCGCGGCGGGCATCCGGTGCTCGGTTTCCAAACCCGTGAAAAGCCAATATGATAGCCGAGGATCTCTCCATCAGGTAATCGATGAGCTCGCCCCACGATCTGAAAACGATCGGACTCAAAGCGACGCTCCCGCGGCTGCGCATACTGGAACTGTTCGAGAAAAGCCCGGTGCGTCACCTGAGCGCCGAAGACGTCTACAAGACGCTGCTGAAGGAAGGCACCGACACCGGGCTGGCCACCGTCTATCGTGTGCTCACGCAGTTCGAGCAGGCCGGGCTGCTGATACGCCACCACTTCGAAACCGGGAAGGCGGTCTTCGAGCTGAACCAGGGCGGGCACCACGATCACCTCGTGTGCATCCAGTGCGGCGCGGTCGAAGAGTTCTACGACGCCGAGATCGAGAAGCGGCAGCTCAGGATAGCGGAAGATCGTGGATTCAGGATCCACGACCACTCGCTCCATCTCTACGCCGACTGCATCAAGCCGAACTGCCCCAATCGGTCAAAGACCTGAACTTGCGCGCCGCGATAAGCCGGAAGCGTCCGCTTGCGGTAGCATAGCGGCGTCGTCCCACTCGGAGGAGGGCGGTTATGAAACGCATTGCGTTGTGCGTTCTGCTGTGGTTCGCCGCGATTCCGGCCGCCGCGCAGTATCCCGATCGTCCCGTGACGCTGCTTTCCGGCTATCCCGCGGGCGGGATGGTAGATATCGTCGCGCGCCAGCTTGCCGAAGGCGTCAAGGCGCGCTTTCCCAGAGGCGTCGTGGTGCTCAACCGCTCCGGCGCGGGCGGCGCGGTAGCCGCGGCTGAGGTCGCCGTGGGCAAACCCGACGGCTACACCATCGTGCTGACCCCGCTGTCCACGCTGGTCATCCAGCCGCAGATACTCGATCTGCGCTACAAGACGCCGGCCGACTACGAGCCGATCATCAACGTCGTTTCCTACTATCCGCTGCTGGTGGTCAGGCCCGATGCGCCGTGGAAAGACATCCAGGCCTTCATCGACGCGGCGAAGCGCAATCCCGGAGCCTTGCGGGTCGGCTCGCCCGGCGAAGGCACGTCCAGCCATCTCAACCTCGAAGCGCTGATGCATGCGACAGGTGTGAAAGTGACGCATATCCCCTATCGCGGGTGGGGCGAATCTTCACCGGCTTTGCTGGGCGGGCACATCGAAGCCCTCGTGGCGCAGCCCGGTGAAGCGAAGCCCATGGTCGAAGCAAAGCGCATGCGGCCGCTGGTGGTGTTCCAGCACTCGCGCCATCCGGCGTTCCCGGATGCGCCGGCCGCGAGAGAACTCGGCTGGGACGTTGCAAACGGCGTGTGGTTTCTGCTGATGGCGCCCAAGGGCACGCCCGCGAGCGTGGTGAAGTACATCCACGATGCCGTGAAGCCCGCCATCGAGGACGCGGCGTTCGCCAAGGCGATGGAAATGCGGGGAATCGACGTCGATTACCGGCCCGGCGACACGCTGCGCGCGGACCTCTGGCGCGAGTACAAGCTTCACACCGACATACTGCGCCGCATCGGCATGATCAAGCAGTAAAGAAGACCGCTGCAGCACGTCGCGCGGTGGTCAGCTCTTGACTCCGAGCATCTCGGCGGCGTGCCGGCGCGTTGTCTCCGTGATCTTCAGTCCGCCCAGCATGCGCGCGATCTCCTCCACCCGCTGCGCGCCATCCAGCACCGTCACGCTGCTCGACACCCTGCCATTGTCCGTCGCCTTGCTGACGCGCCACTGATGATCCGCGGATGCGGCGACCTGGGGCAGATGCGTGATGGACATCACCTGGTGGCGCTTCCCGAGCGCTCTCAACATGCGGCCGACCATCTCCGCGACCCGTCCGCCGATGCCCGCGTCGACCTCGTCGAAGATCAGCGTCGGCATCTGCGCGACCCCGCTGGTAACCGTCTGAATCGCAAGACTGATCCGCGAGAGTTCGCCGCCGGACGCCACCCGCGCGAGCGGCTGCGGCGGCATGCCCTTGTGCGCTGAAACCCGCAACGACACTTCTTCCAGTCCGTGCGCGGCCGGCGACTCCAGCGGTTCGAGCGCTATTTCGAGCACCCCGCCCGCCATGGCGAGCTTCTGCATCGCCTGGGTTACCGCGTCCGAGAGCTTGCCGGCGGCTCTTTTGCGCGCGGCGGAGAGCTTCTTCGCCACCGTCACATAGTTCTTGCGCGCTTCCTCCTCCAGACGACGCAGCTGCTGCGCGTCGGCGCCTTCCGCCATCTCGGACAATCGCTGCCGGGCGCGGGCCAGCACTTCGGGCAGCGCTTCGGGCGTAACGCGATATTTGCGCGCCGCACCGTGCACGGCCTCGATCCGCTGCTCGACCTGGTGCTGGCGCTGCGGGTCCGTCTCGAGCCGGTCCGCATAGTGGCGCAGCGCCGAGCACGCTTCCTGCAGCTGGATGCGCGCGGGCTCGAGCGTCTCGAGCACCGGCTTCAACCGCGCATCGTACTCGAGTACGTTTTCGAGGCGGCTCATCACGAGATTGAGGCGCGCTAGCGAAGAGCCCTCGGCCTCCGCCAGCGCCTCCACCGCAAGCTGCGCCGTCTCGATCAGGTTCGTTGCATGTGCGAGACGGGCGTGCTCGGCGATGAGCGCCCGCCATTCCTCGGCCGTCAGGTCGAGCGCTTCGATTTCCCGCACCTGCCGTTCGAGCTGCTCGCGCTCGGCTGCGGAAGCCGCGGCGTTCGCTTCGGCAGCGACGCGCCGCTCGCGCTGCCGCTGCCATTCGCGGTAAGCGGCGCGCACCTGCGCCGAGACCTCGGTCAGACCGCCATACGCATCGAGCAGGTCGCGCTGCGCGCTGGCGCGCTGCAGCGACTGATGCTGGTGCTGGCCGTGGATGTCCACCAGAAATTCACCTGCGGCCTTGAGCTGCGCGAGCGTCGCCGCCCGCCCATTGATGAACGCCCGGGAACGCCCGGATGCATCGATCGCGCGGCGCACGAGATAGCCGCCTTCGTCCTCGGCAAGCGCGTTCTCCCCCAGCCAGCGCGCGCACTCGGGCGCATCCTGCAAATCGAACGCGGCGGTCAGGTCGGCCCGCTCGGCGCCCTGCCGCACCACCAGCGCGTCACCGCGCTCACCCAGGAGCAGCGCCAGCGCATCGACCAGTATCGATTTTCCGGCCCCGGTCTCGCCCGACAGCACCGTGAAACCGGAGTCGAATTCGAGATCCATCCGGTCGACGATCACGAAATCGCGTATCGACAGGCTGCGCAGCATCCGGCTTTACTCGCGGTTCCAGTGCAGCTTTTCCCTCAGCATCGCGTAATAGCTGTGCCCGACCGGGTGCAGCAGCTTGATGGCATGTGCGTAGCGGCGCACCCGTATGCGGTCGCCCTGCTTGAGATCGAAATGCGAGTGGCTGTCGAAGTGCGCGTGCGGGTCGTTGCCGTCGCGCACCTTGATTTCGACCACACATCCGCCGTCGATCACGATCGGCCGGTTGGAAAGCGTATGCGGACAGACCGGCACCAGCGCCATCACGTTGAGCGACGGATGCACGATGGGCCCGCCCGAGGAGAGCGCATAGGCCGTGGAACCCGTGGGGCTCGCGACTATCAAACCGTCGGACCGCTGGCTGTAGATGAACTGACCGTCGATGCTGACTTCGAACTCGACCATGCTGCCCTTGACCCCCTTGCTTAGCACGACGTCGTTGAACGCCAGCACGTCGAAGACGCATTCCTCGCCGCTGTAGACCTCGGCGGACAGCAGCATGCGATCTTCGGTCACGAACTTGTTGTCGAGCACCGCGCCGATGGTCTCGATCATCGTGTCCACCGAAATGTCGGTGAGAAATCCGAGCCGCCCCTGGTTCACGCCGACGAGCGCGACGTCGTAAGGCGCGAACGTGCGGGCGATGTTGAGCATGGTGCCGTCGCCGCCGATGACGATCGCCAGGTCCGACTGCCGGCCCAGCTCTTCGAGCCGCAGCACCGGATACGGGCAGTCGCCGATGTGCGAAGCGGTCAGCCGGTCGAGCAGGACCTTGACGCCCCGCTTCTGCAGAAAATCGGCGAGCCGCAGCAGCGGAGAGGCGATTTCCGGGCTCTTGTACTTGCCGATCAGCGCGGCGGTTTTGAAGGCGGGTTTCACGGCCGAATTAAACCATAAAAGAATCGCGGCTGGTGGTCGTCGAACGAGCGGCGCTCAGGTGCTTGCCGCGCACCGAAGAGCCGCCGGCACGCACGGTGAAACGGCCTTTGCCGGGAGGCGCTTTTGTGTAGAATAGATTTATGCCAAATGACACGCCGGCGTTAGGCGAACGCGCGCAACTGCTGCTGAAAACGCTGGTCGAGCGTTATATCGCCGACGGCCAGCCGGTCGGTTCGCGCGCGCTGTCCAAGTACTCGGGCCTGGACCTCTCCCCCGCCAGCATCCGCAACGTGATGGCGGATCTCGAGGAGATGGGTTTCATCGCGAGCCCCCATACTTCGGCCGGGCGCGTCCCGACGCCGCGCGGTTACCGCTTCTTCGTCGATACGCTGCTCACCATCAAGCCGCTCGACACGGTGGAGATCAACCAGCTGGAAGGCCAGCTCCATGCCGAAAACACGCAACGGCTCGTCACCTCGGCGTCTCACCTCCTCTCGCACCTCACGCGATTCGCGGGCGTGGTGGTGACGCCGCGCAGCAGCAGCGGCTTTCGCCATATCGAGTTCATCCGCCTTTCGGACAAGCGGGTGCTGCTCATCCTGGTGACGCCCGAAGGAGACGTGCAGAATCGGGTCATCGTCACCGAACGCGCCTACAGTCCTTCCGAGCTGATAGAGGCTGGCAATCTGCTCAACCAGCACTACGCCGGCCTGACGTTCGAGGAAATCAAGCGGCGCGTGCGCGACGAGCTGAAGCAGCTCCGCGAGGACATGACCGAGCTGATGAGCGCGGCGCTGGAAGCCGGCAGTCAGGCGATGTCGGAATCGGCCGAGGAAGTCGTGATTTCCGGCGAGCACAACCTGCTCGACATCGTGGAGCTCTCTTCGAACATGGTGAATCTGCGCCGGCTGTTCGACCTCTTCGAGCGCAAGACCGGCCTGCTGCAACTCCTGGAGATCAGCAGCCGCGCCCAGGGCGTGCAGATCTACATCGGCGGCGAGTCGGGGCTCATGCAGCTCGACGAGTGCAGCGTGGTCACCGCGCCGTACGAAGTGGACGGTCAGGTCGTGGGCACGGTGGGCGTGATCGGTCCGACGCGCATGGCCTACGAACGGGTGATCCCCATCGTGGACATCACCGCCAAGCTGCTCGCCAGCGCGCTCGCGCAGCGCTGAGGCGGAGAGCACCTTGGCGCGCTTCACTCCCGAGCCGCCCCACCAGCACGGCATCCCGCCCCGCATCGGCATCCTGCTGATCAATCTCGGCACGCCGGATGCGCCCACGCCGAAGGCGGTAAGGACGTACCTGCGGGAATTCCTTTCCGACCCGGCCGTGGTGGAACTCCCGCGCGCGCTGGGGTGGCCCCTCCTCCCCGCTATCGTGCTGACCACGCGGCCCCGGCGCTCCGCCGGGCGCTACGCCCAGATCTGGATGAAGGAAGGCTCGCCGCTCAAGGTCCACACCGAGCGCCAGGCGATCCTTCTCCGCGGCTATCTCGGCGAACGGCTCAAGCATCCGATGGTGATCGACTATGCCATGCGCTATGGCAGGCCCTCCATCGTGGAGCGGCTGCGCGAGATGAAGGCGCAGAACTGCGACCGCGTGCTGCTCATTCCGCTCTATCCTCAGTATTCCGCGAGCACCACCGGCAGCGCGCTGGCTGCAGCGTGCGACGTCCTGTCCCGCATGCGGGACATGCCGGCGCTGCGCACGGTGCGGCAGTTCGCGGACCACACCGGCTACATCGGCGCGCTGGCGCAGAACATCCGCGACTACTGGACAAAAAGCGCCGGGCGGCCCGACCGGCTGGTCATGAGTTTCCACGGCGTGCCGCGCCTCACGCTCGAGCGCGGCGACCCGTACCACTGCGAATGCCAGAAGACCGCGCGGCTGCTGGCCGAAGCGCTGGGGCTGAAGCCCGATCAGCACCACATCGCCTTCCAGTCGCGTTTCGGCCGGGCCGAATGGCTCAAGCCGTACACCGCCGAGCTGCTCACCGAACTCGGACGCCAGAAGGTCGGGCGCGTGGATGTTGTGTGTCCCGGCTTCGTGTCCGACTGCCTGGAAACGCTGGAGGAGATCGCGCTGGAAGCGAAAACGACGTTTCTGCAGGCGGGCGGCCGCGAATTCAACTACATCCCGTGCCTCAACGAGCGCGACGACTGGATTCAGACGCTGACCGATATCACGCTCAAGCAGCTGCTGGGATGGACCGCGGCCCCGGCATCGGAGGCACTGGAGCAGTCGCGATTGCGTGCGGTCGCGATGGGCGCGCGAGCCTAGATCACCACGGCGCGCCCGCCGCCGCGCGAAGCAACAGCCTCACCGATATGTGCCGACCGGCACGGCCCGGAACCGATCGCATCCCACAAGCTCGATACATTATCTCGGCAAAGCAAACACTTAACGCGGGGACAGGGCATCACTTGAAATCACCGGAAACGCCTCAAGCTACGCAGGGTTCAAGGAGAAGATTGGATGCAGGACATACCCGAAATCTCAGCACAGGACCAGGACCGGATCGAGCCGCATATGGGTGCAGGTCCGTCCGGTGAGTCGCAAGAGGCCGGTCGCGAGACGATACCGAGCCTCGAACAGCAATTGCGCAACGCCGAGCTTGCCGCGCAGGAGCACCACGATGCGTGGTTGCGCGCCAAAGCCGAGGCTGACAACGTCCGCAAGCGCGCGCAGAACGAAATCGCGAGCGCCCACAAATTCGCGGTCGAGAATTTCGCGGCCGAGCTGCTCGCCGTGAAGGACAGCCTGGAGGCCGCCCTGGTGAGCGAGACCGCCACCGCGGAAAGCCTGAAGAGCGGCGTCGAACTGACCTTGAAGCAGCTCAATTCCGTCTTCGGGAAATTCAACCTCTCGGAGATCAATCCCGCGGGCGAGCGCTTCGACCCGCACCGCCACCAGGCGATCAGCGCGATCGAGTCCGATGCCGAGCCCAACACGGTGCTCCAGGTGCTCCAGAAGGGCTACCTGCTGCACGAGCGCGTGATCCGGCCCGCGCTGGTCACGGTCTCGAAGCAGAAAGAACAGCCGGTTGAAAGCTGAGCCGTTACCCCAATATGCGCTTTAATCGCGGACTTACGCAAGGAAAGACGAGGGAATCATGAGCAAGATCATCGGTATCGACCTGGGGACCACCAACTCGTGCGTGGCGGTGATGGAAAACGGCCAGCCGAAGGTCATCGAGAATTCGGAGGGCGCGCGCACCACGCCGTCGATCGTCGCGTACATGGACGACGGCGAGATCCTCACGGGCGCGCCCGCCAAGCGCCAGGCCGTTACCAATCCCCGGAACACGCTCTATGCGGTGAAGCGCCTGATCGGCCGCCGCTACGAGGAAAAGGAAGTGCACAAGGACATCGACCTGATGCCGTACCGGATCGTGAAAGCCGACAACGGCGACGCGTGGGTGGAAGTGCGCGGCAAGAAGATCGCGCCGCCCGAAGTATCTGCGCAGGTTCTCATCAAGATGAAGAAAACCGCCGAGGACTATCTCGGCGAGCCGGTCACCGAGGCGGTGATTACGGTGCCGGCGTACTTCAACGATTCGCAGCGCCAGGCAACCAAGGACGCCGGCCGCATCGCCGGTCTCGAAGTGAAGCGCATCATCAACGAGCCCACCGCAGCGGCGCTCGCCTTCGGTCTCGACAAGAAAAAAGGCGACCGCAAGATCGCGGTCTACGATCTCGGCGGCGGCACGTTCGACATCTCCATCATCGAGATCGCCGAAGTGGAAGGCGAGCACCAGTTCGAGGTGCTGTCGACCAACGGCGATACCTTCCTGGGCGGCGAAGACTTCGATCAGCGCCTCATGGACTACCTGTGCGACGAGTTCAAGAAGGAATCGGGCCTCGATCTCCGCAAGGACATGCTCGCGCTGCAGCGATTGAAGGACGCGGCCGAGAAGGCGAAGATTGAGCTCTCGTCCTCGCAGCAGACCGAGGTCAACCTGCCCTACATCACGGCCGACCAGTCCGGCCCGAAGCACCTCGCGATCAAGATCACGCGCGCGAAGTTCGAGAGCCTGGTCGAGGACCTGATCGAGAACACGATCGAGCCCTGCCGCATCGCGATCAAGGATGCGGGCGTGAAAATCTCCGAGATCGAGGACGTCATCCTCGTCGGCGGCCAGACCCGCATGCCGAAGGTGCAGGAGAAGGTGAAGGAGTTCTTCGGCAAGGAGCCGCGCAAGGACGTCAATCCTGACGAAGCCGTGGCGGTCGGCGCCGCGATCCAGGCGGGTGTGCTGAAAGGCGACGTCAAGGACGTGCTGCTGCTCGACGTGACGCCGCTGTCGCTCGGCATCGAGACGCTGGGTGGCGTGATGACCAAACTCATCCAGAAGAACACCACCATCCCGACCAAGGCGCAGCAGGTGTTCTCCACCGCGGACGACAACCAGACCGCCGTGACGATCCACGTGCTGCAGGGCGAGCGCGAAATGGCGCGCGACAACAAGTCGCTCGGGCAGTTCAACCTGACCGACATCCCGTCCGCGCCGCGCGGCATGCCGCAGATCGAGGTGACGTTCGACATCGACGCGAACGGCATCCTGCACGTCTCCGCGAAGGACAAGGCGACGGGCAAGGAGAACAAGATCAAGATCCAGGCTTCGAGCGGCTTGAGCGAGGACGAGATCAAGCGCATGGTGAAGGACGCCGAGGCGCACGCGGAAGAAGACAAGAAGGCCCGCGAACTCGTGGAGGCGCGCAACCAGTGCGACCACATGGTGCACTCGGTGCGCAAGTCGCTCAAGGAGCACGGCGACAAGGTCGCAGCCGACGAGAAGGCGAAGATCGAAGCGGCGCTCAAGGAGGCCGAGCAGGCGATGAAGAGCGACGACAAGGCCGACATCGACGCCAAGACGCAGGCGCTGGCGCAGGCCGCGCACAAGCTCGCCGAGCAGATGTACAAGGAACAACAGCAGGCGCAGGGTCAGCCCGGCGCTGAAGCCAAGGCCGAGAGCGGCAAGAAGGAAGAAGACGGCAACGTCGTCGATGCCGAGTACGAGGAAGTGAAGGACAAGAAAGGTTAAATCCGCCCCGTGCGCGGGAGGCAACTGTGGTAAGTTCCGGGTGCTCGCGCGCACGGGACGTTTTAACTGGCCGAGTTCAAGGAGGCGGCAGGGCCGCCGCTCCTTAACTCGGCCATCGACTATGTAGATCTGCAGGCCGTACCAAGGACTGATGGCGAAAAAAGACTACTACGAAGTGCTCGGGGTGAACCGGGACGCCTCCGAAGAAGACATCAAGAAGGCGTACCGCAAGCTCGCGATGAAATACCACCCGGACCGCAATCCGGACAACCCCAAGGCCGAGGAGCGCTTCAAGGAAGCGAAAGAAGCCTACGAAATTCTGACCGAGCCGAACAAGCGCGCGGCGTACGACCAGTACGGCCACGCCGGCGTCGATCCGTCCGCGGCGGCGGGCGCAGGCGCGGGCTTCGGCGGCTTCGCGGACGCGTTCGGCGATATCTTCGGCGACATCTTCGGCGGCGGGCGCACCCGCTCGGGCGTCTACCGCGGGGCGGATCTGCGTTACAACCTCGAGATTTCGCTCGAGGAGGCGGCCCGCGGCACCGAGACCCGCATCCGCATCCCGGCGATGGAAGAATGCAAGGCGTGCAGCGGCAGCGGCGCCAAGCCCGGCACCAGCCCGAGCACCTGCCCCACCTGTCATGGGCACGGCCAGGTGCGCATGCAGCAGGGCTTTTTCTCGATCCAGCAGACCTGCCCGCGCTGCCACGGCACCGGCAAGATCATCATGAACCCGTGCGCGACCTGCAGCGGCACCGGACGCATCAAGCAGCACAAGACGCTGTCGGTGAAGATTCCGCCGGGCGTCGATGAAGGCGATCGCATCCGGCTCTCCGGCGAAGGCGAAGCCGGACTGAGCGGCGGGCCCACGGGCGATCTCTACGT
>JBQTHU010000224.1:0-1794 GCA_052389535.1 Betaproteobacteria bacterium | reverse complement strand
CGGGAAAATCTCTTTCAGCGTCTTCGGCGCGAGGTCCGCCTCGTTCGGTGCGCCGCGCCAGATGTAATAGCCGGCGTACTGCGGCTGAATCTCCGGCGCGACTGCACCACGCACACTGGAACGAATGCCGTCGCCGCCGACCAGAATGTCGGCATTCTCGATGCCGCCATCGGCGAAATGCACCTGCACGCCGCCGCCATCCTGCGCGACGCGCGCGAAGCAGCGGTTGAGGTGATAGTGTGCGGGGTCGATCGCCTCGCGCAAGAGCCGCTGCAGCCGATCCCACGAGGTCAGGATCTGACGCAGCGGCCGCTCGCCGGTGATGCGGCCCTGCCGGTCGATCGCGAAGCGCTTCGGCACCTCGAGGCCGAGGTCCTGGGTCCCGGCGCCGCTCGCCTCCAGCGCTTCCATCAGCTCAGGATGCGTGGTGATGCCGGCGCCGCGGCCTTCGAGCTCGACCGGCGAGCGCTCGTAGACATCGACCTCCCAGCCGATCTGGCGCAGGAACGCGGCGCTGAACAGGCCCGACATCGAGCCGCCGATGACGACCGCGCGTTTGCTTTTTCCGGGTGTGACAGGGCGCCGCATCATCCGCCGAGCGCCCTTTTCACTGCGACGACCGATCTTCTTGTCATGACCCGCTCCTTTGAATTCGTATCCTAAGAGTGCGTAACATAATGAACCACGTGTGCGTTGCAGCCAGAACGGATTGATCACGCGAAGGGCGGCGCAGCTCATATCGCGAATATGAGCAAGCCGACCGACAAAGTGAGCGGCCGTTGTGGCTGCAACCCTTCGGGCTGGCACGAATTTTTGCCCATGACTTTGCCGCCCTCCTTGACAATATTCGCGATATTGTCTTCGTCGGGCTTCGCGTCCTGCGCAAAAATCGTGACAGCGCATCACGCGCTTCATTATGTTACGCACTCTAAGCCGGCGCCCGTTGCTTTGCCGCCCGGGGCGCGCCCACTATACCGAAGTACAATCGGGATACATCTGCGATGACGCACTAGAATACGTCGCTTCGAGATCTTCAGGACAGGCCCGCATCGTGGATCCCGCAAGACGTACCCTGTTGACCACGGGCGCCGCGGCGGCGGCGCTGGCCGCTGCGCCAGGGGCGTTCGCACAACAGACCAGGAAAGGAGGAGCTGCCATGCCGTTCTACCAGAAAGGCGACGTCCGCATCGCCTACGAGGAAACCGGAAAGGGCTTCCCGCTGCTGATCATTTCCGGCGGCGGGTTGAACTCGACGATCGAGTGGGCGAAGAAGAGCGCGCCGTTCAACGCCATGGAGGAATTCAAGGACGAATATCGCTGCATCGTGACGGACCTGCGCAACGCGCACGGCGGTCAGTCCTCCGGCCCGCTCGAGGTCGACCGGCCGTGGGACTCCTACACCGACGACCATCTCGCCCTGATGGACCATCTCGGCATCGAGCGCTTCATGGTGCTCGGCTACTGCATCGGCGCGCCGTATATCTGGAACCTCGTCAAGCGCGCGCCGGACCGGATCGTCGCCGCCGTGCCGGCGCAGCCCGTCGGCTGGAACAAGGCTCACCCGACTTACATGCGTGAGCTCAGCATGAAGAGCTGGGCTCCCGAGATCATTAAACGCAACCCCGCGATCGCGCCGGACATGATCGAGAAGTTCCTGACCCGGATGTTTCCCGACCCCGACTTCCTGTTCACCGTGAACCGCGATTTCGTGCGCAGTTGCCAGACGCCGATGCTGATCCTGCTGGACGACACCCCGGGGCATCCCTACGACGTGGCCTGGGAAACGGCGATGCT
>JBQTHU010000223.1:0-7631 GCA_052389535.1 Betaproteobacteria bacterium | reverse complement strand
CCGTGTAGTTCGAAAACGTCGAGCAGCCCATGTAGTGATGCACCATCCGGCCGTCGAGCGAGAACCGGCTGGTGCCGTCCGGCATCACGCCTTTGCCCTGGGTTGCGCGGATCGCCGTGCACAGGTTGGTCTTGCGCGACAGGCACGACTTGCACTGCCGGCACTCCGGGGTGTAAAGCGGAATGACGTGATCGCCCTTTTTGAGCGTGGTGACGCCCGCTCCGATATCGACGACCACACCGGCGCCCTCGTGGCCGAAGATCACGGGGAACAGGCCCTCGGGGTCGGCGCCCGAGCGCGTGAACTCGTCGGTGTGGCAGACACCAGAAGCCTTGATCTCGACCAGCACTTCCCCGGCTTTCGGCCCGTCGAGATCGAGCGTCACCACCTCCAGCGGTTTGCCGGCGGCGTAAGCGATCGCGGCTCTGGTTTTCATGCGCGGCAGTCCTTCGTGATGTCAGTTCGCGGTGAGCTTGCGATACTGCGCCATGTGGCGGATGGCTTCCCTCGGTTTGCCCAGTTCCTGGCAGAGCAGCGAAAGATTGTAGTGACAGTCGGAGAAACGCGGATCGGCTCTCAGCGCCGCCTGATATGCTTCCACGGCTTCGACCTTGCGCGCCAGTTCGTCGAGCAGCACGCCCAGATTGTAGAACAGCACTGCATCGCCGCCGCAGCGCGCGATCGCCTCGCGATAGACCCGCTCCGCGCGGTGAAACTGGCGCGCTTCGTGCAGCAGCCGCCCGAGGTTGATGCGCGCATCGATACGCGCAGGCTGGAGAGCGATCGCCTTCCGGTAGGCTGCCTCGGCAGCTTGCGTGTCCTTCGCTTCGAGCGCGACGCCTTGTTCGAACCATTCGTCCGCGCTTTCGCCCGACACGGCCCCGGCGCGCTCCATCACGCTCAGCGAGCCCGCCTCCGGGTCGCCTTCGAATGCGAGCAGATACTGGCCGGAGTCCGCGTGCCAGCGCCGCGTCCCCTCCTTCACCACCACGCGGCCCCCGACCGCGCAGATGCTCAGTCCCGACAGCGGCATGGATTCGGGCAGCCGGCGGCGCAATTCCTTCACCGAGCGGGTGATGCGCTGGCGCGGTACGTCGGCCGCGACCAGCGCCTGCGCGGTGCGCATCACGATGAGATCGCGGAAAGAGAAGAGCCAGGCGTTGCGCGGGCCGCGCGTCGGCGAGACGAAGCCCGCGTCCATCAGTGCGCGTATCGTGCTGCGCGGCAGGCGTAGCAGCCGCTCGACCTCGCGCACGCCGTACTGTTGCATCAGCCTCCCGGCCCGCCCGCGGCGCTATCTCTTGGCGCGTTTGCGCGCAGGGGCTTCGGCCTGGGATGCTGCGCGTCGGGGAGGCTTGCGTTTCTCTGCTGCAGCGGGCGCTGGCTTCGCTGCAGCCGGTGCTTTCTTCCCGAGGCTCGCACGCAGTGCTTCCATGAGATCGATCACCTGCGCACCGCCTGTCTCCGGCGCTTCCGCAAGCGTGATCTCCTGTCCTTCCACCTTCTTCTGCACCGCCGCCTCGATGCGTTCGCGCACGTCGTCCTTGTAGGCGGCAGGGTCGAACTTGTCGCTCGCCTGCTGCTCGATCAACTGCTGCGCGAGCTTGAGTTCGCTGTCTTTGACCTCGGTCTTCGGGATGTCGATGTCCTTGAGGGAGCGCACCTCTTCCGCGTAGAGCAGTTGCTGCATGACGAGGCCGTCCTCGACCGGCCGGATCATCACGATGTACTGCTTGCCGCGCGCGGCCCAGCGGCCGAGCGCGCACCGCTGCGATTCGCGCAGCGCCTTGGCGAGCAGCGCATACGGCTTGGCGCCGCCCTTGTCCGGCGCGAGGTAGTAGGCCTTGTCGAAGTACACCGGGTCGATGGCCTCGATCGGGACGAATTCGGTGATGTCGGCGGCATGCGTGCCCGCCTCCTCCATCGCCTTCAGTTCTTCCGGCGCGAACATGACGTACTGGTCCTTCGCGAACTCGTAGCCTTTCACCATCTCCTCGCGCGGCACGACGACGTCTTCCTTGATGCAGATGTATTGCTGCCGCAGCCGCGAGCCGCAGGTCTTGTGCAGCAGGTTGAAGGAGATCGCGCGGCTCGCTTCGGTGGCGGAATAGAGCTTCACCGGAATCGAGACGAGTCCGAACGAAACGGTCAGCGATGCAATCGATCGTGCAGCCATGACTACCTCCTTTTCCTCTCCTTACCGAGGAGGGGCGCCCTTTTGGGGCGGGGTGGTGCTCCCTTCCTTCCCGCGGAAGGTTGCGCCGCTTCCGGCTCGGTGCGCCCGAGTGCGTGCTCGATGCTGTGCTTGCGTTCGAGCGCATCGCGCCAGCGGTCTCCGGTCTTCGCGAGCCGCTGCGCGGCGTTCGTCAACCTGAAGTCGAGCGGATGGGCCTTGGCCAGCTCGTCCCACGTGAGCGGCATCGACACCGGCGCCCCCGGGGCGCCGCGCGGCGAGTAGGCGACGTTCAGGGTCTTGCCCCGAACGTTCATATTGTAATCCATGAAGATTTTTCCCGTGCGCTTGGGCACGCTCCACTCCATGGTGATGTCCTTGGGATGCTGGCGCAGCAGGTGGCGGCCGATCACCTCGCTCACGTGCCGCACCGCATCGAAGTCGAGCGTGCGGCAGATCGGCACGAACACGTGCAGGCCGGTCTTGCCGGACGTCTTGACGATCGGCTCGAGCGCCATGCTCTCCAGCAGCTCCCGCAGCCAGAACGCCACCTCCTTGCCTTTTTCGAACGCTCTCGTGTTGAGTTCGGGCTCGGCGCCGCGCTTTTCTTTCCCAGAGTAGATGTAAGGGTCGATGTCGAACACCACGTAATCCGGGTAGTTGAGGATCGAGCTTTCCAGCGCCGCGAGCGAACTGGAGTAGTCGGTGGAAACCACGGGACTGTCCGGGCCGGGACGCGCGCGCGAGTGCCAGATGTGGAATTCGAGCGTCCCCGATTGCGCGAGCCACAGCAGCGTGGGCAGGTTGTTGCACAGCAGGTAATCCTGCCGTTCGTCCTTGCTCCCGGAAAAGACCGTGACAGTTTCGGCGAAATCCGGCCTGCGCTCGCGCCAGTGCTTCTGGAAGAAGCGCTGTCCATGGATGCCTTCCGGCATGCGGATCATGGTGAGCGGGCGGTCGGCGAGATGCGTGAGCATGTACGGCGACACCTGCGCGAGATAGCGCAACAGATCGCGCTTGGTGAGCGCAGTTTGCTTGACCGACTCGTCGGCGGGCCAGTACACGCGGTCGAGATTCGTCAGGCGGATGCGATGCTCGCCTACGGCCAGCGTCAAGGATGTCTTGCGGTTGCCGTCGAGTTGTTGCACCACATCTTCGATCACGGAATCCGAAGCCGAATCATCCGGAGAATCATTCTGCTGGACATCGGCTGACGCGGCTGTCGGCTTGCCCACGCTCTCGGGATCGATGTCGTCGCGCATCCGCAGCAACACCGGTGCGCGCAGCCGGCCGTCTGCGGTCCAGCTATGAAACTTGACCTCGACCACCATCTCGGGCTCGACCCACGTGGTGGGACTGTGCAACTCGGGCTTCTCGGCGAAGGGGCACGCTTTGCGGCGCAGCCGATCCAGCCGCGCCTTCACTTTGGCCAGCGTCTGCTCATCGAACCCCGACCCGACGTGCGACGCGTAGTGCAGCGTGCCGTGGTCCTTGTAGCCGATCAGCAGCGCACCGAGCGGCTCGCGCGCGCCCTTGCCTTGCGTGTAGCCGCCCACGAGGAATTCGGCGCTGGTCGTGGGCTTGATTTTCACCCATGCAGAGGAGCGCCGTCCCGCCAGGTACTTGCTGTCCCTGCGCTTGCCGATCACGCCCTCGAAGCCGCTCGCGAGCGCCGCCTCCGCCAGCGCCTCTCCGTCCTCGGTGGCGTGCACGAGACGAACCAGCGCACCGGGCAACAGGCACTGCGCGAGATAGCGCCGGCGGTCGCGATACGGCGCATCGCGCAGGTCGATGCCGGCGAAGTGGAGGAGATCGAAGCAGTAGTACATCACCGGCGCGTTCTGGTCGGCCGCGGCGATCTCGCGCTCCGACTTGAGCTGCACGCGATTCTGCAGCGCGTTGAACGACGGTTTGCCGTCGGCATCGAACGCAACCAGTTCGCCGTCCAATATCATGTTGGCCCCCTGCGCCGATAGTTCGGCCGCGAGCCGCGGAAAGCCGGGCGTCAGATCGAGGCCGCGGCGCGAGCGCAGCGTGACCCGCCCGTCCTTGATGACCGCCAGGGCGCGGTAACCGTCGAGCTTCGGCTCCCACATCCAGTCCGCATGGTTGCGCACGACCTCGCTCAATTCCGCGTGCATGGGCGAGAGCGACGACGGCATGGCCGTGCGCTTTCCCGTCGGAACGAGCCGCGATGCGGGCATGCGCTCCACCGGGCGGGACTTGAGGTCTTCCACGGTCAGCCCTGAGAGCACGGAACGGTTGCGCGCCGTCACGTCTTCCCCCGACGCGAAGCGGTCGCGATGCTTCATCAGCAGCCAGCTCTTCGCGTCCCGGGTGCGGATCAGCGCAAACGAGCCCTTCACTTTCTCGCCACGGAGCTGGATGCTCACCTTCCCCTTCTCCAGGCCATCACGCACCCGGCGCTGCGCGGCCTCGCGATCCTCGAAGCTATACTCCTGCTCCTCGTCGGGCGAGTACACGCCGCAGTCCCACACGATCACCTCGCCGGCGCCATACTGTTTCGGCGGGATGACGCCCTCGAACGAGCCGTAGTCGTAGGGATGGTCCTCGGTCTGGACGGCGAGGCGCTTCTCTCCGGGTTCGAGCGCGGGCCCTTTGGGAACGGCCCACGATTTGAGGACTCCATCGCATTCGAGCCGGAAGTCATAATGGAGGCGCCGCGCCGAGTGCTTCTGGATGACGAAGAGCAGCGGTCCGCTGTTCCCGGTGACCGGCGCCGGCGCCGGTTCGGGCGTGGCACCGAACGCGCGCTTGGCGGCGTACTCCTCGAGCGAGGAATCGTGCGAGCGCGCCCGCCCGTGCGAGCGCGTCGCTTTCGCGGTGGCGACGCGCGATGGCGGTGTTCTATTCCCGGGTCGGGCAAGCCGTGGCATGCGGAAATTCTACACAGGAGCCATCGATGGAGCTGTCAACGGGAACGAGCGGCTACTCTTACAAGGAATGGCTGGGACGATTCTATCCGCCGAAGCTGCCCGCCGGCGCGATGCTGCGTTACTACGCCGAGCGCTTCCACACGGTCGAAATCAACAACACCTTTTACCGCATGCCCGCGGAAACGATGCTGGCGCGCTGGTCGGCTGAAACGCCGCAAGGCTTCACCTTTACGCTGAAGGCCCCGCGCCGCATCACCCATGACAAGCGCCTGCAGGACGCGGAGAACGAAGTCGCGGAGTTCCTGCGGCGCGCGTCTGCGCTGGGCGACAAACTGGGCGTCGTATTCTTCCAGTTGCCGCCTTTCCTCAAGAAAGACCTGCCGCGGCTGCGCGACTTGCTCAGCGTCCTTCCGTCTGACAGGCTCGCCGCATTCGAGTTTCGCAACGCCTCCTGGCATGACGACGAGGTGTACGAGACATTACGCGCTCACAATGCCGCCCTCTGCGTGAGCGACACCGATGAAAAGCAAACGCCGCTCGTCGCGACGTCCAAATGGGGATACTTTCGGCTCCGGCGCACGCATTACGACGATGAGCGCCTGAGAAGCTGGATCGAGCGGATCGTCGCGCAGCCGTACGCGAAAGCATGCGTTTATTTCAAGCACGAAGACGAGGCGCGCGGGCCGCAGTTCGCTCAGCGCTTCACCGAATTGTGGCGCGCCGAAACAGGGGCGGCCTGATCCGGCGCACGCAGCGCTGAAGTCTGTTCATTGAGCCACGCCACGAAGGTTTGCACCGGGCCGCGTGCGTGCGCGGCGTCTGAGGTGATGAGCCAGTAGGCGCGGTCCTCGGAATCCGTGCTGTAACGCGCATCGCGCAGCGGCGCCACCAGCGAGCCCTCCTGCAGCATTCCGGCGATCAGCGGCAGGCGCCCCAGCGCAACGCCCTGCCCGTTGACGGCGGCCCGGATCGCCTGGTCGTAGTGACTGAAGTACAGCGTGCCTTTGGGCGTGAAGCGCTTGACCTTCATCACTTCGAACCAGACCTCCCACGACAGCCAGGGCGTGTTCTGTTCCGGGTCTTCGTAGTGCAGGAGGACGAAGTGCTGCAAGTCTTCCGGCCGCTCGATCCGCCGCCTCGCGAGGAGCTTCGGGCTGCACACCGGCAGCACGCGCTCGCCGAAGAGCTTCGATGCGCCCGGACCCGCCACCCGCGCCGTGGAGTAGCGTATGGAAAGATCCAGCCCTTCCCGGTCCAGGTCGCGCACGGTGTTGTCGGCCGCAACGTGCACCGCGATCCCGGGATGCTTTTCCTGGAAGTCCGCGAGACGCGGCACGAGCCACAGTGATGCGAACGTCACCGTGGTCGTCACCCGCACGGTGCAATCCTGAGAAGGCCCTTCCAGTCGCGCCGTCGCCTCGCGCAGATCCTTGAGCGCTTGCGCCACGGCGCGGAAATAGCGCTGACCTGCGTCCGTCAGCAGCAGCGCGCGGGTGCGGCGCAGAAACAGCGCCACGCCGAGCTGCGCTTCGAGCTGCTGTATCTGGCGGCTCACCGCCGACTGGCTGAGGTAGAGCTCGGCGCCGGCCTTGGTGAAGGAAAGGTGCCGCGCCGCGGCCTCGAACGCCTTCAGCAGGTCGAGCGCCGGCAGGTCGCGTTTTCTACGCATGCAATCAACGCATTCATGGAATGCGGAAATAGCGTTTGTATGTAGTGCTAGGAGGCGGCATATTCATGCGCACGCAGGCCGATGGCGGCTTGCCCGATATGGATGCAGGAGGCACATGATTATGAATAAGCCCATCACCGATTACAAGGCGCGCGCGAGGCTGGTGAAACTGTCAGCGCGCGAGGCGGTTACGATCACCGCCCACCGCGGCACGGAAGTGCGCGTGATCGAGGGCCAGGTCTGGATCACGCAGGAAGGCGACGGCGAAGACTATATCGTCGCGGCCGGCACCCGGTTCTGTTCCGGTGCCGCCGGAAGCATCGTCGCCAGTGCCCTCAGCGAATCGAGCCGGATCTCGATCTCGTGGACGGATCCGGCGGTCGCGGGCGCCTATGCCCGCAGCGGCGTCTGGCTGGACTATGCCCAGGTCGCAGCGGTCGAGGATGCAGCGCGGCAGGCACGGGCCAGGGAACTGTCGCGTCTCGCACGCGCCGGTTGGACGTGGCTCAAACGCGGCTGGCACAGCTTCACGCGGCGGCGGAGAGCCGTAACCAGGCTTGCAGCACGCTGATCCGTGGAGGTGCAGTGCGAGACAGCGGCCCGAAAAGCGCATTGCTACACTGCTTTCGGTGTCCGCATTCCTCGCTTTCCTCCATCACCTCGCGGCGTTCGCGCTCGCTGCAGCGATTGCGGTCGAGTTCGTCGTAATACGCGGCGCGCTCACTATCACGTGGCTGAAGTCCCATGAACATGCAGCACTCACGTCTCTCGTTCAGAGGCGCGACGGCTAACAATGGCGCCGCAGGCGGAAGCGCGCGAAGCGACGCCACGCGCTGAAGAAACGTAAAGACACAATGAGGCGAAAGTACAAGCGCTCGGATTTTGCAAAGCT
>JBQTHU010000222.1:0-10721 GCA_052389535.1 Betaproteobacteria bacterium | reverse complement strand
CCCGGCGCGTCGCCGTAACGGTTTCCCGTGGGCCCGGCGGCGCCGCTTTCGCCCAGCGCCCAGTCCGCGGAGACGCGCTCGCGCAGCGTGCGCGCGAGCAGCAGCGCCCATTGCTCGGTCGCCCCGCGCACTCCCTCGTACGTCGCGGGCCGCGTATCGCGCAACGCGAGGATCATCTTGCGTGTATAGAGCACGCCACCGCCGATGAAATACGCGGACGCGCCCGGCTGCGCGAGCAGCGCCGCAGAAATCAACCCGCCTGCTGCCGACTCCGCGACTGCCACCGTTTGCTTGCGCGCCTTGAGGAGGGCCCCGATTTTCGCGCCGAGGGGGATGAGTTCGCGCATGCCGTTTTCTCTTTCGATGGAGCCCGCATCATGGAGCATGCACCAGCATATCAGCAACCGGCGGCGCATTCCGCGGCGGGAATTGAATTACAATGCTGCCCACATTCCACAGAGGAGAGAACATGGCACTCAATTCATCGATGAGTCCGGGTCAGCAGGCGTCCCAGTCCCTGTCCCTCAACATGAAGCTCGTTTCACATCATGAGATGGGCGGATTCGGCGGCGTGGGCGAAGGCATGGGCATGCAGAAGACCAAGGACGGCCGCCGCGTCATGTGGCTCGGGCACGAGGGGGCGCCGAAGAACTTCACGGCGATCGATGTCACCGATCCGAAGAACCCGAAGCAGATCATCCAGACCGAGCTGCCGCACAATGAAATGCGCTCGAACAACCTGGAAGTACTCGGCGACACGATGTTTGTCTCGCACCAGATCCGCGGAAAGCGAGGCATGAAGCCTGCCGGGTTCGACATCTGGGACATCAGCAAGCCGGAAGAGCCGAAGAAGATCACGCATTTCGACGCGTCCGGCCCGCATTCGCTCGGCGTGCACTGCCTGTGGTGCGTTGACGGGGAATACCTGCACATGTCGTCCGGTGCGCCGGACTTCCAGCCGCGCAACCCCAACGACCACCAGTTCTACCGCATCATCGACGTGCGCAATCTCTCCAAGCCGGTCGAAGTGGGCCGCTGGTGGTATCCGGGACAGAAAGAAGGCGACGCGGCGCCGGCGCTGCCACGCCATCCCAAGTTCGACGGCGGCTATCGGCCGCACAACATCCAGGTCTACCCGCAGCGGCCCGACCGCGCCTACGTCGCCTATATCGACGGCGGCGTGGTCATCCTCGACATCAGCGACAAGGCCCACCCGAAAGAGATTTCGCGCTACAACTATTCGCCGCCGTACAACGGCTTCACGCATACGGCGCTGCCGCTGTTCTCACGCGGGCTGATGATCGTTTCGGACGAGTGCACCAAGGACGACGGCATAGACTGGCCGAAGCTCGCCTGGGTGTTCGACATCCGCGAGGAAAGGAACCCGGTGCCGATCGCGACACTGCCGCTGCCATCGGCGGAAGTGTTCACCAAGCGCGGCGGGCGTTTCGGCGCGCACAACCTCTACGAGAACTATCCCGGCGACGTATCGTGGCGCTCGGACAGTATCGTGCTCGGCACGTTCTTCAACGGCGGCGTGCGGGTCTACGATCTTGCCAACCCGTACCAGCCGAAGGAAGTGGCGTATTTCGTGCCAGGGGCGCCGAAGCTCTCACCCAAGGGATCGGTGCAGATCAACGACGTCTACGTGGATGACCGCCAGCTGGTGTACATCGGCGACCGCTTCACCGGCGGTCTCTACGTCCTCGAGATGAATATATAAGAGCGGGAACGAAGGCCCCGCAGCAAGAACCAAAAAAGCCCCTGTGCCAACGCACAGGGGCTTTTCGTTTGCGCGAAACCGGCTGTTACGCCGCGGCGCGCTGCGCCTTCACGTCCTCGGCGATTTTGCGGAATTCGCCCTCGGTCAGCAGCTTCTTGGTCTGGAGCGAATAGGCCTTGACTGCGGCGGTCATCTTGGTCGCTTCCTCGTCGCTCGCCTCGATGCCGAGTTCCGCCAGCCACTGCTTCACCGAATCGATGCCGCTGCCCTTGCCCATGACCACTTCGGCGGGCGGCTGGCCGACGAACTCCGCGCGCACCGGGAAGAGCTCGGTCGCGTTCTCCTCGCCGCAGTTCTTGTACCAGCTCGCGATGATCCCGGATTCGATCTGGTAGAGCTGCCGCCCCACGACGGGTTTGTTGGAAGGCACGTCGACGCCGGTGATCTTCTGCACCAGCCGTGCGAGCGGTGTCAGCTTGTCGTACTTGATGCCGACGTCCACGCCGTACATCGTGAGGAGCGCCATGACGGTCTCTTCCATCGGCGTATTACCCGCGCGCTCGCCCACGCCGAGCACGGTTGTGTGGAGCACTTCGACGCCTTCCGCCGCCGCCATGATGGTATTGGCGACACCCATGCCGAAATCCTGGTGGAAATGCGCTTCGAGGCGCTTGCCCTTGATGCGTTTCTTCACCTCGCGCACGAAGTACTGCATCGCGTGCGGCGAGACCACGCCGAAGGTATCGACGAGCGCCAGCGCATCCATGTGGCCCTCGGTCGCGACGCGGTTGATGAGGTTGAGCACCCACTCCATCTCGGAGCGCGAGAAGTCGATCGGGAAGAACACGACCTCGAGCCCGTTGTCGCGCGCGAAGCGCGTCGCTTCGATGGAGGTCTCGATCGCCTTCTCCATCTTCCACCTGTAGGCGAGATCAACCATGTGCATGCTGGACGGGATCTCCATCACCACGCCGTTGACCCCGGTGTCGATCGCGCGCTGGACGTCCTCTTTCATGCAGCGCGAGAACGCGAAGATCTGCGGCCCCAGATTGCGCTTGGCGATCTCCTTGATCGCAGCCGCGTCCGACGGCGACACGATCGGCATGCCCGCCTCGATGCGGTGCACGCCGGCTTCCGCCAGCGCTTCGGCGATGCGGATCTTGTCGTCCATCGACATGATGATGCCGGTCTGCTGCTCGCCGTCGCGCAGCGTGATGTCGTGGATCTTGATCTGCTTCGGGAACTTGAAGTCCTTGGTGACTTCCGGCGCGAAATTCCACTGGCTGACAAACCAGTTGTGGGTTTTCCAGGGTTGTTGATTGGCCATGCTGATACTCCTTCCATTCTGTAGGCGACGTCGTATTCTGGGATGATGCTACGGCTACCCGTGACGCAGGGTAAGAATGCCGGGGGTTGATGCCATTTCCGGGACGCACAGTATGAACAGGAACCGGCCGGATGTCGAGACGGCCGGGCCCCGGCATTGATTCAGATCGGATCGCAGGCCGGTTGACAACGTCCTACCCCAGCGTCACCTCCAGCACGCCGCATTTCTCGACTTCGGTCATCACCTTGTCGCCGGCCTTGAGCCACACCCGCTTGTCCTCGGGATAGCCGAGGATCACCCCTTCCGGCGTTCCGGTGTAGATCACGTCGCCGGGATCGAGGGTGAAGTGGCGCGAGCAGTAGCTCACGATCTGCGCGCAGTTGTAGATCATGTCGGAGGTATTTGAATTCTGCCGCCGCTCGCCGTTCACGTAAGTGGCGATCCTGAGATTCTGCGGATCGCGAATCTGGTCGGCGCTCACGATGTACGGCCCGAGCGGCGCAAAACCGTCGCAGGTCTTGCCGAGCATGAGCTGGCTCGTCACGCGCATGAGATCGCGTGCTGAGAAATCGTTGCCGTTTGCGTAGCCGAACACGTACGAAAGCGCCGTCTCCTCCGGCACATCGCGCGCCCTGCGGCCCATGACGAGGACCAGCTCGACTTCGTAATCGAACTGCGTGGATACCTTGCTCGGCAGCACGATGCGGCCGCGGTGTCCGACGAGCGTGTTGTTATACTTGCTGAACAGGATCGGCACCGGCGGAATCGGGTTGCCGGTCTCATGGGCGTGCCGGCGGTAATTCAAGCCCACGCAGACGATCTTGCCGGGATGCGGAACGGCGGGGCCGAACTTCGCGCGCGACTCGGGTATGAGCACGCGCCTGCCGCGCTCGTCATGGAGCGCCCGGTCGATCAGCCGCTTGAGCGGCGCGCAGTCGGCGCCCGCCAGCACTTCGTCGATGGTGAGCGGGGCCTTGACGCGGTAGAGCCGCGAAGCGGCTTCGACGTTCAGTATCCCGCGCCCGGTCTTGAGCCCGAGCCGATAGCCGTCCCGGGTGTCGAGCGTCACAAACGTGAGTCCCGTCGGCCTTGAGGAGTGCTTCCGGGGAGCCGCCTTCCGGGTCGTAGCCATGGCCTCGTCTCCGCGCCCTTGCCTACGCGAGCGTCACTTCAAGGGTGCCGCACTTCTCGACCTCGGTCACCACCTTGTCGCCCGCCTTGAGCCACACCCGCTTATCCTCGGGGTAGCCCTGGATCACGCCTTGCGGCGTGCCGGTGTAAATGACATCGCCTGGCACCAGGGTCATGTGCCGCGAGCAATAGCTCACGATTTGTGCGCAACTGAAGATCATGTCCGAGGTATTCGAATGCTGCCGTCGCTCGCCGTTCACGTAGGAGGCGACCTCCAGCTTTTGCGGATCCGGGATCTGGTCCGCGCTCACCAGCCAGGGCCCCAGCGGCGCGAAACCGTCGCAGGTCTTGCCGAGCATGAGCTGGCTCGTCGCCCGCTGCAGGTCGCGCGCAGAGATATCGTTGCCGTTGGCGTAGCCGAAGGCATAAGACAGCGCCCTTTCCTCCGGCACGTCGCGTGCCTTGCGGCCGATTACAACGACCAGTTCCACTTCGTAATCGAACTGTGAGGACACCTTCGTCGGCAACTTGATCCGCCCGCGGTGGCCGAGGAGCGCGTTGTCGTACTTGTTGAACAGCAGCGGCACCGCTGGAATCGGAATGTGCATTTCCTGAGCGTGCTGGCGGTAATTGAATCCGACGCAGACGATCTTCTCCGGATGCGGCACGGCGGGACCGAACTTCACGCGCGATTCGGGAAGGATCAGATTGCGCCCGCGCTTATCCGCTTCCGCCTTGTCCAGCAGCCTGCGCAAAGGCGCGCAGTCTCCGCCGGCAAGCACATCGTCGATCGTGACCGGCGCCCCGATGCCGAACAGCTTCGACGCCGCCTCCACGTCGAGCACGCCGCGCTCAGTCTTCAGTCCGAGCCGAAAACCGCTTTTCGTATCGAGCGTTGCGAAGGTCAGCCCGGTCGGTTTGGAGGAATAGGATTTAGAGGTTGTCTTCTTCTTTGTTGCCATCATCGTCGCCTTCCCTGCGGTATGGGTGTCGTACGGGCCCGCGCCGACCGGCATCTCGTGCGCTGCGGGCGCTAAGGAGCGCGCATGATACCAAACGGGCGTCGCACCATCACGCGGCGGGACGCGTGGGCGCACTGGCCAATGCCGGGGCTTCGGAGTAAATTGGCCGCCTCCGGCCGGCTCGATTACCGCGCCGGCTTACCGAATTCCCACCCCAACCGGAAAGGGACCCATCGATGATCTACGAAGTGAGAACCTACGACCTGAAGCCGCACAGCCTGCCCGAAGTCGAGAAGCGATTTGGCGAGGCGTACGAGAAGCGCAAGAAGTACTCGGAGCTTGCCGCCTTCTGGCACACCGAGATCGGGCCGCTCAACCAGATCATCCACGTCTGGCCCTACAAGGACCTCGAGGAGCGCGCGCGCGTCCGGGCGGCGGCCGTCAAGGATGGCGCGTGGCCGCCGAAGACCGGTGAATTCATCGTCAACCAGCAGGCGGACATCATGGTGCCGTTTGCCTTCTCGCCGGAGATCAAGCCGGGCAAGCAGGGCCCGTATTTCGAGATGCGTCTCTACACCTACGCCTCCGGCGAGTTGCCGAAACTCACCAAATGCTGGGAACACGCGCTGCCCTCACGGCTCGAGTTCGGGCCGGTGACGGCGGTGTGGTATTCCGAGCTGGGCGGTCTCAACAAGTTCGTGCATATCTGGCCGTATCCGACGCTCGATGCGCGGAATGAAACGCGCAAGAAGGCGCAGGCTGCTGGCGCGTGGCCGCCGTCGGTCGCCGCGAAAAAAGCGGGACTGGAGGTCTACCACCTCCTTCGCCAGGAAAACAAGATCGTGATGCCGGCGGCGTTCTCGCCGCTGCAGTAGACAGGAGCGTTTTAGTCCTGGTAGCGGCGCCGGTGCGTCTCCAGCATCTTCCAGCGGACCACCGGCACGTCCAGGATGCTTCCGAGCGGGACCTGATACGCGTCCGTCGCCTGGAGAAAGCGCACCTGCGCGTCGTGGTTGGCATGATTGAGTAGCGCGGCCCCGCCGAAATAGCTGCCCGCTTTGAGCGATTCTTCGTATCCCGCGGAAGTGGTGAGCAGCGCTTCCCCGGAACGCATCACGATGAGATCGTTCTGCGGCAGCCCCATCGTGCGCTCCATCTCGAAGGACACCGGCTCCGTCGCCCGCACCAGGCGGTTCAGCGTCATGCACGACACGCCGTCGGCGAAGAGCCAGCTCGAGCGCAGGAATTCCAGCTCGTCGCGCGACTCCACCACTTCCTTGTACAGCGCGTTGCGCTTGACGAAATCGAGATAGAGATCGCGCGGCAGGCGCATCGCCTGCACGAAGCTCACGGCGCGGTAGGTCTCGTCGGCGCGCGTATCGAGCAGCGCCGGCGTCTCGCCGATGATCGAGCCCGCGGAAAGCAGGTGGCTCCCCGGCACCCCGGTGCGCAGCATTTCCACGCTGCCGCTCAGGATGAGATAGATGTCGGCGACCGGCTGCCCTTCCTTCACCAGGATGACCTCCGGGTTCATCACCAGGATCCGGTTGTTCATGAGGTGCCGGATGCGGTGGATCGGCACTTCCGGGAAATAATCGCGCAGGTAGCCGAACGCGCGGCGCCGCAGTTCGTCGGAGATGCCCTCGATCAGCACATCGACCGTCCCGAACGGCGCGCCCGAGCCGATGGCGCGCTCGCTCTCGGTAAGCCGCCGCGCCGTATGCGCGAGGATGAGCTTGCCTGAAGGATCGCCGCGAAAATCGATCGCCGCGCCGTGGATCAGCCCACCGCCGATGTCGATCTTCTTGACATCCACGCGCTGGGTGTAATCGCGCACCGTCCTGTCGAACCGTGCCTGGGTGATGCCGGGCTGGTCCTCCTCCTTCGTCACCATCTTGCGCAGCACGTCGAAGGAGGCGATGTCCGCGAGATGCGCGTAGCTGCGATAGCCGCCCTCCCACATCGCCCGGAAATAGAAGATCGTCGTCTCCACCGGGTGCGGCGAGAGGATCGGTTTGATCTCAAGGCCTTCGATATCGTTCCACTTCTCGAGCTCGAGATCGTGCACGTCGAAGAGCGCACCGAAATCCTTCTCCGAGATGCGCATGATGGTTTCGAGCTTCTTCACCACCGAGGCGCGCACCATGGGCACGGCGTAATAGGCGATGCGCCGGTCGCCGCGGATGAGGGAAGTCAGTCCGATCAGGTGATCGTCGTGGCAGTGCGTGTGGAAGATGCCGTCGATCTCGTTCACGCCTATGCCGAGCGCCGTGAGCGCATGGTCGATGTTGGGCCCGGCGTCGATCAGATAGACGCGCCCCTGGAACAGCACGATGCTGCCCATCGCCGGGCGGTTCATGTCCCAGCCGTCGCCGTCCCCGGTGTGGACGATGGCGAAGTAATCGCGCTGGAGCAGGTGATTGCCCAGGGTGTAGGGGCACTCGTACATCTCGCCCGGCGCGAGATTGAGGTCCACTTCGACCTTGTCTTCGCCGTGCGAAATTTCGAAGACGTTGGTCCTCAACCGCCGGATGTAGACGCCGTTGCGGATTTCGACGCGCTCTTTCTCCACGTAAACCGGCTGCACCAGCTCCTCGCTGGGGCGGATGCGGCCGAAGGCGAAGGCGAGCTTCATGCGCATCAGCTCGTCGGCCTGCGCGCGCGGGACGCCGGCCGCGATCAGCTCCTCACGCGAGGTGAGCCCGTAGTTGCCGCGGAAGATGTAGGCCATCTGCGCGTCCACCTGCCGGCGCGAGCCGATGAGCAGCGGCAGCAGGCCCGTGTTGCGCGGATGTTTGGGGACGATCAATCCCTGGTTGTAGAGCATCTGCAGCACCGGGAACTCGGAGCGGCTGCACAGACGCCCGTTCTGGATGGCGAGATCGGAGAGCAGGATCGCGTTGGGGCCGGTCTCGCAGGCGACGCCGTTGACTTCGATCGGGATGATGAGGCCCTTGCGCAGCAGGTGCTTGACGCAATCTTCGGGGCACCCGCACAGGATGCGGACATCCGCAACGGGAATGTCAACCCACAGGATGCCGGTGCTGACGGGAATTTTCGTGATCGAGGCCATGTGGCCTATGCCGGCACCGGCGGGCGGGAACCCGTGCCCCTGGCCGCTCGCCAGGTGCAGCGCTTCGCGGCACGCCCCGCGCGGCTCCCTCCCGAATGCAAAAATCCGAGCAGAACTTTTCCTCAGAACGCCATGCTGGCCCAAATGTTACCCACGCCCGGACCGGCTAGCAAGACGACGGGCCTTTCATCAAATTGACACCCACGCTGCGCGTCGGCTACAACCGTCCTCCACAGAACAGACGGGGGCTTGAAAATGCGGGTCGGATTCATAGGGCTGGGCACGATGGGCGGATCGATGGCTTTGAACGCCCGGAAGGGCGGCCACGAGCTGGTGGTGCACGACCTGCGCCGCGAGGCGGCCGCGCCCCATCTCAAGGCGGGGGCGGCGTGGGCCGAAGGGGCGCGCGCGGTGGGCGAAGTCGCCGACGTGGTGCTGACTTCCCTGCCCGGGCCGCGGGAATCCGAGGCAGTGGGCGAGGAGCTGCTGGCAAGCATGCGGCCAGGCGTGCCATGGTTCGATCTCTCCACCAATTCGCCCACGGTGGCCCGGCGGCTGTACGCGCGGTTCGCGGAGAAAGGCATCCCCATGCTGGACGCGCCGGTGAGCGGCGGGCCGAGTGGCGCGAAAACCGGCAAGCTCGCGCTGCTGGTGGGCGGCGACAAGGCGGTCTTCGAGAAGTACCGGCACGTGCTGGACGCGATCGGCGATCAGGTGATCTACATCGGCCCGATCGGCGCCGGTTCGGTGGCGAAGCTCGTGCACAACTGCGCGGGTTATGCGATCCAGACCGCGCTCGCCGAAGTTTTCACCATGGGCGTGAAAGCGGGCGTCGACCCGCTGGAGTTGTGGGCGGCGGTGCGGCAGTGCTCGCTCGGGCGCCAGCGCACGTTCGACCGGCTCGGGCGGCAGTTTCTGCAGGGCGTGTTCGAGCCGCCGGACTTCGCGCTCAAGCTCGCGCACAAGGACGTGACGCTGGCGACGGAACTCGCGCGCGAGATCGGCGTGCCGATGCGCATCGCCAACCTCACGCACGCCGAGATGACGGAAGCGCTCAACCGCGGCTGGGGCGAGCGCGATTCGCGCGTGCCGATGCTGCTGCAGGAGGAGCGCGCCGGCGTGGACATCAAGGTGCCGGCCGACAAAATCCGCGCGATACTCGAGCGCGACGGATAGAAACCGGCCGAGACGGCACACCGTTAAGCGTTATCTGGGCGGTGACGGATTTCTGGAAAGCGTCATCCCAGCGCAGGCTGGGACCCAGAGTAGCGGCGGATTTGTGGATGCCAGCCCGGGACTGAACCCTTCCGCGGCGGGCCTACGACGCTGGCATGACGACCAGTCCGAGCGGCTACACTTGCCTGGGCCGGTAGAACGCGAGCGCGTTGTCGCGGAACACCCTGTCCCACAGCGACGGGTCCAGGCTCTCGCGGATCAGGCCGATATCGCTCGGCAGAAACGGACGCTTCGCGCGCTGCGAAGGCAGGTCGGTGCCGAACATGAGGCATTCCGGATTCGCCTTCGCGAGAGCGCGCAGCACCGCCGGCACGTCGATGTCCACCACGCGCCCGAAGCCGGTCGCTTTCACCTTCATCCCCTTCTCCGCCAGCTTGAGCAGCGTCGGAAGCCCGGCGGTGGACAGCCCCAGATGCGAGATGCTGAGCGCGGGCAGTGTCGCGAGCGTAGCCTGGATCGGCTCGAGATCGCGCGCGTCGGCGTAAAGCTCGGCGTGCCAGCCCACCAGCGCGTGGACGCGGCGCGCGAGTCGATCGAGGTCTTCGACGCTCGCTGAGCCGCCGCGGACGAGATTGAAACGCACGCCGCGCACCCCCGCTTCATCGAGACGCCGGATCTCCTCATCGGTCGCGCTCGCCGGAATCTGGATGACGCCGACGAACTTCGGGCCGAACTGCTTCAGCGCATCGAACATGAAGGTCGTATCGAAACCCTGGAACGAGCCCGATACGACGCACCCACCGGTGACGCCGAGATCGCGCGTGCGGTTCCGATAGGCATCCACCGGAAACGAGGGCGGCATGAAGCCCTGGTTCTCCTGCACCGGAAAGCGGAAGTCGATGATGTGGAAATGCGCGTCGAACACGGTTGCTCCGTGAAGGCAGGAATGTTCGCGCAATGTTAATCCACCGTCTGCAGCATCGCCATCCGTGGCGACGTTGACGTTTTCACACAGCGGACCTGCGGCATCGTGCACAGGCCTTGGCATATAATCCGTCCACCCGCAATTTCCCAGCGACTGGCCCCCGTGCAGATCAAGTTCACGCTCAACGGCGATCCGGTGGAAGTTGTACTCAAGACCGGCGATCGGCTCCTGATAGACGTGCTGCGCGAGGATCTACGCCTTACCGGCACCAAGCACGGCTGCGGCATCGGCGCCTGCGGCATTTGCACGGTGATGGTGAACGGCGCGCCGATCGCCTCGTGCCTGCAGCTTGCCGCGTTGTGCGACGGCGCCGACGTGCAGACCGTCGAAGGACTCGCGAGCGC
>JBQTHU010000221.1:0-4693 GCA_052389535.1 Betaproteobacteria bacterium | reverse complement strand
CGGCCACGGCGGGGCTCGAACAGGACGGAGACCGCGCCACGTGGCGTTTTGGCGACGGCGGCGAGGCGCAGCGCAGCCCGTTCCTCATCAAGCGGGTGAACGTCGAGGATGGCAAGGTTCTTTACCGCAACGCGATCGACAATACCGCGCTCGATGTGACGGTCAAGGGTGCGCTCGGAGAAGGCGCCGAACTGAGTCTCACGGCGACCGGCAGGCTGAAGGGCGAGCCGGCGAAGGGCACCGCGCGGGTGCCTTCTCTTCAGCCCTCCCCCGATACGCCGATCGAGATCGACGCCAAGGCGACGGTGGGCCGCACCAATATCGCGGCCACGGGCACCTTCGCAGCCGACCTTGCCTCCATCGACATGCGTCTGCGCCTGGCGGGTCCCACGCTGCGCGCGCTCGACAAGGTTACGGGCATCAAGTTTCCCGACACGCCGCCCTACACGCTGAGCGGTCATCTGCGCCACACCGGTCAGGAATGGCGCTTCGACTCTTTCGAAGGCAAGGTCGGTGACAGCGACCTGCGGGGACAGGTAGCGTACCGCGCCGGCGGCAGGCGACCCTACTTCCAGGCCGATCTCAAATCGAAGCTCCTCGATCTCGATGACCTCGGCCCGCTCATCGGCGCGCCGCCGAAGACCGGCCCCGGGGAAACAGCGTCGGAGGAACAGAAGCAAAAAGCCGAAACGCGGAAGAAGAAACCCACCGTACTGCCGCACGAACCGTTCAATACCGGCGCGTGGACTGCACTGGACGCCGACGTGAAGCTCGAAGCGCAGCGCGTGATGCGGCCGAAGCAGGTTCCGATCAACTCCTTCTCGACGCACATGGTGCTCAAGAATGCACGACTGCAGCTCGAGCCGGTGTCCTTCGGCGTGGCGGGCGGCCGGGTGAAGGCGAACATCGTGCTCGATGCGCGCAAGGATCCGCTCGTCGCGAACATGGACATGGATTTGCAGGGGATCAAGCTGGAGCAGATCTTTCCCGAGCAGAAGGGGATGCAGCCTACGCTCGGGACGCTCTACGGACGCGGCAAGCTGCGCGGTCACGGGGTCTCGGTCGGCGAACTGCTCGGGACGAGCAACGGCCAGGTAAGCGTCGCGGTGGACGGCGGGCAAGTCAACCTGCTGCTGGTGGAACTGCTCGGGCTCGACCTCGCAGAAGCTGGAACGCTGCTCGGCACGCGGAGGAAGGAAAAGGTGGAACTGCGCTGCGCGGTCGCCGACTTCTCGCTCGCTGATGGCGTGGCGAGCCCGGAAATTTTCGTGATCGACACCGTGGACACCATCGTCAATGTCGAGGGCACGGTGAATCTCGAGGCGGAACGGCTCGACCTCGTGACATATCCCGAGCCCAAGGACATGAGCCTGTTTTCGCTGCGCTCGCCGGTGCAGGTGCAGGGGCCTTTCAAGGATCCCAAGGTGCGGCCGAAGGCGGGACCGATTGCTGCGCGCGGGGCAGCGGCTGCGGCGCTGGCGGTCATCAACCCGCTCCTTGCGCTGGTGCCCTTCATCGAGACCGGTCCCGGCAAGGACAGCGATTGTGCGCAGCTGCTGAGTCACGCCAAGGCAAAGGGGGCGGTCAAGAAGCAGGAGTGATACGCCGCGCGCGCGAAACCTATCGCGGCACGCGGGCACTCGACTGCTCTCCACACCGGAAAGATCTCGTTCGGGACGCAGGCCCCGATGCCCCCGGAGCGTGATCAAGGGCTCGCGTAGCGGACGAAGTCCCGTGTTTCGAACGCAAAGATGCCGATGGCCACCACGGCGCCGGGGCTTTGTTCGTCGTATGCGTGCACGCTGACGTGGAGCGGATCGGTCGTGGACCGCGCGATCAGCCACGCACCCGGCGGAATGTCCCGGCTTACGCGCGCGCATTTGCCTTCCGGCGGCTGCATTTCAGCCGGCCGTCCCGGAAACCAGAGGCGGCACTGCCCTACCGAGGGCAGATCCTTTCTGCGAATACCGAGGTTGGCGTATCCCTTTGCATGGAAATACGAGGCCGCCTCGGTTTGTTCCGCGGCCTTGCGCGCGTTTCGGTCTCCGACATCCGCGAGCGCTGCCACGGCAAACGGCGATACGAGAACAACCCAGAACCGCTGCGACAGGCTGAACGACGCCACGTCCGTCGGGGCCCTTTTATCCTTGTCCCTTGCGTTTACGCTCTTTGGCCCAGATGTAAACGCCAAAGCCACCGATCATGCCAACGAGGATCAGCGAAAAAATCAGCATGGGCCATACGCTGACGTTGACCGTTTGTACCGGCGCCTGAGCTTCTTCAGCCGCAAGCACGATGAATGAAAGCAGCGCGAAACCTAAGACAGATAAGAGCCGGATCACTTGGTCCCCGATATAGGCGAAGTTGAGAAGTGCCCGGCACTGCGCGCAGCCTGAGCCAGGCGCCGCTATCGTGAACTCGTTGACTTTCGTCAAGCTTACGCGGCCGGAGGCAACCGCCGTTTCTGGCTACACCCGGGGGGTCCTCATTTATGGCAGGCAGCAGGCCTATACAACGGCTGCGCGACCTTGATTGAAGTGTCCGCGAAAACGGGTCAATTCCCGATTTGCGGTCGTGTCTCAGTGAGACACTACCCGATTTGCCGCGGGCTCGTATTAATGGAACAATTGTTCTAGAATTGAGGCGCCGTAAATGGAGGATCCGCGTGCCACGGACTAAGGAATACGACGAAGAGGCCCTGCTCAAGCGGGCGATGGAGACCTTCTGGAGCCTCGGATATGACGGCACCGCGGTGGAGGACCTTGTCGCACGCACCGGGGTGCACCGCGCGAGCCTGTACACCGCGTACCCGGACAAGCGGGCGCTTTTCATTGCCGGAATAAACCTTTATCTCGACGCGATCGTCGGCGACAACCTTCAGCGGCTGAACCAGGGCGATTCGCCGGGCGAGGCAGTAAAGTCTTTCTTTATCAATCTGGTCGAAGCACCGATTGAGAGATTGAGGCGCGGCTGCCTGCTCACAAACACGGCCGCCGAGATGGGGGTCGAGGACCGGGAGGTCTCTGCTCTCATACGCAAAGCTTTTGTCCGGATGGAAGATGCACTATACGAACGACTCCTTCAGGCCCGAGCTGCAGGCGAATTGAAAGCAGGTGTGGAACCACGTTCTTTGGCGCGCTTGCTGATTGTCGTTTTGCAGGGTGTGCGGATCATGTCGCGAGTGAGCGTGGACCGAGAAACGATGCGGGAAGCCGTAAGTGCTGCTCTGTCTGGCATTGCCACTACGCAGGGCAAGAGGACCAAAACCCGGCACCGAAGCCGGAAAACCCGCGCTGGTGCCGGGCATCCGAGCCACTTCAGCCGCTGAAGCCCGTAAAAATTTTTTGAGGTTTTATGGAACATTCATTCCAAAACGTGTATGCGAGCGCTACAGGCTTCACCCGGTTGGGACGCTGATTTGAGCGCGATTCGAGAGGAGACGGCAATGAATGTAATACAACGCCTGCCCCTTACGCTGCTGTTGCTTCGCCTGGGTGTGTTTATCGTGATGCTGATGTGGACGCTCGACAAGATCGTCAAGCCGGAACACGCGGCAAAAGTTTTTCAGAAGTTCTATTCTCTGAATCTTGAACCGAGTGTCTTCTACGTAATCGGGCTCGTCGAGCTCCTTATTATTCTCGCGTTTGTGGCTGGGTATATGAAGCGCTGGACCTATGGATTGGTATTGGTGTTTCACGGCATATCGACGCTGTCGTCATTTGGCAATTATCTCAACCCCTGGTCAAACCTGCTGTTCTTTGCGGCCTGGCCGATGCTGGCGGCGTGCTTTGCCCTGTATTACCTCCGAGATGCGGATACGTTGCTTGCGTGGGATAAGCGGTTGGAGCCTGGCGAAGACAGCGCGGTTGCGAGTGAAGACTTGCGGCGGCGGTCAGGGAGTCGTTTCTTGACGTAAGTATGGAGGCGTAGATGCCGAAAAAGCTTGGCATCGGGGACTCATTCCCGAGCGTGACGGTGAATATCGCTGGCGGGGGAACGATTAACTTGCCGGCGGCGCTGAACTCGAAGTATGGTGTGCTCCTGTTTTATCGAGGGCATTGGTGACCATATTGCCGCCGGCAGTTGGCCGGCTTTGAGAGGCACGAGGCTGAGCTGGATTCCTTGGGCGTGAGCATCTTTGCCGCAAGCGTGGACGCTGAGGATTAGGCGAGCGTGGTCGCTGCGGAGGTCTCTTTTCCGGTAGGATTTGGCGTAACCCGAAGTGTTGCCGACATGTTGGGTTCGTGGTGGGAAGACCGTCGCAGTATCATTCAACCCTCGGAATTCATCATTGATGCGACCGGCAAAGTACTTGCGTCAAGCTATAGTGACGGTCCGCTCGGCCGAATTGATGCGGCCGATGTAGTGAAGTTCATCAATCACCGCGACCAGCAATCCCGGAAGTAGCGACCGACCTCGCATGGTGCTGGCCAGGCGATGCAAGAGTATCGGTATTTACCGATATGCCCTCGCCTGCTGCAGTTCATTTCCTGCCGGCCGGCTCCAGGTACGCCGCGGTTTCGTTGGCGATATCCGGTGCGGCGGCGATGTAGCGCGACGCCAAGTCGGTGTATCGATGTCCCGGCCGGTCGGCCCCGCACGAGGACAGCAGGCGCAATCCGGACGATGATGTCCGTTCTCCTGGCGTAGAAGCGTACGCAGCACGGGGCTAGGCGGCATCGCTGAACCGGAA
>JBQTHU010000220.1:0-13982 GCA_052389535.1 Betaproteobacteria bacterium | reverse complement strand
CTGCCTTGCGGTGTTTCTCGCTTCTCCGATCGCGCGCTATATCACAGGTGCGGTACTGCCCGTGGACGGCGGGTTGCGCCGCTATGCGTTCTGACGAACGACCAGAGCGTTAATCTATAATCGAGGCATCAATCCACTCGGAGCATCGTCATGCAAACCAGGATACCGTGCGTATTGATGCGGGGCGGCACGTCGCGCGGCCCGTTTTTTCTCGCTTCGGACCTGCCGCGGGATCCGCAGCAGCGGGGCGACGTGCTGCTGGCAGCCATGGGCTCGCCGCACGATTATCAGGTTGACGGCATCGGCGGCGCCAACCCGCTCACCAGCAAGGTGGCGATGATCAGCAAGTCGCGCCACCCCGATGCGGACGTCGATTATCTGTTTGCACAGGTGCTGGTAAACGAAAGACTGGTCGATACCAAGCCCAATTGCGGCAACATGCTGGTCGCAGTCGGCCCGTTCGCCATCGAGGCCGGACTCGTAGCCGCGCGCCACCCCGAGACCACGGTGCGCATCTACAACGTCAACACGCAGGCACTGGTGGAAGCGATCGTGCAGACGCCGGGCGGAGAGGTAACCTACGAGGGCGATGCCGCGATAGACGGGGTGCCGGGGACGGCGGCGCCGGTAAAACTCAACTTCAAGAGCGCCATCGGGTCGGTCACGGGCAAGCTGCTGCCCACCGGGCGCGCCCTCGACGTGATCGACGGCATTGAAGTAAGTTGCGTGGACGTCGCCATGCCGATGATCCTGATGCACGCGGAGCAGTTCGGTAAGACCGGACACGAAAGCGCCGCGGAACTGGATGCAGACCGCGATCTGTACGCGCGCATGGAGCCGATCCGGCGCAAGGCGGGCGAACTGATGGGCATGGGCGATGTATCGAAGCTTGTGGTGCCCAAGATCGGCCTGCTGGCTAAACCATGCAAGGGCGGCACCGTTGCGTCCCGCTATTTCGTGCCGTATTCCTGCCACAAGGCGCATGCGGTGACCGGCACCGTGTGCGTCGCTTCCGCGTGCGCCATACCCGGAACGGTTGCAGCTCAGATCGCGCCGCTGCTGATGGCGCCACAAGGCGTCGTCAGGATCGAGCATCCTTCGGGAATGATCGCGATCGACCTCGACGTCGAACTGGAGAAGGCGCCCGCGATCATGCGTCGAGCGGCGCTGATACGTACCGCACGCCGCATTTTTGACGGCCATGTCCATGTGCCCGCCGCGGTGTGGCGCGGGACGCAGGCCGCGGAACCGCCGGAGCGCAGCACGCGCGCCACCGCCGGGGCGGTCTAGCCGCCCGGCTGCCCGCCATAACGTCGGGCATCGTGATCTCATCGTGACGGTCGCCGTACTGGGCGGCGGATACGCGGGCATGGCGGCCGCGGTGACGCTAGCCGAACGCGGCATCCCGGTGACGGTCTACGAAGCCGCCGCCCACCTCGGCGGGCGCGCGCGACGCGTCGATTATCGGGACGCGGTTCTGGATAACGGACTGCACGTGCTGATCGGTGCGTGCAGCGAATTGCTGCGTCTCGTGGCGATGGTCAATGGCCCCGCGGAGCGCGCGCTGCTGCGGCTTCCGCTCGAGTGGCGCATGCACGGGAAGTTTCGCATGCGCGTGCCTGCTCTCCCCGCGCCGCTGCATCTTGCTGCCGCCCTGCTCGCGGCGCGCGGCGTGACCCTGGGCGCCCGGATGGCAGCGATGCGGTTTGCGCGGTTCCTGCGCGCCAGCAACTATCGCCTCGAGCGGGACGTGAGCGTTGCGGATCTGCTCGCCCGGCATCATCAGCACCCCGACATGGTGCGCTACCTGTGGCGGCCGTTGTGCGTGAGCGCGCTCAATACACCCATCGAGCAGGCGTCTGCCAGCAGTTTTCTCCATGTGCTGCGGGACGGGCTCGACGCGGCGGCCGGCGCGAGCGACCTGCTGGTCGCCCGCCGCGATCTGACCTCCCTGTTTCCCGAGCCGGCCGCGCACTACGTCCGCGACCGAGGCGGCGCAATCCTGCTCGCGCATACCGTCTCGCAGCTCTCGCATCACAACGGCGCCTACAGCGTAGTAGCGCGCGGCGAGTGTCGCGAGTACACGCATGTGATATGCGCGCTTTCCCCGCACCGGCTGCTGGCGGTCATTGCCGGAATGCCGAACCTGGGCAGCGTGGAAGAGACTGTTGCACGATTCGAGTATCAGCCTATCTACTCCGTCTATTTGCAATTTCGGGACCCCGTCCGCCTGCCGGCGCCCATGGTGGGCATCGCAGGCGGCATCGCACACTGGGTATTCGACCGCGAGGCGATATGCGGACAGACCGGCCTCGTAGCCGCCGTGATCAGCGCGGCAGGCCCGCATCAAGATCTCACGCAGGACGAGCTCGCAGCACAGGTACACGCGCAAGTGGGAAGATGCTTCGGCCCGCTGCCGCAGCTGCAGTGGCACCGCGTCATCGCGGAGAAGCGCGCGAGCTTTGCCTGCACGGTCGGCGTCCGGCGTCCCGCTTCGGAGACCGCGCTGGCAGGATTCCATCTCGCCGGCGATTACGTGGCCGGTGACTATCCCGCCACGCTGGAAGGCGCGGTGCGCAGCGGCGTCCGGGCCGCCCATGCCGTGATCGCCGCTGCACGCTGAATGTCATCCGACGCGCCGGCATCCCGGCGCATCCGGTGAAAAGCGAACGGTATAATGCCCGGCACAAGCCCGGGAAAGTGCGAGGAGTCCGCAGTGGCTGAACGCGAATCGATGGAATACGACGTCGTAGTCGTCGGCGCCGGCCCGGCGGGGCTCGCCGCGGCTATCCGCCTGAAGCAACTCGGCGCGGAGCGCGGACACGAAGTGAGCGTGTGCGTGCTCGAAAAAGGCTCGGAGGTCGGCGCGCACATCCTTTCCGGCGCGGTGATGGATCCGCGTTCGCTGAACGAACTGCTGCCGAACTGGCGGGAGCTGAACGCGCCGCTCAATGCACCGGTCAGCGAGGACCGGTTCATGTTTCTCACCGAAGCGGGTGCGTTAAAAGTGCCGGGCTTCATGCTGCCTTCATGCTTCCAGAACCACGGTAACTACGTCGTGAGTCTGGGAAACGTCTGCAGGTGGCTGGGACAGCAGGCGGAGGCGCTCGGCGTCGAGATATTTCCCGGCTTCCCTGCGGCCGAGGTCCTGTATGGCAGCGACGGCCGCGTGACGGGAGTCGCGACGGGCGACATGGGCGTCGGAGGCGACGGCAAGCCGACCGCATCCTTTCAACCCGGCATGGAGCTGCGCGCCAAGTACACGTTCTTTGCGGAAGGTTGCCGCGGGCACCTCGGACGGCGGCTGCAGCGCCACTTCTCCCTTTGCGAACGCTCGGACCCGCAGGTGTACGGCATCGGCCTCAAGGAGCTGTGGGAAATCCAGCCTGCGCGCCACCGGGCGGGCCTGGTGATACACACGGCGGGCTGGCCGCTGGAGAACGACACCTACGGCGGCTCTTTCCTGTACCACCTGGAGAACAATCTCGTGGCGGTAGGATTCGTGGTGGGGCTGGGTTACAGCAACCCCTTCCTGAACCCGTACGAGGAGTTCCAGCGCTACAAAACGCATCCCGCGATCCGGCCCTTCTTCGAGAACGGCAAGCGCATCGCCTACGGCGCGCGGGCGATCGCCGCGGGCGGGCTGCAGTCGCTGCCGAAACTTGTTTTCCCGGGCGGGTGCCTCATCGGCGACGACGCGGGATTCCTCAATGCGTCGCGCATCAAGGGTTCCCACGCCGCGATGAAATCCGGCATGCTGGCAGCGGAAGCCGCGTTCGCATCGATCGCCGCCGGCGACTCGGGCGACGAGCTGACCGATTACCCCGACGCGTTTCGCGGAAGCTGGCTGTACGATGAGCTGCATCGCGCGCGCAACTTCAAGCCGTGGATGAGCAAAGGCCTCCTCACCGGAACGTTGATGGTCGGCATGGACCAGATCGTCTTCCGGGGCCACGCGCCGTGGACGCTGCACCACCAGCACGCCGACAACGAATCGCTCAAGACCAAGCAGGAGTCGCGCCCGATCGACTATCCCAGGCCGGACGGCGTCATCACCTTCGACCGCCTGTCGTCGGTCTTCATTTCGAATACCAACCACAACGAAGACCAGCCGTGCCATCTCCGGCTCAAGGACGCCGCGGTGCCGATCAAGGTCAACCTCGAGCTCTACGATGCGCCGGAGCAGCGCTATTGCCCGGCGGGCGTGTACGAGATCGTTCGCGAGCCCGATGGTGCGCCGCGCCTGCAGATCAACGCGCAGAACTGCGTGCACTGCAAGACCTGCGACATCAAGGACCCGACGCAGAACATCGTGTGGGTGACGCCCGAAGGCGGCGGCGGGCCGAACTATCCCAACATGTGATGGCGAAATCCGCGCAAGAAAACGCCGGCGCAGCCGGCGAGGATGCGCGCGGCGCCGCTGACGGCGGCGTACCGGAGGACGGCGGTCAGGCGCTCTACCTGAGCCTGATGAGCAAGCGCCTGATGGGATCGGACGACCCGCGAGCGATGCTGGAGCACGCCCTCCGTCACGATCAGTTCCTGCTTTTCGCGCAAAAAATCGTCGCCGTGAGGTCCGGCGTGGCGGAACCGCAATGCTACGAGGTGCTGCTGCGGCTCAAGCAGGAGGAAGACAACCTGCTGCCTCCGGGCGGATTCCTGGATCTCGCCGACAGTCTCGGGATGACGGAGGAACTCGACCGGTGGGTGATCCGGGCTCTCGCCGCCTGGGGCGGCGCGCGGCGCAGGGATCGCCCCGCGGAGCGCCTTCCCATGATGTGCGTCAACGTGTCGCAAGCGGCGCTCGACAATCCGGGGTTCCCCGCGTTCGTGCGCGGTGAACTGGATCGCTCGGGCTTTCCGCCCCGGGCGCTGTGCTTCGAGATCGACGAGCATGACCTCATCGCGCGCCATGCAAGCGTCCAGCGCTTCATCTCCGCCGTGAAGCCGGACTGCCGCATCATGGTGGACAATTTCGGCGGCGTAAGAGTGTCCTTTTCGCATCTCGCCGGCCTTGCCATCGATTTCCTGAAGGTCGACGGGGCGCTGGTGCAGAACATCCACCGCGACCCCACGGAGCTGATCAAGGTATGGGCGGTCAATCTCGCGTGCCAGAAGGTGGGAATGCGCACGGTCGCGAAATTCGTCGAGACCCGCGAGACGCTCGACATGCTGCGTGAGATAGAGATCGACTACGTGCAGGGTTTCGGCATCGCGCGCCCGACGCCAATTACGCACATCGCCTGACGACTCACAGCGCCTCGAATACCCCGGCCGCCCCCATCCCGGTGCCGATGCACATCGTCACCATGCCGTATTTCTTGCGTTGCCGGCGCAGGCCGTGCAGGAGGGTAGCGACGCGAATCGCTCCCGTCGCGCCGAGCGGGTGGCCCAGCGCGATGGCGCCGCCCAGCGGGTTGACCCGCGCCCGATCGAGCCCCGCCTCCTGTATCACGGCAAGCGACTGGGCGGCGAACGCCTCGTTCAGCTCGATCCAGTCGATGTCCTGGACCGCGAGCCCCACGCCCTTCAGCACCTTGGGGATGGCCTTGACCGGGCCGATGCCCATGATGTCCGGCGGGACGCCCGCCACGGCATAACCCATGAAGCGGCCGAGCGGCGCGAGCCCGTAGCGTTTCATCGCGGACTCGCTCATCAGGACCACCGCGCCGGCGCCGTCCGACATCTGCGAACTGTTACCGGCGGTGATACTGCCTTTCGCCGCAAACGCGGGCTTCAGCCGCGCCAGCGCCTCCGGCGAGGTGTCGCGGCGCGGTCCTTCGTCGTTCACAATCTCCCGCGTCCTGACCTTCACCTCGCGCGCATTCAGATCCGGAACCCGCTCGGTGACGGCATAGGGCGTGACTTCATCCTTGAAGTGTCCGGAGTCTGTCGCATGCACGGCACGCCGATGGCTTTCCGCTGCGAAAAGATCCTGCTCCTCGCGCGATACCTTCCACTGCGCGGCGACTTTTTCCGCGGTGATGCCCATGCCGTAGGCGATGGCGACGTTCTCGTCCTTCTCGAAAATGGCCGGGCCGAAGCTCGGCTTGTTGCCGCCCATCGGCACCATGCTCATGCTTTCAGTGCCTGCGGCGATCATCACCTCTGCTTCGCCGAGCCGGATGCGATCCGCGGCAAGCGCGACCGCCTGCAGCCCGGACGAGCAGAAGCGGTTGATGGTCATGCCGGATACGCTGTCGGGAAACCCCGCGAGCAGCAGCCCGATGCGCGCGACATTCATGCCCTGCTCCGCTTCAGGCATCGCGCAGCCCACGATCACGTCTTCGACCGCCCCCGGTTCCAGCCCCGGGCATCTGTTGATGGCGCTTTTCAGCGTGTGCGCCAGCATGTCGTCCGGCCGCGTGTTGCGGTACATGCCGCGCGGCGCCTTGCCCACCGGCGTCCGGGTCGCCGCGACGATGTACGCGTCCTGCACCTGTTTCGCCATATCGGATCCTAATTGCGCAACGGTTTCCCGGTTTTCAGCATGTGCTCTATCCGCGCCTGGCTCTTCTGGGTCGCGATGAGCGCCATGAAATGCTCGCGCTCGAGATCGAGAAACCACTGCTCATCGACCAGGCTGCCGCCATCGAGTTCGCCCCCGCACATCACGGTCGCGATCCGGGTGCCGATCAGATAGTCGTGCTCGGAGATGTGGTTGCCCGCAAGCATGTTGACCATGAACGCCTTGATGGTCGAGATGGCGCTGCGTCCCGCGACCGGAATGGCGTTCTGCCGCAGCGGCGGCCGATAACCGGCCGCTGCCAGCGCGCGCAGCTCGGCCTTCGCGATATCGAGCAGCTCGAAGCGGTTCATCACGATGCGATCGGTCGCGCGCAAATAACCGAGTTCGCGCGCGTGCTCGGCGCTGCGACCCACTTCCGCCATCGCCACCGCCCTGAAATACTTCTGCAGGAAAGGCGACATGTCGCCGCCCCTGGCATCCTGCACCGCGCGCACCGCGAACTCCTTGCAGCCGCCACCCGCAGGCAGCAATCCGACGCCCGCCTCCACCAGCCCGATGTAGCTTTCCAGCGTCGCAACCGCCCGGTCGCAGTGCATGATGAATTCGCACCCGCCGCCAAGCGCGAGCCCATCCACCGCAGCCACGGTGGGCACCATGGAATATTTGAGCCTGTGCGTCGTCTCCTGAAATGCCACTACGAGCTGCTCCACTTCCGCGAGCTTGCCTGCCATCAATCTGTCGGCCACGTTCAGGGCCTGAGCGGCCTTCAGTACCGTGGACTCCGTGGCACGGCGGAACTGCCTGAGAAAACGTCCCACGGGGGACGGCTGGCCGGACCTCACGCCTCCTGCCGGCGTCTTCTTCAGATTGGCGCCGACCGAGAACGGCGGCTCGGTCTGCCAGACGACGAGCCCCATGTACCCGCGCTCCGCCTCTTCGATCGCCTGCGCCACGCCTTCCAGCACATCATCGCCGATGGTATGCATGCGGCTCTTGAAGCTCACGATCGCGATGTCGTCCCCGGTGTGCCAGCAGCGCACCGCATCGGTCTCGAATATCGTCTCGCCGTAGCGGACGTCCTCGCCCAGCAGACGGTCGGGGAAAGCCTGGCGTCGATACACCGGGAGCCGGGAGCGCTCCTGATACGCCTCGCTTTGCGGTGCGTAAGAGCCTCGCGGCGTGTGCACCGCGCTGCGAGCCGGGTCGGCGGCCCATTGCGGCAACGGAACTGCAGCCATCGCGCGGCCGGCAGCGAGGTCCTCGGAGACCCATCCCGCTATCCGGCCCCAACCCGCCGCCTGCCAGATCTCGAACGGGCCCTGGCCCCAGCCGAATCCCCACCGTATGGCGAGATCGAGATCGCGCGCGTTGTGCGCAATCTCCGCGAGGTGGACGGCGCAATAATGGAACGTGTCGCGATAGATCGACCACAGGAACTGCGCCTGCGGATGCGTCGATGCGTGGAGCTGCTGGAAACGCTCGGCGGCGTTGCGGTTCTTCAGTATTTCGACGACTGCATCGTCAGCTTTGGCCTCGGAAGGACGATAGCCGGCGATGCCGAGATCGAGCACGTGTATGTCGTTGCCGCGCTTCTGATACACGCCGCGACGCGTCTTCTGGCCCAGCGCGCCTTGCGCGATCAGTTGCTGGAGCCACTCGGGCACCGCGTAATAACGATGCCACGGGTCCTGCGGCAACGCATCTTCCATGGTATTGACCACGTGGGCGAAGGTATCCAGCCCGACGACGTCCGCCGTACGGAAGGTCGCGCTCTTCGGTCTCCCGATGAGCGAGCCGGTCAGCGCATCGACCACGTCAAAGCCGAGCCCGAGACGCTGCGCGTGGTGTATCGTGGCGAGCATCGAGAACACGCCCACGCGATTGGCTATGAAATTGGGCGTGTCCCTGGCGCGAACGACGCCCTTGCCGAGCGTCGTGACGAGAAACGTTTCCAGTCCGTCCAGAATTTCGGCGCGCGTATCGCGGGAGGCGATCAGTTCGACCAGGTGCATGTAGCGCGGAGGGTTGAAGAAGTGCACGCCGCAGAACCGGGGCCGCAGTTCGGGAGGCAGCGCTTGCGCAAGCTCGCGTATCGACAAACCCGACGTGTTGCTCGCGAAGACCGTCTGCGGCCCGAGATGCGGCGCGATCTTCGCATAAAGATCGGATTTCCAGTCCATCCGCTCGGCGATCGCTTCGATCACGAGATCGCACTCGCCGAGGAGTGCCAGATGGTCGTCGTAGTTGGCGGCTTGTATGTAGGCGGCGCGCGCGGGCACCGCAAGCGGGCTGGGCTCCAGGCGCCTGAGATTGTCGATCGCCTTGAGCACGTTCGCGTTCCGATCCCCCTCCTTGGCGGGCAGCTCGAACAGAACGGCCGGGACGTTGGCATTGACGAGATGCGCGGCGATCTGCGCTCCCATGACGCCGGCGCCGAGAACCGCAGCCTTGCGAACGATCAGAGGGGAAGCGGCGGACATCACGGTTCCTCGCATTGCCGACGATTCTAGCACGCTGCCTCCCCGGGCTTGCGTTGCTTTCTGCGCGCGCCGGCCCTTCGTCAGAAGGAATAGCTGAACTGCGCGCTGACGATGTTGACGTGATTGTCGTACACACCGATCACGTTGCCCTGCAGCGGCAGCGCCGCCACGCCGCGCTGCTGATTGATCGAGCCGTCCTTGACGAAGATATGCGCATAGCCGATGTCGAGCGTCGCCTGCCTCGACATCCGGTACTGGGCCCCGATCGCGAGCCAGGTGCGGTCGCTGTCGGGAAGAAAAGTAAGGCGGAACCGGTCTTCCACAGGGCTCTTGTCGTATGCTGCGCCCAGCTTGAGCGTGAAGGCGTCGCTCCACTTGTAGTTCACCCCCAGGCCCACGCGGTAAGTATCCTTGAACTGGAAATCGAAAGTGTCCAGCGTCACGCCGGCCGCCGGAACCACGGCTGAGGCACTGGTCGTCACCAAGGGCACGGCTTTGATCTTGCTCCACCGGGTGTAGGTGATATCCGCCAGCATCTCCCACCGCGGGTTGAAGACATGCGCGATGCCCCACGAAATGATGTCGGGCAGCTCCGCGTTGGCGCGGACGCCGTTCGTTGCGGTGCCAAGTACCGGGACGTTGCTGAACCTGATGTTGCCGGTCAATTCGTAGTCCATCGCGGAACGGTACGTCAGCCCGATGCGGGTGCTGGGAGTGAGGTTTACCAGCACCCCGAGATTGAACCCCCACTGGCTGTCGTCGATGTCGATATGCGCGCGGGATTCGACGGGAGGTGCCAGAATCGCGGACCGATCGACCTTCACCTCGGCCCGCTGATAGCTGATGCCGGCGCCCAGCGAAAGCACGTCGTTCACTTTGTAGGCAATGCTGGGATTGATGTCGACGGTCTTGATCTCCGACTTCTGCGACTGGAAGCGGCCGACCCAGCCCTGGTCGTACTCGGTCTTGAGGCCGAACGGCACGCTCAGCCCCAGCCCGAACCACAGTCGCGACGTAAGCTGCCAGGTGAGATAAGCGTTCGGTACCGCGGCCCAGCCGCCGGCATCCCCACCGTTGCCGCCCGGAGACGACAGCCCCAACGGCGCGGTCGATCCGCCGGAATTCGAAAATTCAGCCGACGGGCCGATCGCGTGCACCGCCAGCACCGCCTGCCTGCCCGGAACGCGCGTCATTCCCGCCGGATTGAAGAAGACCGTGCTCGCATTCTCTGCGGCCGCCGCCTGCCCCGCGTAGGCGTTCCCGAGACCGCTTGCGTTCTGCTCCATGAGCTGGAAGCCGGAGCCGTATGCGAGGCCGCTCGCGCTGCCCACCGCCAGCGCGACCGCGACTGCCATCCGCCTTCTGTAGATCTTCATGGTCCCCTCCTTGGACGGTGCCCGGAAACCGGCTCACGGCACACCGAAAAAAAGATAGCATTAAAATCCTCACTCTTCCGCCGGCACCACGCGCGGCCGGCGCTCCCCATCCACCGCGACATAGGTCAGCGTTGCCTCGGTCACTTTCACGAACTCGTCGATGCGCGGCCGGCGCTGTACGTAGACCTCCACGTTGACCGTAATCGAGGTACGCCCCACACGCACCACTTCCGAGTAAAAGCTCACCACGTCGCCGACCAGCACAGGCTTCTTGAACACGAACGAATTCACGGCCACCGTGGCGACGCGCCCTTTGGCGCGGCGCACCGCCGGTATGCTGCCCGCGATATCCACCTGCGCCATGATCCAGCCGCCAAAAATATCGCCGGTGTGGTTGGCGTCGGCCGGCATGGGCACGACCCGCAGCGTGGGTTCCTTGCCGTGCAACTCCGCGCTCGAATCGTCCTGGGCACTCATCCCGGCTAATGCCCTGCGTACATTGCGTCGATCTCGGCGTTGAACTTTTCCATCACTTTGGCACGCTTGAGTTTCATGGTCGGCGTCAGCAGGCCGTTCTCGACCGTCCACGGCTCGAGAGTGATTTGCGCGCGGCGCACTTGCGCGTATCCGGGGAACGCGCGCAGCATGAGCGCAATGCGCCCGAGCACAATTTCCTGAACCTGCTTCGAATTCAACAGTCCTGCAGCCGCGGCGTCGAGCTTGTGCTCGGTGCACGCCTTCTGCCACTGGTCTGCATTGATCACCGCCACGACGCTGAGATAGGGCTTCCCTTCCCCGAGCAGCACGACCTGCTCGAACAGCGGGTCACGCATGATCGCCGCTTCCATGTCCACCGGGGGCACCTTCTCGCCGTTGGAGAGCACGATGATTTCCTTCAGTCTGCCCGTGATGAAGACGTGTCCACGCTCGTCGATGCGGGCGGTATCCCCGGAATTGAGCCAGCCGTCCTGCTGTATCATCTGCCGGGTCGCCGCTTCATTGTTCCAGTAACCGAGCATCACATTGGGCCCTTTGATCAAGAGTGCGTTGTTCGGGCCGATTTTCACCTCCACGCCGGGCACCGCCTTGCCGACACTCGCGGGCAGGTTGTCATCCGGGAAATTGGCGCACGATACCGGGCTCGTCTCCGTGAGCCCGTACCCCTGCAGAACGGTGATGCCGAGACCGATGAACACGCGTGAGATTTCCGGAGGCAACGCAGCGCCGCCGGAAATGGCGGCGCGCAATCGGCCGCCGAGGCGCGCCCGGATTTTTTTGGCGACCAGGGCATCCAGCACCGGCCACAGCAGGAACGAAGGCAGCCAGGGACCGCGACGCTGCGCATGCTCGAAGCGCGCATAACCCACGTCTATCGCGAGTTCGAAAAGCTTCTTGCGGACTGCCGGCCCTTCCGCCAGCCTTGCCCGGATCGCGCCATAGACGCGCTCGTAGATGCGCGGTACCGATATCAGCAGCGTCGGGCGGATGCTCTGCAGGTCTTCCGCGAGCTGGGGTATCGAGCGCGCATACGCCGTCGTTGCGCCCGTCATCACCGCCAGGTAATAACCGCAGGTCCGCTCGAAGGTATGCGAGAGCGGCAAAAATGACAGGAACACGTCATCCAGGCGCGGCGTCAGCACCGAGAGGCACGCTTCGACGTTGCTGAGGATATTGTTGTGCGAGAGCATCACGCCTTTGGGCCGCCCGGTCGTGCCAGAGGTATAGACGATGGTGGCGAGCGCGTTTCTGTCCGTTGCAACGGCCCTCGGATCACCGCCTTCGTCGGGCAGCCACTCGCCAATCGACTGCAGCCGGGGCTCCGCAGGATCGGCCACGCCCGGATCCACCGCGAGCATGCGCTTCAGTCCCGCAAGCTGATCGCGCACTTCGCGCAGGCTGTGCCACTGGTCGATACCCTCGAACAGCAGCACCTTGCAGCCGGCATCCTGGATGATGTAGGCCACGTTGTCGGGACGATCCTGCGTGTAGAGCGGCACGACCACGAGCCCCATGCCCAGCGCGGCCTGATCGAAGATGACCCACTCCGGGGAGTTGCGCAGCATGACCGCGACGCGGTCGCCCGCCTGCAGCCCGTCGCTTGCCAGGGCGGCCTGCCAGCGGCGCACCTGGTGAGCGAGATGCCCCCAGGTGTAATCGCGCCAGTTTCCGTGCTGGTCGTTGTAATGCCGGCAGGCTACGAGATCGGGCGTGCGCTTGACCCGCTCCGTGAACAACCCGTCCAGCGTGCGGGCCGTTTCGGCGGGGATCACGTGCGCCTGGTCTTGTGAGGTCATCTTCTTTTTCCTCCCATGGGCCGCAATGTTTACCGCGGCGAGCGTTTACGACATCTCTGTGTCAAGCCATTTTCCGCGCGGCAGCGATATCGCGCGCGTCCGGCTGTGCGGCCTCTTCCCTGCCGAAGTCGGGCGGGAAGTCATCGACCATGATGACCGCGCGACGCAAGGCCTTCGCACGGACCAGCGCCTGCAGCTCGGCGCGCTCGATGACAGCCGCCTGCTCCGCCCGGGCCGCGAGTTCGTCCGGCGTCCTGCCACTGATGCGCCCGGCCCGCACAGCCGAGTATATGCGCGCGTATATGCCTTCGACGCTGATCGCTGCCCGCATCGCCTGCTCGAGCTGCGCGATCGGCTCTTCCTCGTTGTCCGGTATATACATGCCTTCGGTGAGGCGGTCGCGTACCGCGGAGGGCTCGAGCAGTATGGATGCCACGCGATGCCCGAGCTCGTCGCTGGGCGGCAGATGCGGGCTCCCCAGCGGGAACGCGGTGATGCGCAGCAGCACGCGCGCAGTCCATCCGGGGAAGTTTTCCGCCAGTCCGGCAAGCGCCGACTGCAGCCGATAGAGCGCATCCTGCAGCGACCAATGGAGGAGCGGCAACTCGTCGCGCAGGCGTCCGCCGTCCTCATAGCGCTTCAGGGCCGCGGAACACAAATAGAGCTGGCTCAGCACGTCGCCAAGCCGGGCGGAGAGCTTTTCCTTGCGCTTCAACTGTCCGCCCAGGATCAGCATGGCGAGATCCGTCGCAAAGGCGAAGGCGGCGCTCCAGCGCGTGAGCTGCTGGTAGTAGCGCCGGGTGTCGGCATCGCCCGGCACCGGGACCAGTCGCCCGCCCGTCAGGCCGAGGAACAGGGCGCGCGCCGCGTTGCTGACGATGAATCCCATGTGTCCAAAGAACGCTTCATCGAAGTGGCGCACCGCCTTTTCCGCGTCAGCTTCACGCGCCGCCTCTATCTCGCGGAGGACATAAGGATGCCCCCGGATCGCGCCCTGTCCGAAAATGATCATGCAGCGGGTCAGGATATTGGCGCCTTCGACGGTGATCGCGATCGGCACCTGCTGGTAGGAGCGCCCAAGATAATTCCTCGGCCCCATGCAGATCGCCTTCCCGCCGTGCACGTCCATCGCGTCATTTATCACCATGCGCCCGCGCTCGGTAAGGTGATACTTCACGATCGCCGAGATCACGGCCGGTTTTTCACCGCTGTCTATCGCACCCGCGGTCATGACGCGTGCCGCGTCCATCATGTAGGTGTGGCCGCCGATGCGGGCCAGCGCCTCCTCCACCCCCTCGAAGCGGCCGATCGGCGTCCGGAACTGGATGCGCACGCGCCCGTACGCGCCCGTGGTGAGCGCGGC
>JBQTHU010000219.1:0-8362 GCA_052389535.1 Betaproteobacteria bacterium | reverse complement strand
TGCCGGTGGTCAGCCACGCCAGAAACTGCGGTTTCGTCAGGGAAAACACGTCATAGAAACGAAGCCTGATCGATTCGTCCACCAGAGAGTTCTTTCTCGTCCAGCCCGCTTCATTCAGTTTTAGCTTAATGAGTTCAGTTGCTAATTCGTTGAGTCCCTTGATCTGGAATAGCTTGTGCAGGTTGTACTCAACATGATCGGGAGAATGTTCTGTGCTGTATCCCAGCTCTTCGATGATATGCGCGAAATTTGTATATGCTTTGCCATCGATTCCTCTGCCACGAATGATCCTTCCAGAAAACGGGCGCCTTGAAGCGCTGTTCTGCATGACTGAGACTAGGGTATGGTGGCTAAAAATAATTCCTATAAGGACTAGGGCCCCGACCGTCTCGCTACCTCGCAACTTCGCCTCATTCCAGAGCGTCGGAATCGCGTCGTTACTACCGACAGAAAGAGTTTTCTTTGCCTGCGCCCTTTCAATATTTATTCCAGACTCACTGCCAGAAAGATGATCGAGCACGTTACTGGGCTCATACTTCATCAGTAGTGCTGCAACCTTATGCGCGCCGTGCTTGGTCAACGACACCTTCAATCGCCGTAGATCCGACATGGGTTCTCCCCTTGTTTTATTCTAATAATCAATGTTATACGTACCGCGGAGTCGTTAGCACCGGGGGCTTGGATTGACAAGTCCGTACCAGCAAATACAATGCCTATACATTGCATAGGCATACGTCGAAATCATGGAAAAAGACGTTCAGTTCGCTTTCCGGGTAGAAGGCCCGCTGCGCGATGAGTTTGTTCGCACGTGTAAGAGTATGGATAGATCTGCTGGCCAAGTATTGCGCGAGTTTATGCGTGATTTCATCAGCGAGCACGTGCAGGTGCCGCTGTTCCAGGAGCCGGTAGCTCGTTACAAGGCCACACCCGCGCGAAAATCCCGGGAGAATTCATGAAGGCGGCTGCTGACTTGCTCAAGCGTTGCGGAGACACGAAGTTTCGGACTGTTCTTGCCGATCCACCGTGGCAGTTTCAAAACAAGACTGGAAAAATTGCGCCTGAACACAAGCGGCTGAATCGTTACGATACTATGTCGCTCGACGACATACTCGATTTACCGGTGTCTCAGATTACCGATGAAATCGCGCATTTGTATCTCTGGGTGCCTAACGCAGTCTTGCCGGATGGATTGCGCGTAATGAAAGCTTGGGGATTTCAGTACAAGTCAAACATTGTCTGGCACAAAGTGCGCAAAGACGGCGGACCAGATGGCCGGGGTGTTGGTTTTTACTTTCGGAATACAACGGAACTCATCTTATTCGGCATAAAGGGTAAGAACGCAAGAACATTGAGTCCGGGGCGAAGGCAGGTGAACATAATTAGAACCATGAAGCGAGAACACAGCCGAAAACCGGATGAGCAGTACTCGATCATAGAGTCTTGCAGCTCCGGCCCCTTTATAGAACTCTTTGCACGAGGTACCCAACCGGGTTGGACCGCGTGGGGGTATGAGTCAGAAGAGTACGCTCCAACTTGGCCAACATACTCGAATCACTCCGCAGCTAATCGCGCTATGCTCGCCGTACAACCATCCTTACTGGACGAGAAGTAGCCATCTGTCGATTCGGATGGTTTACGCGAGGCAGCAGAAATAATGTTGTTCTGCTTGAAGCATCTCAGGGAAAGGAACGATGATATGAGCGTCTCTGCTTCATCGACCTCGGCTGCCGTACGTCCTCTCGCATCCGAATCCGCATCACCGCGTTTCGAAATCGATCCGTGGTGGCCCAAGGCGCTGCCAGAAGGCTGGATCACCGGCCAGCTCGCCTGTGTGCACGTCGATCACAGTGACCGCGTGTGGGTGGTGAACCGCGGCGACATCACCGAGGAGGAGAAGGAGACCTGCATCCGGGCGCCCGCCGTCATGACCTTCGACCGCGAGGGTAACCTGATCAACTCCTGGGGCGACTGGGATGTGCTGCCGTCCACGCCGCACAGCTGCGCAGTGGACCGCGACAACAACGTGTGGCTTACCGCCAACGGCGACGGCATGGTTCAGAAATACACCGATGACGGGAAGCTGCTGGTGCAGATCGGCGCCAAGGGCGTGTTCGACACCGAAGATGGCACGAAGAAGGCCAAGGCGCTCAGCGCCGGGCGCGATCGGTTGAACAAGCCGGCCGGTGTTGCGTGCGATCCGGAGAATGGCGATGTCTATTTCGCCGACGGCTATGGCAACCGCCGCATCGTGGTGTTCGACAAGACCGGGAAGTTCCTGCGGCAGTGGGGGCGGCAGGCGACACCGGAAGAGATGGAGGCGGGCGTGGGCGGCGTGTTCGCCCAGGTCGTGCACAGCGTGGCCCTCAGCAACGACGGGCTCGTCTACGTCGGCGACCGCCAGGGCGACCGCGTGCAGGTCTTCGACAAGATGGGCAATTTCAAGCGCAACATCTGGGTGCGTACGGGAACGCCGACGCTGCCCGACAAGCGCGGCACGGCGTGGTGGACGGGATTCTCGCCCGACCCCGAGCAGGAGCTCCTCTACGTGATGAACGGACGCAACGAGCAGGTCCACATCCTCGACCACGCGAGCGGCGAAATACTCTCGAGCTTCGGGCGGCCGGGGCACCAGCTCGGCAACTTCACCCACGGCCACAGCCTCGCGGTGGACTCGCAGGGCTCGATCTACGTGGCCGATACCAACTGGGGACGCCGCATCCAGAAATTCATTCGGGCTTGATGCCGACCGCTGCCGCGAGCTTGCGATACTTTTCGATATCAGCTTTCTGGACGTCGCGCAGCATCTCCGGAGTGGACGCAACGACGTCGCTGGCGAGTTCGAGCTGACGCTGCTTGTATTCCGGCGATCGCGCGATCGATACGATGTCGGCGTGAATCTTTCCGGCAATGTCCTTGGGCGTCTTTGCCGGCAGCCATATCGCGAACCACTGCCCGATATCGAATCCCGCTGCGCCGGATTCGGCTATGGTCGGCACATCGGGCAGCGCGCCCAGCCGCTGCGCGGATGTGACCGCCAGCGCGCGCAGCCGGCCTGCCTTGAGATACTGGATGGCGGAGGTCGGCGCCGTGAGGCCGATCGGAACGTGGCCGCCGATCAAGTCGATCAGCGCCGGCGCTGCGCCCTTGTACAGCACGTGCGTCATCTCGATGCGAAACGTGGTCTTCATCAGTTCGCCCGCGAAGTGCTGCGGCGTGCCTGCGCCGATGGACGCATAGTTGAGCGATCCGGGCTTCGCGCGTGCGAGCGCGATCAGCTCTTTCACGGTCTTGACCGGCAGCGAGGGATGCGCAAGCAGCACGGGCGCGGTGCGCGTGACCAGCGTGACCGGCTGCAGGTCCTGGATCGGGTCGTACGGCATTTTCCTGAACAGCACGACGTTCATCGACACCTCGCTCGATGCGCTGAGCAAGAGGGTATGCCCGTCGGGCGGACTGCGCACGACGAAGTCGGTGCCGATCATGGCGCTGCCCCCGGGACGGCTCTCGACGATGACCTGCTGCGCCCAGCGCTCCGCGAGCTTCTGTGCTATGGGACGTGTGGTGAGTTCCGAGCCGCCTCCCATGGGATAGGTGATGACGAACCGCACGGTCTTGGTCGGAAAGCTCTGGGCTGCCGCTGCGCCCGCAAACGCCAGCGATGCCGCCGTCATTGCAGCATTCCAAAAACTGCAGACTGCTTTCATCGGGAAGCCCTCCTTTTGCGGGTCAGTATAGCGGCAAAGGCACGCGTCGATCACACGCGCGCCGTAACCGCCGCTTTCGAAAGATAGCCCGCGGTTTCCCTGACCAGTTGCTCGCGCAGCCGCCTGAAAGTGGCGAGCTGGTTCACCGTTTTGCGGGTGACGAGTGAGATGTATCGTTTCACCGCGCTCAGTTCCCGGTAGCAGCGCCGGTCGAGGCCCATCCCGGCGGCGAGTCCGAGCGGCACGAGACCATCTCCGAATCCCGCTTTCACCATTTGCACGGTGGCGCTGAAGGTCTCCACGGGTATGAAGGTGCGCGCCAGCAGTTCCGGATGGCGCGTTCTCAACTGCGGCTCGATGGCGCGCCAGGTGGCCGACCCAGGCTCGATCGAGATCAGCGGCTGTCCGCGCGCCGGTTTTGTCGCCATCCCGGAGTTGACGAGCACGAGCGGCTCATCGGCGATCCCGTGGTGAATGAGATCCTTCGCTTCCGGCAGGTCGGTGCACATGCCGATGTGGTAGCGACCCAGCCTCACGCTTTCGACCACCAGCACACTGCGGTGGGCGTGCAGGCGCACGTTGATGCCGGGCAGGCTTCGCAGCGTGCGCTTGATCACTTCGGGGCCCCATGAAGAGGCGATCGAGTCCGCGAGCGCGATGGAAAAGTCCGAGATCGAGCCGTCCTGCGCGAGTCCCGTAAGCGCGCGTAGGTCCGCCACGAGCGGCCGTGCCCGCTCGAGAAAAGAAACGGCGGCGGGGGTAAGCCGCAGCCGGCGGCCTTCCTGCTCTACCAGCCGGAAGCCCACCTGCTGCTCGAGGCTGCGAATGCGCTTGCTCACGGCGGACTGGGTGAGCCGCAGCCGCACCGCTGCCTCGCTCACGGTTCCAAATTTCTCCAGCGCGATCAGCGCATCCACCCCGTCCAACATATTCCCATCACTACTGAATTGTATGCCGCCTATTCCGGGAGTTTATAGGTAAAGTCAGCCCCGTCCAACGGCACTGGAGGAAAACCATGGCGACCGTCGAATCCACACCCGAAATGGCGGCGCGCGTCTACAGGACCATGGCGTGCAATCTCGAGGTCGTGCGGCGCCGGCTGCAGCGGCCCCTCACACTCGCCGAAAAAGTGCTGCTCGGTCACCTGGACGATCCGGAGCGGCAGATGCTCGAGCCGGGCAAGAGCTACCTCGCGCTGCGCCCCGACCGGGTTGTGTTCCAGGACGTGCTGGGACAGACCGGCCTGCTGCAGTTCATGCAGACCGGGCGGGAACGCGTCGCCGTGCCGACTACCATCCACTGCGACCACCTGATCCAGGCGCGCCACGACGGCGCGCAGGACCTGCGCGAGTCGCTCGCCGAAAACAGCGAGGTCTACGATTTCCTGCGCTCGGCAGCGGCGAAATACGGCGCGGGATTCTGGGGGCCCGGCGCCGGCATCATCCACCAGGTCGTGCTCGAGAACTATGCAGTCCCCGGGAAACTCATCATCGGCACCGACTCCCACACGCCCAATGCCGGCGGGTTGGGCGCCTGCGCGGTCGGCGTAGGCGGCGCCGATGCCGTCGAAACGATCGCCGGGCGGCCGTGGGAACTGCTCTATCCGCGTCGTTTCGCGGTGTATCTCACCGGAGCCCTGCAGGGGTGGGCCGCCCCCAAGGACGTCATACTCTACGTCGCGGGCGTGCTGACCGTTTCGGGGGGGACCAACGCCATCGTCGAATACATCGGGCCCGGGGCGCGGACGCTCAGCGCAACCGGCAAGGCGACGATCACCAACATGGGCGCGGAACTCGGCGCGACCACCTCCGTCTTTCCCGCGGACGAGCGCATGGCGACCTATCTGCGGGCCACCGGCCGCGCCGATCTGGTGCCGCCGATGGAAACGAGTCTTCATCTGCTCGAGCCCGATCCTGAAGTCGAAGCCGACCCCGAACGTCACTACGATCGCGTGCTGCGGCTGGATCTTTCGACGCTGGAGCCCCACGTGGTCGGCCCGCATACGCCCGACCGCGCGCGGCCGCTGTCGCAGCTCGCGGCCGAGGTCGCCGATGCCCGGAACGGATTCATCGATCGCGTTTCGGCGGCGCTCATCGGCAGTTGCACCAACTCGTCCTACGAGGACATGAGCCGCGCCGCCGACGTTGCCGAACAGGCTTCCGCGCACGGGCTGCGGTCGAGCGTGCCGTTCATGGTCACGCCAGGGTCCGAACAGGTGCGCGCCACGATAGCCCGCGACGGCCAGATGCAGGCGTTGCAGTCGCTGAACGCCACGGTGCTCGCCAATGCCTGCGGGCCCTGCATCGGTCAATGGCGCAGGGCGAAAGAGGCTGCAGCCGCACCGAACACCATCGTCACCTCCTACAACCGCAACTTTCCGGCGCGCAACGACGGACAGGCGACAACCATGAACTTCATCGCGAGCCCCGAAGTCGTCACCGCGCTCGCGATCGCGGGGCGGCTGTCTTTCAACCCGATGAAAGACTCGCTGGTCGGCGCGGACGGGACGCCGTTCATGCTGAGGCCGCCGAAACCTGCACCCGAGGTGCCCCCACGTAACTTCGAACGCGGCGGGACGCGATATGTCGCACCACCCGCCGACGGCAGCAGGCTTACGCTGGCGGTCGACCCGAACAGCGAGCGCATCGAACTCATGCAGCCGTGGCCGGCGTGGGACGGTGAGGATTTCATCGATGTGCCCGTCCTGTTGAAAGCCAAAGGCAGGACCACCACCGACCACATTTCGCCCGCGGGACCGTGGCTGCGGTTCCGGGGACACCTGAACCGCTTCAGCGACAACATGTTCATGGGCGCGATCAACGCCTGCACCGGTGTTGCGGGCAAATCGAAAAACGTGCTCACCGGCGAAGCCGGCTTGCCGGTCGCGGACAACGCCCGCTATTACCGCGCGCAGGGCGTGAAATGGGTGGTGATCGGCGATGCCAATTACGGCGAAGGCAGCAGCCGCGAGCATGCGGCCCTGTGCCCGCGGCTGCTCGGCGGCGTGGCGGTCATCGCGCGCAGCTTCGCGCGCATACACGAATCGAACCTGAAAAAGCAGGGCTTGCTCGCACTGACCTTCGTCGACCCGGCGGATTACGAGCGCATACGCGAGGACGATCGCTTGAGCCTCTTCGGGCTCGGGCACATGACGCCCGGCAAGCCGGTCGAGTGCCGGATACGGCACGCCGACGGAACGGCCGAAACGCTGCGGCTCGATCACACGTACAGCGCGCCGCAGATCGAGTGGTTCCGCGCCGGCTCGGCGCTCAATGTCGCGCAGCGGACAGCGCCGGCGTTTCTTTAGTCTGAGAAACGCTCTCGCTAGCCGGTTGCGGCCGCGTGAATACGCCGCGCGTGCTGTAGTATGCTGCGCGGTATCGCGCATCCACTACAGCCGAAACAATATGAGCAGATCCTTCGCGCAACGCATCGCTGCGATGAACGCGATGTACAAGCTCGCCGCGCACGAGCGCCCGACCTTGCCGGACGACGTGGCAGACCGGCTCGTCAAGTTCAAGGCGACGCTTCTCGATGAAGTGCACGAAATAGACGAGATCGTGGCGCTCGCCGGGAACGGCAGCGCGCGCCTCGACATCGCAGTGGCAATAGCGGACCTGCTCGGCGACATCGTCGTCTACTGCCGCTCGGAAGCGCTCAAGTACGGCCTGCCGCTCGAGGAAGTGCTGGACATCATCATGGACTCGAACGAGAGCAAGCTCGGCGCCGACGGCCGGCCGATCTACGACGCGAACGGCAAATTCCTCAAGGGCCCGCATTACTGGAAGCCGGAGCCGAAGATCAGGGCGCTGCTGGAGTCGCACACCGTCGAGCAAGAGAAATTTCGGCATACACCGGAGTGACGCCTCGCATCGGAGACCAGCAATGTATCAGGCCATACAGTGGGAAGTGCGCGACCATACCGGGATCCTGACGCTCAACCGTCCTGACCGTCTCAACGCCATCGACAACGTGATGCGCGCGGAACTCGAGGAGGTCATGCGCAGCGCCGAGGCGGATCCGCGGATCTGGACCCTCGTCGTCACCGGAAATGGCCGCGGCTTCTGTTCCGGCGCGGATCTCAAGGCGCGCGCCGAAGCGGAGAAACGCGGTGAGGGTTCGGCCCATCCGCCGCTCTACGAGCCGCGTTACTACTATGCCATCGCGTTCAGCGAACTCACGAAACCGGTCATCGCCGCGGTGAACGGCGTCGCGCGCGGGGCGGGATGCAACATGGCGTGGGCGGCCGACTTCCGCATCGCCAGCGAGCGCGCCAATTTCGGCGTCAACTTCGTCGAGCGCGGCTTGATGGGTGAAACCTCCGCGTATTACCTGCCGCGGCTGGTCGGCCATGCGATCGCGGCGGAGATCTGTCTGCTGGGCGAGCCGTTCGACGCGGCGCAGGCGAAGGCGTGGGGACTCGTGAATGCGGTGGTCCCGCACGAAAAGCTGATGGACGAGGCGATGGCGCTCGCCCAGCGGCTGAACAGCAAGGCGCCGATCGCCGTGCGCATGACGAAGATGGCCCTGCGGCGCGCCTATGCCTATGACGCCGAGCAGTTCCTCGATCTGCAGAACGCAATGAATACGAAGCTGCGCGCAACCGCAGATACCCGGGAGGCGATGCGCGCGTTCCTCGAAAAACGCCCGCCGCAATT
>JBQTHU010000218.1:0-7198 GCA_052389535.1 Betaproteobacteria bacterium | reverse complement strand
CGGAGAAAGCGCGCAAGCCGAGCCTTGATTACCCGCGCCTTCGTGTAGCGCGTTTCTCAGGCGCAGCGCTGAGTGAGGGAATCGAGCTACATCGCCTGGAAGGGGTGGAGGCGCGCGTCTATTCCGCCGCTAAAACCGTCGCGGACTGTTTCAAGTACCGCAACAAGATCGGAATCGATGTCGCCGTGGAAGCTCTGCGCGACTTCAATCGCCGTTACCGCGGCGGCGCCACGGAACTCGCGCGTTTCGCACGCATCTGTCGCGTCACCCGCATCATGCAGCCGTACCTAGACGCGACAGCATGACGGACAGGAAGGCGAATCTGCCGGCGTCAATTGCCGCGCGGCTGCTCAATCAATCAAAGCGCACGGGCGACGATTACCAGACTTTGATGGCAGCGTACGGCTTCGAGCGCTTCCTTCACCGGCTTGGTGCATCCGGTCTGCGCGAGCAATTTGTGCTCAAGGGTGCCATGCTCCTGCGTTTGTGGGCGGACAGGCCTTACCGTGCTACGCGAGACCTCGATCTATTGCGCCGAGGAGACGGCGCGTTCGACGCCGTCGGTGAGGATATCCGGATCATCATCAGTACGCCGGTCGAGCCGGATGGCATCGTCTTTGATTCGGATACCGTGCGGATTGAAGCGATGCGGGCCGAGGACGAGTTCGCCGGTACGTGCTTTTGCCCGCCGTGCCGGACTCACAATTTCCGAAACGCCTGGCGGAGAGATCGCACCGCTGCTTTCGCAGTTTCTCGCGCCGATTCTCGAGGACCTGCGTAATAACGAGACGCGGAAAGGCATCTGGCACCCGGGCGGGCCATGGCAATCTGCTTAAGTGTTAGGTTGTGCATCAGTCCAACCGCGCTCCGGAGAACTTGACCACCTTTGCCCATTTAGCGGTCTCGTCCTTCATGAAGGCAGCGAATTGAGCGGGTGTACTGCTGAACGCCTCGATTCCCACGCTCGACAAGCGTTCCTTCACATCAGGCATCTTCATAATCTTCGTTACTTCAGTACTCAGCTTCTCGACTATCGACTTTGGTGTTCGTGCGGGTGCCAGTACGCCATACCAGTTGATGACTTCGAAACCGGGCAGTCCGGATTCCGCCACTGTCGGAAGATCGGGCGATACCGACGATCGCTTGCCACTGGTCACCGCCAACGCTTTCAGCTTGCCTGTGGCGACATGGGGAAGGGCCGGCGGCGCGCTGCTGAATATCAGGGAGATCCGACCGCCCAACAGGTCGTTGATGGCCGGGACCGCGCCCTTGAACGGAACGTGAGTCATCTTCACGCCGGCCATGGTATTGAACAATTCTCCAGCGAGGTGTTGCGGCGTGCCGTTCCCGGGTGAGCCGAAGGTCAGTTCACCCGGCTTGGACTTCGCCAGAGCGATCAGCTCCTTGACCGACTTCGCAGGCAAAGAAGGATGCAATACGAGGATGATGGTGGCGGTCGCGACCAGACTCACCGGCTCAAAGCTCTTTACGTTGTCATAGGGCAGGCTGCTGTAGAGGCTCGGATTGATGGCGTGCGTGCCGACAAACCCCATGAGCAGCGTGTAACCATCCGGCGCGCCTTTGGCGGCGAGATCGGAGCCAATCGTGCCTCCCGCACCAGCGCGATTATCCACCACGACTTGCTGGCCCCAACTGTCAGTCAGCTTCTGCCCGATGGCCCGCGACAGAATGTCAGCCGGTCCACCGGGCGGGAACGGCACGATCAATCGAATGGACTTATTGGGATAAGTTTGAGCGTGCGCTCGGTCGCTCACGACACAAAGCGCAAAGAACAAACTCGCAGCGAAGACAGGCAGCGCGCGTTCCATATATTCCTCCTCGGCGTTTTTGGTTCCAGGCGTTGAGAATATCATGTGAATTCTTCGTGCTACCATTCAAGACGCAAGCCGGGAAGAAACCGCCATCAAGGAGAACCTTCGCAATGTTCAATCCGTTCCGCCCGCTCGAACTCATCAAAGCTGAACTATTTACATCGATGCCGGCGAAGTTTCGCCGCAAGGGCCGCACCAAGTGGTCCGACCCCAACCGGCAACTGGCGGAAGTGGAATGTTTTCTGGAGGGTCCCGCATTCGATCGCCAGGGAAATCTTTTCATAGTCGATACCGCCTTTCAGCGCATCTTCCGGATTACGCCGAAGGGCGAGTGGGACGTGGTCGTCCAGTATGATGGTTGGCCCAACGGGATGAAGTTCCATAAGGATGGACGGCTTTTTGTCGCCGACTATCGCCGCGGCATCATGGTGCTCGATACCAGGGCCGGGAAGATAGAGCCCTTCCTCGAGACCGCCTACAGCGAGGGATTCAAGGGCTGCAACGATCTGCACATCGCGTCAAACGGCGATCTGTATTTCACCGACCAGGGCCAGACGGGCATTGTGGACCCCACGGGTCGCGTCTACCGCCTGAGGCCGAATGGCGACCTGCAGCGGCTTGCGAGCAATATACCGAGCCCGAATGGCATCACGACCAGCACGACGGACAAGCACGTCTATGTCGGCGTCACCCGCTCACAGCAGGTATGGCGATTGCCGGTCATGCATGATGGACAGGTGTCGAAGACCGGCGTAGCGGTGCAGATGTCGGGTGGCGTAGGACCAGACGGTATAGAGATGGACGGCGAGAATGGCCTTCTAGTGTGCCACATCGGGACCGGAGTGTGGCGGTTCGATCCCAATATGCTTCCGACGCACCTCGTCTATTCCGAAAACCCGGCGCATAACCACATGACCAACGTCGCTTTCGGCGGCGCGGATTACAGGACGATCTACATCACGGAGGCGCTCTCAGGTGACATCCTCCGGGCGACGCTTCCGGTCGCGGGCAAGAAACTCTTCGGCCTTCAATGAGGCGCGGGTTGGCAGCGTTCAGCGAATGACACCCACTCCTGAATCCCACGAACTCTGGCAGCACTCCGCTACTCGAATATCGTCCTTGCTGGCGGGCAAGAAGGTGTCGCCGGTGGAAGTGCTTCAAGCGGTACTGCAACGGTATGAGAGCGTGAATCCTGCCATCAATGCCGTTGTGACGCTCGATGCAGAAGGCGCCTATGCCGCGGCGCGTGCGTCTGAGCAGCGCATCGTGCGTGGCGAACGATTGAGCGAGCTTGACGGCGTGCCGGTCACGATCAAAGACAACATTCACGTAAAAGGCGTGCGGGCGACGTGGGGTAGCGAGCTGTACCACGATTACGTTCCACAGCGCGATGAACTGGCTGTAGCTCGTCTGCGTTCCGCTGGTGCGGTTATCGTCGGCAAGACCAACACCCCCGAGTTTGCGTTGTCAGGCTTCACCGATAATCGACTGTTCGGCCCGACGAGAAATCCCTGGCAAACGGAGTTGACGCCCGGGGGCTCGAGCGGTGGGGCCGTAGCGGCGTTGGCGGCAGGCATCGCGCCCATAGCACTGGGCACCGATGCCGGCGGCTCCATCCGTCGTCCGGCAAGCTATGCAGGTGTCGTCGGATTTCGTCCATCGACCGGGCGCATTGCGCGAGCGTACGGTTTTCCGCCCATGGCCGGAGATTTTCAGGTCATTGGCCCGGCAGCGCGAACGGTTGACGATGTCGCGATGCTTTATCGCCATCTGTGCGGCCCTGATCCGATAGATTTGACTTCTCTGCGTGCGCCACACGAAAGAGGCGCGCATCGGCCGCTCCACATTCGCTGCGTTACCAGCGTGGGGAACGCGCCGGTCGAGTCGGACATCGTTAACTCTGTGCGAGACGCCACCGCGGTACTGAGTTCGCTCGGACACGATGTCGTGCAAGGAACGCTGCCATACGATGTGGGCGACATCGACCGCATTTGGGGGACGCTGAGCGCTGCCGGACTTGCCCGTGTACTGACAACGTATGCAGGATGGCGGGAAAAGATACATCCCAGTCTGATGCCTGCCGCAGAACGCGGCACATCGGTTACGGGTATCGAATACGTCCAGGCATTGGACGCAGTGACGGAGTTGAGACGCAGGTTGGCGCAGGAGTTCGATAACTACGACGTTCTCGTGACCCCGACATGTGCCTCGCATCCCTGGCCGATTGGTACTCCCTATCCTAAGGAGATCAATGGAGTGCCGGTTGGGCCGCGCGGATCAGCCTTATTCAGTACTTTCGTAAATGCGGCTGCGCTTCCGGCTATCAGCGTACCCGTCAAGCCGTCGGCGTCAGGCATACCGATCGGCATGCAGTTGGTGGGTCGATACGGTACCGATGAAACGCTGCTTTCCCTGGCCGCAGATTTCGAAGCTGCTCAGCCGTGGGCCACCCGCTGGCCCAAAATAGAGCCGCTCTAAGCGGTTTCCGATTCGAACGGCACCGGCGTGGATAACGCAACCAAGGAGTTGCAAAGGAGCATGGAACTCCAGGAAAAGCCCAGGCAATATGTGTATTCCTTCGACGCCCTCGACCGCGCACCCGACGGGCCGACGAGCTGCGCGGTGGCGCCGCGGCGGCTGCTTTCGGGCGAGACGCTTGCGACTGGCAAGTCCACCACTGTGGGGCCAGTGCTGAGCGGGAGCCACGTCCACGTCGCCTGGCTGCTCAAGCCGCGCGGCACGGGCTCGAAGCTGCACACCCATCCCAACGAGCAGTTCAACTTTGTGGTGCAGGGTACGCTCATCGCGGACATCGACGGACAGGTGCTCAAAGTGCCGGCGGGGCACGTCATCCATATTCCTGCGGGCATGGTGCACTCGCATGTGTCGAGCCCCGAGGAGGACGTGATCTTCATCGCCGCCAAGGACACGCGCCATGGCATCGTCGGCCCGGCGGTGGACGGCAAACACAACGGCCCGCGCACGCTGCCCGGCTTCGGCGGCAACAAGGAGAACGAATGGCCGCTGGGGCCGGACGGCCTGCCGCTGCCCCAGAGCCCGCGCGTCAGCACGGAGAACGTGCGCTATGTCTACCGCTGGGATGAACTCGACCGCGTGCCCGATGGCCCCTGCAGCGCCAAGGTCACCCCGCGCAACTACGTCTCGAAAAAATCCTCGTCGTTCGGCGCCGCCTTGAGCGGCGAGCGCATCCACGTCGGCCTGATACGCAAGGCGCGCGGCTCGGGCGCCAAGCTGCACACCCATCCGAACGAGCAGTTCAACGTCGTGCTGGAAGGGACGATGCTGTCGGACATCGACGGCCAGCACGTTCAGGTGCCGCCGCGGCATGCGATCCACATGCCGACCGGTGTCGTGCACGCGACGATGGCGAGCGCGGAAGGCGACGTGCTGTTCTTCGTTGCGAAAGACACACGGCACGGTCTCGCCGGGCCGCCCATCGACGGCATCGAAGACGGGCCGCGCTTCCTGCCCGGCTTCGGCCCGCAGCGTTAGGACTCAACTGCGCGTCACCGTGAAGCGCATTCTCCGAAAGTTACCGCTCGATCGCTACGCCGACGAGACAGACGCGTCGCGATATCAGTTGAACTTCAGCCCCACCGCCTTCGCAAGCGCGATGTTGTTTTCGATTTCTTTCTTGATGAGCGCGTCGAATTCCTTCGGCGTGAGGGGCATCGGCTCCATGGCCAATGGCTTGAACTTTTCGATCACGGCCGGCGAGCGCAGCGCTTTCTCGGTTTCCCCATGCAGCCGGGTGACGATGTTGCGCGGCGTCTTTGCCGGCACCAGCAGGCCGTTCCAGAACGTGAAGTCGCTGTTCGGGTAGCCGGCCTCGATGGTGGTCGGCACATCGGGCAGCGCGCTCGAGCGTTTCACCGTGCTCACGGCGAGCGGGATCAACTTGCCCGAGCGTATGAAACTCAACCCTGACCCGATGCCGGTGCACATGAAATCCACGCGGCCGGTCATCACGTCGGTGAGCGCCTCCGGCCCTCCTTTATAGGGAACATGCGTCGCCTTGACGCCGGCGCTCAGGAGCAAGCGCTCGGCAGCCCAGTGGGTGGCGCTTCCGACGCCGGCCGAGGCGAACGTCATCGGGCGTTTCCTTGCCGTTTCGATGAGTTCCTTGAGCGTCTTGATGCCCTTGGACGGCGAGATCAGCGTCACATTGGGCACGACACCGAAGACGGCCACCCCCGAAAAAGCGCGGCTTGCGTCATAAGACAGGTTGGGATACACCGCAGGCGCCACCGAGTACGCCGACGCATTGATCAGTATCGTATAGCCGTCCGGCTCCGCCTTCGCGGCCACAGCCGTCCCGATCGACCCGCCGGCCCCCGAGCGATTCTCGACGACGATATTCTGGCCCAGCGCAGCCGACAGTTCGTTGAGCACGATGCGACCGACCACATCGGTGGTCGATCCCGGCGTGAACGGCACGATCGCCCGCATGGGCTTGGTCGGCCAGTTCTGTGCGGATGCCAGCCGCGGCAGCGCCGCCGCTGCAAGCGCCGCCCCGGACCATTGAAGGATTCTGCGTCTCGTCGTCATGTTCGCTCCTCTTTCCTGTTTGCGATACCGGCAGTCAATGCCTGGGCTGGAAACGTTGGGTTAACCCGCTCGTGTGGCATCGCGATACCAGTCGTGAATCTCGTCGCCCTGCCAGAAAACGACGCCCTTCTGCCTTCTCAGAAAGGCAAGCATCGCTTCGAAGTACGGGAACCGGTGCGCCGCGCCGCTGATGTACGGATGGACACCGAAAGAAAGAATCCTTGCGCCTTTCGCTGATTCCCGGTAAAGCAGCTTGAACGCATCGCGAACGCGCTTCAGCATCGCATCCGATTCGTGCATGCCGTTGAGCATGATCTGGATATCGTTCAATTCGACCGAGTACGGAATCGACAGCATGGGACCGTGCTTGGTCTTGACGTATAAAGGCTGCTCGTCCATGACCCAGTCGCCGAACCAGGTGAATCCGGCTTCCTTGACGTAGTCGAGCGTTGCGGGGGTCTGGCCGCGGCCCGGCCCGAGCCACCCGGTCGGTGTCTTCCCGGTGAATTGTTTTATGACATCGATCGTCTGGCGAATCATCGCCCGCTGGTCATCGACCTTGTGTATCGGCATCTGCACGTAGGTGTGTGCCATGAACTCCCAGCCCGCATCGAGGGCCGCTTGTGTGACCCGCGGACGCGTTTCGCACACCTTTGCGTTGATCGACATGGTCGGCTTGATGCGATGCTTCCTGAGAGCGTCGATGATGCGCCAGATGCCGATGCGCATTCCATATTCGTGCCAGCCCCAGTTCTGGACGTCCGGCACGATCGTCTGGCCGCCCGGCGGGTTTGAAT
>JBQTHU010000217.1:0-5056 GCA_052389535.1 Betaproteobacteria bacterium | reverse complement strand
CGGAGAGCCCGCACCCGCGCTCATCGTATCGCACAAGCCTGTCTCTGGAGGACAGTTCCTCGATCCAATGCCGCCACACCAAGCTCGTTCTATCGAACTCTATATGGGTTAGCCAGTGCGCCGCTCGCACAAGTGGCTGACCTTGACCGGCTTCGACGTAGGCGATTCGGACGCCGTCACTGCTGGTGCAGAAATGCACCTGATGGTCAGGGCTGGTGCCCTTGGTCGTCAGGCCTTGATCATTCGGTTGCACGATCGTCGTCCTCAACCATGCACCAGTGAAAAGGCTATTGTGGCACTTTGCGCGCGCGCGAAGTTACGGCCTGCCGTAGGTTACTCGGCTCGTGCAGCCATGGCCAGTTGCAGGCCGTGTACGACCCGCCGCCCGATTGCAACTAGTTGAACACTTTAGACATTGGCGGGATTAAAGTCTGTTAGTCGCGGACCTGCAGCACCATCTCGACCTCCACCGCGATCTGGTTCGGCAGCATCACCATGCCGACGGCGGAGCGCGCGCCACGGCCCCGCTCCGCGCCGAAGACTTCGACGAACAAATCCGAAAAGCCGTTGATCACCTTGGGCGAATCATTGAAATCCGGCGTGGCGTTCACCATGCCCAGTACCTTGACCACGCGCTCGACCCGATCCAGCGAGCCGATTACCGAGCGGATGTTTGCCAGCATGTTGAGGCCCACCACCCGCGCCGCCTCATAGCCTTGTTCGGTGGTGAGATCGGCGCCGAGCTTGCCGGTGATCGCGCGGCCGTCGTTGCGCCGCGGCCCGCAGCCCGACATGAAGAGCAGATTGCCGACCAGCACGCCGGCGACGTAGTTTCCGGCCGGCTTGGGCACCGGCGGCAGCTCGATATTCAGTTCCTTCAACTTCGCTTCTGCGCTCATGATCCGTCTCCTTTGAATTAGCCGTCCGTCAACGATGTTCAGCGTTTCCTGCTGATCCGCGTCGTAGCCAGGTGCAGGCTGTCCTGCTCGGCGGCCGCGTTGCGCGTGGGATAGGCGCGGACGCTCTGCAGAAGTCGCTGGCCAGTGGTCGAGTCCACCAGCCGCGCGAGCTTGACGCCGGTGACGCGCATCAGCGCGATCTCGGCGAGACTCAGCACGCGGCAACCGCGCTCGAGATGACCGCCGAACGCCTGGTTGCGGTCCGAGAGCACGAGGTGGCAGTGCACGTGGTAGTCCGCGATGACGCCGCTCATCGCGAGGATCTCCACACCGCGCGGGCGCGTGCGCTGATAGAACTTGCGCGGCGGGAACGACGCGCCGACCGCGCCGCTCACCGCGATGTCGGTCAGGCTGCCGAAGCCGGTCAGGATCAGCCCGTCGCGGATTTTTTTCTGCCGGCAGATCTCCTGGATCGATGCGAGGAGCAGATCGCCGTATGCGAGCCGCACCACCACGATTTCGCCCGGGCGCGCGCCGCCCGCCACCATCCGTTTAGCCGCCATCGTCGTCCTCCATCCTCTTTAGTTGATCGGTATTCCCGCGCTCTTGATGACTTTTGCCCAGGTGGCGGTATCGTCGCGCAGGATTCTCGCCAGTTCCGCCGATGTCGATGAATCCGCTTCGACGCCCTGGCTCGCGAGCTGCTCGCGCACCTCGTTCATGCCGAGCGCTTTCACCGTCCCCTGATTGAGCTTGGCGATGATCGCCTTCGGCGTGCCGGCGGGCGCGAACAGACCGAACCAAGTTTCGTAGACGTAACCCTTCACGCCCGCCTCCTGCGCGGTCGGCACGTCAGGCACCGCCTGCGAGCGCCTGGTGCTCGTCACCGCGAGCATTCTCAGCCGACCCGCTTTCACGTGCGACGCGGCGGAAGCGAGAACCGGGATCGCGAGCTGCACCTCGCCTGCGATGGTGGCAGCCACCGATGGGCCGCCGCCCTTGTACGGGACATGCGTCAATTTCACATCGGCGACGTGCTCGAAGAGCGCGACCGAAAGATGCCCGGAGCTTCCCACGCCCGCGGAGCCGTAGTTGAGCTTGCCCGGCTGCTTCTTCGCCAGCGCGATCAGTTCCTTCATGGTGGTAGCGGGCAGTTTGCTGTTCACGACCACGGCGGAGGGCGCCACGCCGAGCTTCGAGATCGGCGCAAGATCGGTGATCGCCCGGTACGGCAGTTTCGAGTACAGCGTCTGATTGACTGCGAGCGCGATGTGGGAAATCAGCAGCGTATACCCGTCCGGGGCCGCGCGCGCCGCCATGCCTGTTCCGAGCGTGCTGCCCGCGCCGCCGCGGTTGTCCACGATCACGGTCTGACCCAGATCCTCGCCGAGCTTCGTGCCCACCAGGCGGGCGACGAGATCGCTGGTGCCGCCGGGGGCGAACGGAACGATCAACCGGATCGGACGCTCGGGATAGTTCTGCGCCTGCGCCGCAAGCGTGAATCCGTAACACGCCAAAACCGCCAGCAGCATGGGTAGGGCTCGGGACATCCTGTTTCCTCCTTTGTGGTTCAGTCAATCTTCGCCGCGACGAGCTCGATCAGCTCCCGCATGTCATCGAGGCGATCGAGGTCACGCACGAGGTCGAGGATGCGCGTCATGCGTTTTTCGGGAACGCACGAGCGTACCACGTGGCGAAACTTGTACTCGATGTCCTCGGGCTTCAACGGCGCCTCGGGACTCCCGCGGCGATGCAGGATCAGCTTCTCGAAACTGCGCCCGTCGCGCGTCCTCACCGTGAGGCGCGCGGCATGCCGGAACGCGGCGCCCATCTTCTCGATCTCCGGATCCACGTGCGCCGAGATCCGCGCGATGAAGCCGAGTATGCGCGGATCGCGCAGCCGCTCCTCGCGGTACTGGTCGGTGAATGCCATGCCGTCGAGCGCGATCACCGCCAATCCGTAGTAAAGATTCATCTGCGCGGCGGTCACGCCCTGCGCCTTGTATTCCCACGCGCAGTGGAGATGCGTCATCGGGCTCAACCCCGCCTCGATCCTCGCCACATCGTCAGCACGCAGGCCGTTCTCGCGCAGGATTTCGGCGAGACCGTCGAGCGCGGTGTGGATGCTCGTGACGCTCGCGTGCGGCTTGTAGCCGACGTTGAGCGTCTCCCACACCGTGCCCAGCCCCTCGGTGAGGCGTTTGGGGGCCGGCTTGTCGGAGAGCGTGCTGAGATAGCCGCCGTAAGAAGCTTCCAGCACGTCGGTGATGCCGGTGAAGCCGTCGGCCGCGAGCAGCGCGCAATAGACGCCGCTCTGCGCGGCGCGCCCGCTGTGAAAGCGCTTCACCATCGCGCCTTCCTGCGCCGCCATCAGACCGCCCGCCTGCGAGCCTGCGATGCCGAGCGCGTGCTGGAACCTCGTGGCCTCGAGCTTGAGCGCGCGCGCCGCCGTGGCGGCGGCAACAAACGTCCCCGAAGTGCCCTGCGGATGGAAGCCGCGGAAGAAAAGGCTCATGGTCGCCGCGCTGCCCACCCGGTGTCCCACTTCGTATCCTGCCGTCATCGCCGTGATGACGTCCCGTCCCGGTGCGCCGCCCTCCTTCTCGGCAAAACCGAACGCAACCGGCGTTGCAATCGAGCCCGCGTGCACGATCGACTCTTTGTGGATGTCATCGAGCTCGAAGGCGTGGCCACTCGTGCCGTTCACCAGCGCCGCCAGTGCGAGGGATGTGCGCTCGCCCAACCCCATGAGCGATGCTGCCGGGCGCGCGCACTCGGCTCTTGCGAGCGCCGCCACCTTGCGCGTCCACGGCAGGCTCGCGCCGAAGAGACAGCAGCCGATGCTGTCGAGAACGCTCAGCTTGATGCGCTCGACGGCCTCGACGGGAATGTCCTCGTAACGCAGTCCGGCTGCGAACGCCGCCAGATCCCGGGTCGCTCCGGGCAACAGCGGCGTTGAGTCAGCGGACATGATCGTCTTTTCCTGATACCAGTGCGGTCAGCGCGTTCACATCCGCGACTTGCTCGAGCCGCCACAGCGTCTCGATCAGCCGCTCGCGCTGCGTCCGCTCGAACCTGTCTGCGGCAAGCTCGATAAATTTCCGTTCGAGGTCGCGATCGCTCATCGGGTTTTTCTCGTGCCCGGTGGGATAGCGCACTTCGGCGGCGTGCGTCGCGCCGGAGCGCATCGCGATCGTCACGCGCCCGGGCGCGCTTTCCGGATACAGCGCGGAGAGCGCACGGTCCTCCGTGACTTTGACCTTGCGCATCAGCGCCGCCGCCGCGGGATCGGCAAGCCGCGCGTCGGCGAACGACGCGCGTGTGACTTCACCGTCCAGCAGTGCGATGGCGATACAGTACGGCAGGCTGTGATCGGCTGTCTCTCGAGTCGTCGGCGTCCAGCGCGAAGCGTCGTTGCCCATCATGAAGACCGCGGTCCCGTACGCCTCGACCGTGATTGCTTCGATTTCTGCCACATTCACGCGAGCGCGCAGCTCGAGCGCCGCGAGCACGGCGGACTGGCCGTGATAGCAGACCGGAAGGCTCTTGGTGTGGGTTCGCGCGATGAGCGGTTCGGAGGGCAACGGCCATTCCGGGCATCCGATCGCTTCCCACAAGCCGCCTGAGCCGGCAAACGCCGCGGCCGGGCCGGTAAATCCTTCACGCGCGAGCATCGCGGCAAAGATCGCGTTGCGCGACGCGTTGGGTCCGGCGCAGCCTTTCCAGCTCGAAAGGTTGCCGCGGCGTGCCTGTGCGAGCGCGATATTCGGCGTGATCGCGAGCGAAAGTGCGTGGCCGGTCTGGTCCGCGGACAACCTCATGATCTTCGCGGCGCCGAGCGCGCACCCGAGCACGGTGTACACCGGCTGGTCCCAGCCTTTCGCGTTTACGTCCACGTGCTCGCAGAAGCTGCAGTAGACGTCGTAGGCGAGCGAGATCGCTTCGATCAATGCCTTGCCGTCGGCGCGCACGAGCTCGGCCACCGCGACGAGACCCGCAATCATGTCGCTCGGATGGCCGCGGCTTCGTCCGAGGCAGGTGTCGCTCAGGTCAAGCGCGCGCGTCATCACGCCATTCACGAACGCGGCCACGTCGGGCGCGCTGGACGCGTTAGAGCCCCAGATGCGCGTCGGCCCGCCCGGGTAATAGTTTGCGGC
>JBQTHU010000216.1:0-5825 GCA_052389535.1 Betaproteobacteria bacterium | reverse complement strand
CGTTGCGCCGCATCCTCGTCGATCGCACCAACGAGATGCTGGAGTGGCTGATGCAACTCGGCATCGTGTTTGTCGGACCGATGCCCGAACCGCCGCACCGCTACAACCGCATGCACAACGTGGTGCCGAACTCACGCGCCTTTGCCTATCACCTCACACGCTACTGCAGGCGGCTGGGCGTTCACGTCCGCACGAACACGGCCGCGCGCAGGTTCGCCACCGAAGGGGAACGCGTCACGGGCGTCGAGGCGACCGATGGCGCGGGCCGGCCGCAGCAGTTCCTGGCGCGGGGCGGTGTCGTGCTTGCGAGCGGGGATTACAGCGGCGGGCGCGATCTCAAGGCGGAATTCGCCTCCGCCGATCTCGCTGAAGTGGACGCGGTCAACGTCACCAACACCGGTGACGGGCACCGCATGGCGCGGGCGCTGGGCGCGGTGGTGCTGAACGGCGACATCATCCGCGGGCCGATCATGCGCTTTATTCCGCCGACGCGGCAGAATTTTTTGCGGCAGCTGCCGCCGTGGTGGACGCTCGCGCGGACGATGGCGTGGTGCTGCGAGAATCTGCCGCAGGCGTGGCTGCGGCCTTTTCTCCTGAGCTTTCTCACGACGGCGCTCGGTCCGTCGCCCGAGCTCTACAAGGCGGGCGCGATCCTCGTGAACCGCAATGGCGAGCGCTATGCCGACGAGCTGGACCAGCCCAATCCCGCCACCGCGAAGCAGCCGGGGCGCGTGGCGTGGATCGTGTTCGATCACGCCGTCGCCCGGAAATTCTCAGCGTGGCCGTACTACGTCTCCACCGCGCCCGGTGTCGCCTACGCGTACCTCGACGACTACCGCAGAAATCGCGCCGATATCTACCATCAGTCCGACAGCATCGCAGCGCTTGCGGCCGATATCGGCGTGCCGGCACCGGCGCTCGAGCGCACGCTTGCCGAATACCATACCGGCGCGCGCGGGGCCCGGCCGGCGATCGATACCGCCCCGTACTATGCGCTGGGGCCGGTCAGGAGCTACGTCGTCTTTACCGACGGCGGTTTGCGCGTCACCGAGCGGCTGGCGGTGGTGCGTGCCGATGGCCGCATCATTCCCGGCCTTTATGCGGCAGGCGCGGCGGGACAGGGCGGTCTGCTTCTCGAAGGGCACGGGCACCATCTTGGCTGGGCGTTCATCTCGGGACGGATCGCGGGCCGCAACGCCGCCTTCGATGTTCCACCTCTCGCACCCACTGGAGTGGAATAGGCGCATGGTCTAATTTGGGGGCTTTCGTTCCCGCTTTTTATGATTTTCATGTCGCAAAGCGGACTGACCGATGCCACGCGCATGGCGGAGTGGGATGCGTGGTATGTCGAGCACCTGCGCCTCATGGCAACCGTGCCGGGCATCTATTCCGCGCAGCGCTTCAAGACCGAAACGGACGGCTGCTCGCCCTCGCTTGCAATGTATGGCATCGCCGGCCCCGAAGTCTTCAAGGATCCCTATTACCTCAGCGTGCGCGGCATGGGCGAATGGCTGCCTCTCATCGACCGCCGCTACTACAAGCGCAACCTTTTTTCGGGACTGGACCGCGCGCCGTCCGTACGAGCGGATCAGGTGCTGCTGGTGGCCGATCGGGATGCGGAAGACACCGAACTGGCTGACCTGCGGCTCACCTGGCTCGAGTGCGTCGGGATCGACCGCTCCATCGCGGTTCGCGGCATCGCAGTAGCCGACCAAGAGCCGGTCAGCCGCAGCGTCGCGATCTACCGCCCCGTGACGGAGTGCCTCACATCGGACGCCAACAGGGTTTGAGCGCCGCGCATCCTTCATCCCCGCCCCTCTCCCGAGCGGAGAGGGAAGATTCGAGGTGCAAGCGGAGTGTCTGCCGTTTGCACTGACAGGATCGCTGCGGTTGCGGGTGCAAGCGGCGTCATCGGACGCCGCATCGTCGCGCACCTGGTGCAGCGCGGCTGGGAAGTGATCGGTCTCGCTCGCAATCCGCGGGGCGCACCGGCGCAGCGGCACGTCGCCGTCGATCTCACGGATACGGCGGAAAGCCGGGCGAAACTCGCGCCTTTGAAGGTGACGCATCTTTTTTATGCCGCGCGCTACGATCATCCCGAGGGCCTGCCGGAAAGCGAGGCGGTCAACACCGCGATGCTGCGCAACGCACTGGACGGGTTGCGCGACGCAGGTCTCGCGCACGCCAACCTCGTCCACGGCACGAAGTACTACGGTCATCCGCAACCGATTTCGTATCCGGTGACCGAGGACACGCCGCGCGGCACGGCGCCGACGTTTTATTTCGATCAGGAGGACCTCGTCTGTGAACGGGCGTCCCGCGAAGGTTGGACATGGTCGAGCGCACGTCCGCACATCTTCTGTGAGCCTGCGCCGGACCACCCGCGTTCCATAGGGCTCGTGATCGCGGTCTTCGCGGCGATCCAGCGCGAACTCCGGAAGCCGCTGTTCTTTCCGGGCAGCGCGCGCAGCTTCGGGCGCGGCGTTTTCGCGCCACTGGAGGGACGCATCGCTATATCGCGACCTACCAACTCGGCGGGCCGGAGGTCTGCGCCTCGAAAGCGTGGGAGGAGGCGGCCGTCACGCCGTGGACGCTCCGGATACGTCCTTCCACATCCGATCGTTTGCGGCTGGTGCTGCGGCGCTACGCGCGCGCATAGTCGAATCCCGCGCCAAGTTACCGAGTCAACGGAATCCGCGCTCTCGCGTTATCGAACTATCCGGAATGTGCCGGATGGTCCGATCATCCAATTCAAGGGAGACGCATATGAGCAACATACTGTCCATACTGATCGCGGTCGCTTTCGCTGCGGTCTCGACCGTTGCCGCCGCGCAGGCGACGCCTGCAACACCGGCCCAGCCCGCGACGCCGGCCGCGCAAGACCAGCCGAAGGCGGACAAGCCCAAGGCTGCGAAGGCCAAGAAAACCAAGACAAGCACCACCAAGAAGAAGTCCGGCAAGAGCAAGGCCAAGGGCACGAAGAACGACGCGAAGGGCGCGAAGAGCGACGCGAAGGGCGCGAAGAGCGACGCACCGAAATGATCTTTGGCCTGCGATGACGCAGGCACTCTCGAGGCGAAAAGGCGGCGCGAGCCGCCTTTTTGTTTACGCATGTCGCGTCGGCAGGCTCGGCGCTCATTTGTTAGATGGAACCGGCATGCATTAGTATCGCTTTTTTCTTCGCCTGCCACGGAAACCAGCAAGCATGAAAGCGGTATGCGTCGGGATCGACACCGGCGGCACGTTTACCGATCTGGTCGCGGTGGAACCGGGGCGCGGCCGTTACCGCTACCACAAAGTACCCACCACAACCGGCGATCCGGCGCGTGGCATCCTCGACGGCATGGCGGAACTGCTCGATCAGAACGGCCTCGCACGCGGCGACGTCGCGTTTCTGGTGCTCGGCACGACGCTCGCGACCAACGCGGTGCTGGAAGGCAAATGGGCGCCGACGGGCCTCATCACGAACGAGGGCTTTCGCGACGTGCTCGAGCTTGCACGCCAGCGGCGCCCGCATTATTTCAATCTCGACGTCCCGAAGCCGATGCCGCCGGCGGCGCGCGACTGCCGGATGGAAGTTGCGGGGCGGATCGCGCACGACGGCTCGGAGGTCGCCCCGCTGGACGAGAGCGGCGTATGCCGTGCCGTGGAGATGCTGAAGGAGAAGCAGGTACGGGCGGTCGCGGTTTGCTTTCTGCACGCATACGCCAATGCCGCGCACGAGGAACGCGCCAAGCAGCGCGTGCAGCAGCTGTGGCCGGACATATACGTATGCACGTCCACGGAAGTGCTGGCGGAATTCCGGGAGTTCGAGCGTTTCGCCACCGCCACCGTCAACGCGAGCCTCATGCCGATCATGGATCGCTACCTCGCAACGTTCGAACGCGGCGTCGCGCGACTGGGGATACCGGCCACGCCGCGCATCATGCAGTCGAACGGCGGCGCGGTGTCGCCGGGCGCGGTGCGGCAGGCGCCGGTGAACACGTTCTTTTCCGGCCCGGCGGGCGGCGTGATCGGCAGCGTGGGACTGGGACGACAGCTCGATATCTCCAACCTCATCACGTTCGACATGGGCGGCACCAGCACCGATGTGTGCCTCATACGCGAGGGCGAGCCGGCGAAGAAGAGCGAACGCGAGATGCGCGGCTTTCCGGTCCGCACGCGCACGATCGACATCCATACCATCGGGGCGGGCGGCGGGAGCATCGCCTGGGTCGATGCGGGCGGGCTGCTCAAGGTCGGGCCGCAGAGCGCGGGCGCGGAGCCGGGGCCGGCAGCGTACGGTCGCGGCGGCACGCTCGCAACGGTCACCGATGCCAACGTCGTGCTGGGACGGCTCAATCCCCGGTCGCTGCTCGGCGGACGCATGAAGGTGTACCCGGAAAAGGCGCAGGGGGCCATCGCGGATCTCGCCCACCGGCTCGGCGTGGATCCACTCCAGGCTGCGGCCGGGATCATCGAGATCATCAACGTCAACATGATGGGCGCGGTGCGCGTCATCTCAGTGGAGCAGGGAGAAGATCCGCGCGATTTCACGCTGGTCGCCTTTGGCGGCGCCGGGCCGCTGCACGCAGCCGATGTCGCGCGCAGCATGGGAATGCGCCGGGTGCTGGTTCCGCCACGCCCGGGCCTGCTCTCTGCGATCGGCCTGCTCCACGCTGACGTGCGCGGCGATTTCAGCCTGACCAGCCTGTTGCGCGCGGAACCGGCGAACCTCAAGGCGCTGAACAAGGGACTGGCGACGCTCAAGAAGCGCGGCGCTGCGTGGATCCGGGCCGAGGCCGAGCGACAGGCGAAGTTTCAATGGCAGGCGGACTTCCGCTACCTGGGCCAGAACTCCGAACTGATCATGGAGCTGGACGGCGAGCGTCTGGAAGCGCGCGCGCTCGAGCGGCTGATCGAATCCTTCCATCGCCGGCACAAGGACCAGTACGGTTATGACATGCGCGGGCAGACGGTCGAGATCGTGAACCTGCGGCTGGCGGTCATCGCGACGCGGCGCGCGCCGCCGCAAGAGCATGCAGATACCGTGCGCGGCGAGGTGAGGCAGGCATTAATCGAGCGCCGCCGGGCCTGGTTCGCGGAGACCGGCTTCACCGCGACACCGGTTTACGACCGCGACCGGCTTCCGGGCGCGTGCCGCATCGCCGGGCCCGCAATCATCGAGCAGATGGACACCACCACCATCGTGCCGCCGCGTGCTGTGGTGAAAGCGGACCGGCACGGCTATCTCCACATGGAACTCGCGCCGGCGGCGCAGAAACGGACGCGGCAATGGGCAAAAGCGTAGATCCGATCCGGGCGGAAGTCATCGCGCGTTTTCTGCTCGCCACGGCGGAGGAAATGGGCGCAACGCTCACGCGCACCGCGTTCTCGCCCAACATCAAGGAACGCGCGGATTGCTCGACCGCGATATTCGACGCGGCGGGGCAGGTGATCGCGCTGGCGCAGCGCGTGCCGATCCACCTCGGCTCCATGGTGGGCGCGGTGGACGAGATCCTGAAGCGCTTTCCAGAGCAGGAAATCGTGGCGGGCGACATGTTCGTCGCGAACGATCCGTACAACGGCGGCGGCACGCACCTTCCCGACATCACCGTCATTGCGCCGGTCTTCATCGGCAGGCGCATCGTCGCCTACGTCGCCAACATCGCGCATCACGCCGACGTGGGCGGGATGGTGCCGGGCTCGGAAGCCGCGGTGTGCAAGTCGATCTACCAGGAAGGCATACGCATCCCGCCGGTGCGCATCATGCGCGCGGGCGAACTCAACCGCGACGTGTTCGACCTGATCCTCCTCAACTCGCGCACCCCCGGCGAGCGGGTGGG
>JBQTHU010000215.1:0-3780 GCA_052389535.1 Betaproteobacteria bacterium | reverse complement strand
ACGGTTGGAGCCTCACCGCGAACGAACAAGGCAGCGCTCTCGCGCGTGGCCGACGTCCTCGAGTGCGGAGAGGCGGGACTCGACGTGCGTGCCATGCTCGCCGAGTTCACGAAGCGCGGGCTACGGCAGGTGTTGAGCGAAGGCGGCCCGACGCTGTTCGGTACGCTGCTCGAAGCGGATTGTGTGGACGAACTGTGCCTCACCATCAGTCCATTGATCGAGGCGGGTAACGCGCCTAGAATCGCGGCCGGCACCCTCCAACAGGCGCGGCGCATGGCGCTTCATCACGTCCTCCTCTCCGACAGCAGCCTCTTGCTGAAGTACCGGAGGACGAGTGCAGAATCTTCCAGCGCAGAGCCCGCGCTGCGTGACCTGACGCCCACGGATCATTCCGGGAGCGTGTAGCGGGCCTCGACGGCCGCGCGCACCAGCGCACGAGTCTGCACAGGGGAGAGATCGAGCCGCCGCTCGATGTCTTCGACGGCCGCGGCGAGATCCCGGTTCTTGATCACGTCGCGCATCCAGCGCGAGTAATCGTTGCGGCGCAGGTGAAACATCCACGTCTCCTCACCGATGCCTTCTGCGATCTGGCAGAACACGTTCAGATTCTGCGCCTTGAGGTTGTGCCTGCCGGTGGGACCGCGGAAATAGAAGCTGTTGTAGCGCACATCGCCTTCGGCGTACTTCCGGTGGTGGCGAATGCGCTCCGCCTGTGCCGGTATGACGCGCATCGGGAAAGGACCTTCCCCGGAGTGCACGAACCAGCAGGCGACCTGATCTTTTTCCGCGTGCGAAGCCGGCAGTTCGGCCGGCAGCCGTTCGCTTGCGGCGGCAAACTCGCGCAACGTTTTATCGGGCGATTGCCCCACTGCGATCACGACGTCCATCCAGGCGAGGATCGACGGCGCGAGACGGTCGGCATGCACGGTTACCAAAACGCTTTCGCTCAAGCGCTGCGGCACATGGCCCCACAGTCTGGGCAGGAGATGGTGCGCCTCGTCGACCAGCAGCCAATGCGGCCGCCCGGTACGCACTCGCATCGCCCGCAGATGCGGCAGAAGATCCGCGAAATACGCGGGACGATCGGCGAGCGCGATACCGAGCAGGTTCGCATTCGCGTGCACGTCAGGATCCCGCAACACCGCCATGATCTCGGCGATGCCGGGTGCGCGATGCGGGTCGCCGATCGTGACCAGCGTCTGCAGGTTCACATAGTCGCCTTCCGGATCGATCACGCATAGCTGATAGAGCTGCTCGGCGAAGCGCTCGATGAGGCCGCTCGCGAACGTCGACTTGCCGCTGCCGGAAGGACCCGCCATCAGAACGTTGTTGCCATAAGGCGGCAGCCATACCGTCGTGCCGTCGAGCTTCGTTCCGAGCGCGACATGGCGGCGCATGAGCTGCGTATCTATAGGGCCGAGATCGTTCGCGATCAGCTCGTCGATCAGTTCGATCACGCCATCACCGGCCGATCCTGCTGTCACGAACGCCGCGATGGCCTTGATCGAATCGACCGCGTTGGCGACCGCGACAGGGCATTCGGCGAGGCGCATGAAGGAATGATCGTTCTCCGCGTCGCCTATCGCGACCATTTCGTGCGGCGACATGCCGAGGTGGCGCAGGGCTACTTTCGTCCCCGAAGCCTTGTTGATTCCGGCGGGCAGGACCATTACCGCTTCGCGATTGAAAATCACCTGCAGCTCGAGACCGAGCTCGCGGATCGTCCCGATAACCTGTGTTTCCTGCGGCGCATGTGTCGCGACGATGACCCTGCCGACCTCCAGTGGCTGAACGCCGCGTCGGCGCAGTGCTGCGATGAACTGCTCGGGCGGCGGCTCGGCGAGCAGGGTCATGTCGCGGGTTTGCGGCGCGTAGAGGACAGCCCCGTTCTCGGCGACCACGTAATCGAAGAGATCGCTGCACTCGCAAACTCGCAACAGGTCGTCCAGCCTACGTCCGGTAACGAGGATCGCGTGCCGGCCGGAGGCGCGCAGCCTCTCGAGCGCGGCGCGCGTTGCGCCGGCGATCCGGCCATTCACTGCCAGGGTGTTGTCGTAGTCGGTCGCCAAGGCGAGGTAGCGCATGTGAATAACCTCAACCGCAGTCGGCCAGCCGCGCGCTTATTTCAGCGCCGCGACCAGTGCGAGGATTACCGAGCCGTGGCATCACTGGGAACAATGGGCTGAACGTCGTTGCGCAAAATCTGGCGCGCGGTCATCACGGAGCGTCAGTTCCTGAGTCACTGGTGGTTCCTTTTCGCCACAGCAATACGGCGCTGGATCGCGGCGCCATCGCGTAAGGCTGCGTCACATCGCAAACCAATTCCTCGCCCGGGACAGCCAGGTCTTGTGGTGTCTCGCGGCCGGTGTCGACCGCAAGGCGCCACTGCATGCCACTCGGGGCAGGCGGCACGCGGAACGCGGCCGGCTCGGCGTTGGCGTTGAACACGAGGTAAAGCGCGCCGCCCTCGCCTTCGTGGATCAGACAGCCGAGCCGTTTTGCCCGCCGATCGGCCCAGTTCGGTACTCGCAGCTCCGGATCGAACCAGCGGATGTCGGCGTCGGTGTAGAACCGTTCCTCGCTCAGCACCGGATGCGCGCGCCGAAAAGCGATCATTCCTCGCGTGAAACGGTAAATATCCTGATGTCGTTCCAGGGAGCTCCAGTCATACCAGGTCGTTTCGTTGTCCTGGCAGTAGGCATTGTTGTTGCCGCGTTGCGTGCGGCGGAATTCGTCGCCGCCCAGCAACATCGGTATGCCGCGGGAGATCAATGTGGTAAGAAGGAAATTCCTGATCTGACGCTTGCGCGTCGATTCGATTCCCATATCTTGGGTCTCGCCTTCGATGCCATAGTTCTCGCTCAGATTCTCGTTGCTCCCGTCGCGGTTCTCTTCGCCGTTAGCTTCATTGTGCTTATGGCGATAACTGACGAGATCGTTGAGCGTAAATCCGTCGTGACAGGTCACGAAATTGACGCTCCGCTCCGGACCTTTGCCGGAAGCGGCAAAGATATCGGCGCTGCCGGAGATACGGCTCGCGAAAGCGCCGAGCATTCCGTCGTCGCCGCGCCAGAAGCGGCGGACGTCGTCGCGGTAGCGGCCGTTCCATTCCAGCCAGTTGCACTGGAAAAAGCTGCCCACCTGGTAGGCGCCCGCAGCATCCCACGCTTCTGCGATGAGCTTGGTTCCTCTGAGAATCGGATCCTCGGCGATCCGCTCGATGAGCGGCGGATTGGCGAGCAGATTGCCGCTGCGGTCCCGGCCGAGTATCGATGCCAGGTCGAACCTGAACCCATCCACGTGCATTTCCACGACCCAGTAGCGCAATGCGGTCAGGATGTATTCCCGCACCACCGGGTGGTTGGCGTTGACGGTATTGCCGGTGCCTGAATAATCCTTGTAGTAGCGCTTGTCCGCTGCGAGCGTGTAGAACGTCGAGTTGTCGATCCCGCGAAAAGACAGGGTCGGGCCGAGCTCGCTGCCTTCGGCCGTATGATTGAACACGACGTCCAGTATCACTTCGATACCGGCGTCGTGGAACGCCATGACCATTTCCTTGAACTCGAGCTTCTGCTGCCCGAGCGCGCCCGAGCTGCTGTAGGACGCATTGGGCGCAAAAAAACCCACGGGATCGTAACCCCAATAGTTTCGAAGCGGCTCGCGCGTCTGTGGATCGATGCCGATCACGTGCTGCTCGTTGAACTCGTGCACCGGCATCAATTCCACGGCGGTCACGCCGAGCGCTTTCAGATACGGAATTTTTTCGATTGCGCCGCGGTA
>JBQTHU010000214.1:0-6194 GCA_052389535.1 Betaproteobacteria bacterium | reverse complement strand
CATTCGTTCCAGTGTGCGTGGTGCAGTCGCGCCGGAGATTCAGCCGCAGTACGCCGGCTATTACATCTGGCGCGGCGCACCGAACGAGGCGGACCTCGCGCCGAAGACGCTGAAAGAGATTTTCCCGTATTTCGTGTTCTACCTGCCGCCGCGGCAGGAGGTCATCACCTACCCCATCCCCGGATTCAACAACGACCTGCGCCCCGGCCATCGCCGCTATAACTTCATCTGGTATCGGGTCGCCGACGCCGCGCAACTGCGCGAGATGAATGTCGATGAGGACGGCGTGCAGCACGAATTCTCAGTGCCGCCACCGCTGATCCGTCGCGATCTGAAAGCGCAGATGCTGGCCGACGCGCGCGACATCATGCCGGAGGTGATGCTCGACTGCGTGATGAAGATTCCGCAGCCGTTCATCACTCCGATCTACGACTTCACCGCGCGCTCGATTGTGTTCGGCCGCGTGGCAATGGTCGGCGATGCCGCAGCCAACGCACGACCGCATATGGGCTTCGGCGTCGCCAAGGCCGGGGGTGATGCGCAGGCGCTCGCCCGCGCGCTGCGCGACCATGATGACGTCGATGCCGCGCTCAAGGCCTACAACGCCGAGCGCCAACCGATTGGCAATATCATCGTCAACCACAGCCGCAAGCTGGGCACCCATCTGGGCGTGAACCTGCGCACCGACGAGGATCGCCGCATGCATGAGCTGTTTCAAAGCGATGAGGCGATGATGGACTGGATCGCGGTGCCGAATTTTCTGGATGCGTATAAGTGATGGTGAGCGTGATGACTGACCTTCCCGCTCCCGACTACGCCCGCAACATGCGCCTCATCGGCCATTCCGACCAGGGCGGCCGGCCCGATGGCGTGCAGATCATGGTGCATCGCGGTTTCGCCTACGTCGGGCACATGTTCTCCAAAGGCTTCTCGGTGATCGATGTGCGCGATCCGAAGACGCCGCGCGCGGTGAACTATCTCGCCGCGCCGGCGAACACCTGGAACATTCACCTGCAAACCCACGACGACCTGTTGCTGGTGATCAACGCGCGCGACATGTTCGCCGCAGCGGAATTCGCCGACGAAAAGGTCTACTACAAGGGCCAGCTCGGCAAGGTCGTCGGCACCGCGGAAAGGAAATCGAGCGATCGCAACTGGACTGCCGGCATGGCGGTCTATGACGTTTCCGATGCCGCGCGGCCGCGACGGATCGGCTTCATGGGCGTCGAGGGCGGCGGCATTCATCGCATCTGGTACGCCGGCGGGCGCTGGGCCTACGCCTCGGCGCTGATCGACGGTTTTACCGATTACATCTTCATCACCATCGACATGAGCGATCCGACGCAGCCGCGCGAGGCCGGACGCTGGTGGATCCCCGGCATGAACGCGGCCGCCGGCGAGACGATTTCGTGGCCGCCGACCGCGCGGTTCGGCCTGCACCACGCCATCGTCAACGGCGACACCGCTTACGCCGCGTGGCGCGACGCCGGCATGGTGGTGCTCGACGTCTCGGATTGCGCCAAGCCGAAACTGCTTGCGCATCGCGACGGCGCACCGCCGTTCGGCGGCGGCACGCACAATTGCCTGCCGCTGCCCGACCGCAATTTGCTGATCGTGCTCGACGAAGCGGTGCTCGATCATCAGGAAGACGGCGTCAAGAATATCTGGATGATGGACAATCGCGACCGGGCGCAGCCGTCGATCATCGGCAGCTTCCCGCAGCCGATTGAGGCCGACTACAAGGGTAAAGGCGGGCATTTCGGCCCGCACAATCTGCATGAGAACCGGCCGGGCAGCTTCGTTTCGTCCGGTTTGATCTTCACCACCTGGCAGAATGCCGGCGTGCGCGTGTTCGAGATCAGTGACCCGAAAGCGCCAACCGAGGTCGGCGCTTTCGTGCCGCCGGCGCCGGCGCGCATGATGGATCACCGACCCAATCGCGCGCAGGTGATCCAGTCGGCGGACGTGTTCGTGGACAGCGCCGGGCTGGTGTATTCGACCGACTACAACGGCGGGCTTTATATTCTGGAGTTCCGCGGGTGATGCATGCATTTCATGCTAGACTTTTCGCGGCTGTCCGAAAACAGGGAGAACAACATATGAAACTTCCTCGTTGCCATATCTTCCTTTCACTTTGCGCGACGCTCGCCGCATCAGGCTGCGCTTCGATGCAATCCGTCACGCCCGACGCGTATCTCCGCTCCACGCCGGAGACGGTGGTACGCGGGCATCTGCCCGCCGGCCGCAAGCCGGTATTAACCGTGAAAAGCGGGCAGGTGGTGCGCATCGACACGGTCTCGCACCAGGGGATCACCGGCACGGACCCCGTGACCTTCTTCGGCAGCGCGGGCATTCGGCCGAACGAAGTGCTGTCCGACGCGATCGAGATCTACAACAAGGTCCAGCTTCCGAAGGGCGGCAGCGTGCACGTGGTAACCGGCCCGATCTACGTCGAGGGCGCCGAGCCCGGCGACATGCTCGAGGTTCGCGTCCTGCAGATCGACTTCCGCGTGCCCTACGGCGTGAACAACAGCAGAAAGGGCGCCGGCGTGCTGCCCGATCTCCACTCGAAGCCCTACCCGAAGATCATCAAATTCGATCTCCAGCGCCGCGTCGCGCTGTTCGCGCCGGGCATCGAGGTTCCGCTGGTGCCGTTCATGGGCATCATGGCGGTGATGCCGCCCGAGGGGGCACTCCCCAGCACACGGCCGCCCGGCATTTACGGCGGCAACCTGGACTTCAACCGGCTGACCGTCGGCGCCACACTCTACCTGCCGGTACACCAGCGCGGCGCACTGTTCTATACCGGCGACTCACATGCCGTGCAGGGCGACGGCGAGATCAACGGCACCGCCATCGAGGCTTCGCTTACCCCTGTGCTTCAGTTCATCCTCCACAAGGGCGCGGGCAAGACGATGAAATGGCCGCGCGCCGAGGACCGCGACAACTACTATGTGATGGGGATGGACGTTGACCTCGACGTGGCGCTGAAGGAAGCGGCGCAGGAAACCGTCACATTCCTGGGACGGGAGCGGGGGCTCACGCCCGCCGACGCCTATTCGCTGGCGAGCATCGCCGTCGACTACGGCATCGCGGAAGCGGTGGACCACGTCCTCATGGTCTACGGTGCGATCCCCAAGAAAATCTTCGCCACCAACCGGCCGTACTGGGCAGGCGACCGGTAACACAGAGCACATGACACAAGCTCGCCGAGTTCGCCCGCCAGCACGCGAGCGACTCGGCGACGGGCAGCGTTCAACCACTGACGGGTTTTCCGATTCGCAGCGATGCCGCCCGACCACTGATCCCGCTCACGATGCGTCGGCTCACCAAGACATAGCTCGCCGCCCGATCTTCGACATGGAGGTCACCATGAAGCGCTCTTTCCTCGCGCTCGCTCTCGCACTGCCCGCCTGCGCCGCCCTCGCGGCCGAGCCGGCCTATCCCACGCGGCCGATCCGTATTATCGTCGCGCAGGCTGCGGGCTCCGGCCCGGACATCATCGCGCGCATCATCGGGCAGAAGCTCACCGAGAGCTGGGGCCAGCAGGTGATCGTCGACAATCGGCCCGGGGCAAACGGCATCATCGGGCTGGAAGCGGCGGCGAAGTCGAAGGCCGACGGCTACACCATCACGCTCGCCGTGCCCAGCGCGCTCACCATGAACCCGTACGTCTACAAGTCGCTGCCGTACGATACCTTCCGTGACTTCGCGCCGATCACGCAGACCGCCACCAACACCTTCGGCCTCTTCGTGAATCCCGCGCTGCCGGTGAAATCGGTCAGGGAACTGGTCGCGCTCGCGCGCTCGCGCCCGAAGGAGCTTCCCTACGGATCCTACGGCGTGGGCAACCAGACACACCTTGCCGCGGAACTCTTCGCGGGTGAGGCGAAGCTGAAACTCCTGCACGTGCCATACAAGGGCCAGACGCCGGCCGTCGCTGAGCTCCTGAGCGGACAGGTCGCGCTCATCTTCTCGGCGATGCCGGGCACAGCGCCCTACGTCGGGACGGGTCGGCTGCGGCTCCTGGCGACCTGCGGCGAGAAGCGCGACGCCGTTTTTGGCAGCGTGCCCACGATGGTCGAGTCTGGCTACCCAAGCGTGATCATCACCGGCTGGACCGGGCTGCTCGGTCCGACCGGGATGCCGCGCGAAGCCGTGACCCGCATTCAGACGGAGGTGCGCAAGCACCTTCTTTCGCCGGAGCTCAAGGAGTCGCTCACGAAGCAGGGTTCGGAGCCCGTCGCAAGCACGCCCGAGCAGTTCGCTGCGTTCATCAAGGCCGAGACGAACAAGTGGTCGCGCGTCATCCGGCAGGCCGGGCTCGAGCACACGCAATGAGCGACTACGTCGACGCCCTCGCCGAGTTCGCGCTCAAAACGCGCTATGAGGACATCCCGCCGGCGGTGCTCGAGCATGCGAAGCTGATCCTGAGCGATACACTCCCCGTGATCGCCTCGGGCATGCAGGAGCCCGAGATGCGCGCGCTCGTCGAGAGGCACCTGCCGCGCGCCGCTCCCGGCAACGCTTGCGTGATCGGCACCGGCAAGCGGGCGGGGCCGCTCGACGCCGCGCTACTGAACGCGATGGCGGGCGTCTGGAACGAGCTCGATGAGGGTCATTTCTATACGAACGGCCACCCCGGCATCCACGTCATTCCCGCAGCGCTCGCCCACGCGCAAGAGCACGGCCTGGCGGGGCGCGATCTTCTTGCCGCGATCGTCATCGGCTACGAGGTCGCCGGCCGCATCGGCGGCGCCTATCGCATGCGCGTGATCGTGCAGACGCATGGGACATTCGGGGTAACGGGCTCCACGGCCGCCGTGGGGCGCATGAGCGGTCTCACGCATCGAGAGATGCGCGAGGCGATCAACATCGCGGCTTCCACCCCGCTCGGCGGCAACCGCCAGACGATGGTCGAGGGTACGACCGTGCGCAACTACTATCCGGGCCACGCCAACTTCACCGGCCAGATGGCGGTGCGCCTTGCGCAATCCGGCTTCACCGCGCCGCGCGACTCGGCCTCGGTCACCTACAGCCAGATCCTCGCGGATGATTTCAAGCCCGAGAAGGCGGCGACGCGCCTGGGCGAGTGGTGGCTGATCACCGACAACTACATCAAGCTCTATCCCAGCGCCCGCTACGTCCACTGCGCGATTGACGCGCTGCACGACGCGCTCGCAAAGGCGCCTGGGCGCGCGGTCGATGCCACGGGCGTCGATCGCGTCGAGGTTTACGGCTACCGCATGCTGGTTTTCTGCGGCAATCCGCGTCCAGGAACGATGTTCGGCACGCATTTCTCCACGCCGTTCTCGATCGCGACCATCCTCGTGCACGGCCGGGCCGACCTCGAGGTCTTCGGCGAGCAGGCGTTCAGGAATCCGGCCGTGCTCGAACTCGCGACCCGCGTGAACATGATCGAAGTGCCGGAGATGAACGCCAACTTTCCCTCCGAAATACCGGCGCGCGTGAAGATCGTGATGAAGAACGGCCATTCCTACGAGGGCAGCGTCAAGGTTCCCAAGGGCGAGCGCGGGAACCAGCACTCGGCCGCAGAGCTCGAGCGCAAGTTCTACCAGCTCGCGACGCCCGTCTGGGGCGAGGCGCTCTCGCGCCGGGTGCGCGAGAGCTGCATGGCGGCCGAGCAGCTCGGTAACGCGCGGGTACTCGCCGGCGGCGAGGCGCTCTAGGCCTGGCCGGCGCTCGCGGTGACGAGCCAGTCGGCGATGTCTGCGCCGGTCATGACGTACCAAGGTTCGAAAGTCGGATTGAAATCATGGATGAGAACGGATAACCGCAGATAAAATGGAATCGAGGACAATGTGAAAACGGAAACAAATAATAAATCCAATGTTTATGTAATGGCGGCCGCGGCGATGCTGATCGCGGCGCCCACCGCAGCGCAGAACTACCCGGTGAAGCCGCTGCGTGTGATCGTGCCCTACGCCGCCGGCGGCAACACCGACTACACCGCGCGTGCGGTCGGCGCGAAGCTCGGCGAGATCCTAGGCCAGCAGATTCTGGTCGAGAACCGCCCCGGCGCCGGCACCAACATCGGCACAGAGCTGGTGGTGAAGGCGCCCGCCGACGGCTACACGCTGCTGATGGGCGGCGCAGCCAACGCGATCAACATGAGCCTGCTCGCCAAGCCGCCCTACGACACGCTGCGCGATCTCGTCCCGGTCTCGTGGTGC
>JBQTHU010000213.1:0-29138 GCA_052389535.1 Betaproteobacteria bacterium | reverse complement strand
TTGAAGGTAAGTCACAGAGTCGCGAACATCCAGGACACACGCAGCTCGATTGTTGCCACGCTTAAGACCGTGCATTGGAAGGCCGGCAATCCTTAATCGTGCGCGACGCGGCATGGGAGCGTATGGCGGTTGTCAATTTCATACCCTAAACGCGCTGGGTTTGATTTGGGTAGACAGGAAACCGTGGTCTGTCCCCTATTTTGATTCGGGGACGAGCCACGTCACCGTCGCGCCGCCCGCGCCGCCCTGTGACAGCGCGCCCCACAACCACCGCAACATCGGCCGCGCCTCATCTTCGAAACGCCACGGCGGATTGACGATCAGCATCCCGCAACCGGGGATCGTCGCATCAAAGTCGCGCGGTGCGACTTCGATCTCCAACTTGAGGATCTTGCGGATGCCGAGATTCTTCACGCCTAGCTCGAAATTTCGCATGGCTGCGGCCGCCATCAAGGGATACCAGATCGCGTACATGCCGGTTGCCCAGCGCGTGTATGCTTCCTCGAGCGCGATCGTGATGCGCTCGAATTCGCGCGCACGATCGAAGGATGAATCGATCAGCACCAGTCCGCGCCGCTCCTTCGGCGGCAGGAACGCCTTCAGCCCCTGGTAGCCGTCGAGGAGGTGCACCGCCACCTGCCGGTCGCGCGCAAAAACCCGCTTCAGCTCCGCGAGATCGGTCTTGTTGAGTTCCGTCAGCACGATGCGGTCGATGCGGCGCACGAACCGGCGCGCGAGCAGCGGCGATCCGGGATAGAAGCGCAGCTTGCGACCCGTGTTCTCCGCTTTCACTGCTTCCACGTAAGGCGCCAGCGCAGGCGGAATGTCTGTGCGCGACCACAGCCGGCTGATCCCATTCCCGTATTCGCGCGCTTTCTGCGCCCACGCGTGCGTGAGATCGTAGCGCCCGATGCCGGCATGCGTGTCGAGATAGCAGTAGGGCTTGTCCTTTTCGCCCAGCGCGATCAGCAGCCGCACGAGCAGCGCGTGCTTGACGACGTCGGCGAAGTTGCCGGCGTGAAAGATGTGCCGGTAGGCGAGCATGCCAGCTTTTCGTCACACCAGCGCAGGCTGGTGTCCAGGACGGGAAACGCCTGGAGTGCCGTGGATGCCGGGCTGCGCCGGCATGACGACCATTGCAGATGGGGCCATTTTTCTACAGCTTGGTGTACTTGGTGGCGCGGCTGCGGGATTTCTCGACCGGATACTTCCTGGCGTTGAGCGCGAGCTTCTTCTGCGCCGCCGCCGCGAGATCGATGTCGAGCTTGTCGCACAGCCGCAGCAGAAAGAGCAGCACGTCCGCGCACTCCAGCGCCACTTCTTCGCGGGTCGCGCGCGGCAGATTCGCCGATTGCTCGAACGTCAGCCACTGGAAATGCTCGACCAGTTCGCCCGCCTCGCCCGCCACCGCCATCGCGAGATTCTTCGGGTTGTGGAACTGGTCCCAGTCGCGCGCAGCGGCAAACTCCGCGAGCCGCGCGCGCAATGCCTCCAGCGTGTCGGTCGTGCGCTTCATGGTTTCTTCCGGTGCGTCTGAAGGGATGCGCCATTGTATACTGCACGCACGCGGGCACCCGCGGAGCCGCGACGTGGACATGGACACCGTCATCCGAGCGCAGCAGGCCCGGCCACAGGAGGAGTCGGCTGACGTGATCCTGCGCGCAGTCGCCTTCGCCGCACACAAGCATCGCGACCAGCGGCGCAAGGACAAGGATGCTTCCCCCTACATCAACCATCCGATCCAGCTTGCGACGGTGCTGTGGGAAGAGGGCGAGGTGCGCGACCCGGAAGTAATCGCTGCGGCGCTGCTGCACGACACGCTCGAAGACACCGAGACCACCTGGCAGGAGCTGCGCGGCGTCTTCGGCGAAGAAATCGCCGACGTGGTGCTCGAAGTCACCGACACCAAGTGGATCAAGAAGGCGCTGCGCAAGCGCCTGCAGGTCGCGAAGGCGCGCCACTCCAGCGAGAGCGCCAGGATGGTCAAGCTCGCCGACAAGATCTGCAACCTGCGCGACATCGCGGCGCACCCGCCCGCAGGCTGGCCGCTGGAACGCAAGCAGCAGTATTTCGACTGGGCGAAGGAAGTGGTGGACCGGCTGCGCGGCACCCACCCGGAACTCGAGCGCCGCTTCGACGAGGTCTACGCCCTCAAGCCTTGATCAGGTTGTGGGCTTGGCGCGGCCCATGATCCACGCCGGAACCAGCGCCAGCGTGAACACGATCGCGACGATGAGGAAGCTGTCGCGGAATCCCATGGTGTAAGCCTGGGCGTAGATCACGCGCCCGAGGAAATGCAGCGCCCCGGCGCTCTGCAGGTCCTCGGCCACCCCGCCCCGCGCAAGCAGCGCTTCCATCGAGCGCAGCAGCTCGATCGTCGCGCTGTTCGCGGGCGTCTGCAGGCTGGTCAACGTGTCGCTGTGAAAGAACGTGCGCCGATCCAGCGTGATCGACAGCAGGTTCACGCCGAACGCCCCGCCGAGCTGCCGTGCGAAATTGATCATCCCCGCACCCTGACCGAGCAATTCCGGACGCAGCGCCCGCAACGCCGAGACATTGAGCGCCGGCTTGATGAGGCTCAAGCCCACGCGCGTGATGATCACGCACACCGCCACCGTCCAGAATGTCGTGTTCACGTCCACGCCCGCGAGCCAGAACGACGCCACGGCGAAGCACACCAGTCCCGCGATGATCAGCGTGCGCGCGGAGAGCCGGTCGCTCAGATATCCCGCGACCGGCATGCACAGTCCCATGATCAGCCCGGCGGGCATCAGCATGAGCCCCGCCTGCAGCGGTGTGAGCTTCTGCACCGTCTGCACGAAGAGCGGCACGAGGTACGTGGAGCCGAACAGTCCCGCGCCGAAGATGCACGCGACGCACGCCGCCGCCGTGAACTGGGTATTCGCGAGCACCCGCAGGTTGACGAGCGGCTGCGCGGCCCGCAGTTCCCACAGGATGAAGCTCGCGCCCGAAACGACAGCGATCGTGAACAGCGCCAGGATGTAGTCGGAGTGCCACCCTTCACGCTGGCCGTTCGAGAGCCCCGTGAGGAGCGTCGCGAGCGCGGTCGAGAGCAGCGCAAAGCCCAGCCAGTCGAACTGCAGCCGCTTGCTCTCTTCATCGCGCTGCGGCAGGAACAGGCTGCCCAACAGGACGGCGATGGCGCCGACCGGAACGGCGACGTAGAAGATGTAGCGCCAGTTGAAGTGCTCGATCATGACGCCGCCCATGGTCGGGCCCAGCGCCGGGCCGAGCAGCACGCTCAGGCCGAAGATACCCATCGCGAGACCGCGCTGCCCCGGCGGAAAGACGCGGAACAGGGTATACATGGAGAACGGCTGGAGCAGCCCCGCCACCGCGCCCTGGACGACGCGGCAGAGAATCAGCACGTCCTCGTTCGGCGCTGCCCCTGCAAGGAGCAACGCTGCGACGAAGAGACACAGCCCGCCGATGAAGGTTGCGCGCTGCCCGAAGGTGTCCATCATCCAGGCGTTGAGCAGCATGCCGATGGTCATCGCCGCGAGCGCGCCGGTGGAGAGCCACTGCGCGCGGTCCTGGCCGATGCCGAACGCGCCCATGATGTCGGGAATCGCGACGTTGACGCTGGTCGTGGTCAGCATCGCGGTCACCGTGCCGATCATCACGGTGACGGTCGCGAACCACCGGTAGTGCGGCCCGTAGCGCTCGAACAGGACTTCAGTCGTTTCGGAGCGCAATGTAGACCTCCACCATCATGCCGGGGCGCAGATCGGGATTTTTCTCCCCGAGCAGGATGCGCACCGGCAGGCGCTGGGTGATCTTGGTGAAGTTGCCGCTGGGATTGGGGTCGGGAAGGAGCGCGAACTGGCTGGTCGCGGCCTGCCCGATGCGGAAGACCTTGCCCTCGAACACCTTGCCCGGATACGCGTCGACCCGGATGTCGGCCTTCATCCCGACCCGGATGCGGCCGACGTCGGTCTCCCGGATGTTGGCTTCGACCCAGATGTCGTCCGGATTGTGGAACATGAGGATGCGCTGGCCCGGCTGCACGTGCTCGCCCTTGCGCACGAAGGTCATCACCACCTTGCCGTCCGCGGGACTCGCGATGCGGCGATCGGCGATGTCGATGTCCTGACGCTTGATCTCCGCGCGTATCTCATCGGCCTGCCGTTCGGTGACGACGAGCTGGCGCTCCATCACCCGCAATTGCCTGCGGCTGCCGCCCGCCGCGGAGAGCGTGCCGCGCGCCGCCGCGACTTCCGCCTGCGCCTTGCGGTGGTCCTCGCGCACCTGCTGGTAGGCGCTGCGTGCGCGCTCCATCGCCTGCGGCGAGAGCCATTTCGCCTCCGCCAGATCGCGCGCGCGCCGGTAATCGTGCTCGGCCTGCTTCAACTGCACGGCGAGGCTCGCCACCTGCGCTTCCGCCGCGGCGAGGCGGTTCGTCTCGCTGTGGTAGCGGCCGAGCGTTTCCTGATCGACCTGACCGGACTGCGCCTGGATGACCCCCGCCTGGTTTTCCAGCGCCTTGAGCCTGGCGACGAGGACTTCGCGCTTCAGCTGCGAATCGCGATCATCGATCTGTGCCAGGAGCTGGCCGCGCTTTACCCCGTCGCCCTCGATCACCGGCAGCTCGGTGACCCAGCCGGACACGCGACTCGAAACGGTGATCACCTCGCCGTCGATACGGGCATCGTCGATGTAGACGTGGGTCCAGCGCTGATAGAGCCAATGCCCGCCCCAGATCGCGAGCAGCACGGCGCCGACACCGACTATCCACATCCGGGCGCGGCCGTTCCCGGCTCCATGCGAGCGCCCCGACTTTTCGTCGTGGCCGCCCGCTGCGCGCTCGGAGTCGCTCTTCGCCATGTGCCGCCGGAATCCCCTGATGACGGCATTATCGTGCCGGGCGTTTGCATGCGGCAAGCAAAGGCGACCATATTGTGGATCACGCTCCGGCACGAACGGCGTGCTGTGCGTGATTCGCGCCCCCAAACTTCGGCATTCCGACAAGAGCGACGCGGGTGGTGGATACCGGGTCATGGGGCCGGAGTAGAATGCCCGGCACCGGCAATTCCACTCCCGATCCACATCCCAAGGAGGAGCGAGATCATGGCGATCAAATGGTATGGATTCTGGCGTTCACTCGCGAGCAACCGCGTCCGCACGGCGCTCGCGCTGAAGGGACTGCAGGCCGAGGAAGTATCGATCAATCTGCTGCAGGGGCAACAGCACGGCGACGACTATCGCAAGGTCAACCCGCAGCGCGTCGTGCCGGCGCTGGTGGTGGACGGCGCGCAGCCGATCTTCCAGTCGCTCGCGATCCTGGAATACCTCGATGAAACCAGGCCCGAGCCGCCGCTCCTGCCCAAGGACGCGCGCGGTCGCGCCCGCGTGCGGGGACTCGCGCAGATCATCGCCTGTGATACGCACCCGATGATCGTGCCGCGCATCCGCAATTACCTCGAGAAGGAGCTCAAGATCGACGAGCCCGCGCGCAATCGGTGGGCGCAGAACTGGATCGTCGAAGGATTAAAGGCGGTGGAGTCACATCTCGCGAACGAGCCCGAGACCGGCCGCTATTGCCATGGCGATACGCCGACGATTGCCGACATCTGCGTCGTGTCGCAGGTCTTCGGCGCGCAGTTCTTCAAGGCCGACACGGCGGGCGTGCCGACCGTGATGCGCATCTTCAACGAATGCATGAAGCTGGAAGCATTCGACCGCGCGGCGCCGCTGAAGCAGCCCGGCGCGCCGAAAGAACTGACGCATTGACGATCGGCGTCCCACATCGAATGCCGGGCGCCGCTTTGACAATTCGTGAGACGCCGGCTTGTCAACAGATTGACGAATCGGCAGCGGCCGCAGCTTGAGGTTGACAATAAAAAGTTACAATACTTGACAAAGAGTTGACAATAGGCCAAGGTCCCGGGCGTGGACCCGAAGCGCAAGATCGTGGCCTACCTTTCCCGGCGGGCGTCAGCGAAAGGAGGCGAACTGCGGCTGCACCTCGGCGTCAGCCGGCAGGCGATGAGTCTTCATATCCGACAGCTCATCGAGGCCGGGCAGGTGGTGCGTTCGGGCACGACTCGGGGCGCTCGTTACGCACTGGCACGCCGCGCGCCGCCCCCGGCAGTGGTCTCGCGCTCCTTTCCTGTGCGGGGTCTCGACGAAGGCCGGGTCTGGGATGAACTCGCCGCCCGTCTCGGTCTCCCACGGGCGCTGCGTCCCAACGTGGACGCGATCGTCCACTACGCTTTAACCGAGATGCTCAACAATGCGATTGAACACTCCGAGTCTGACCGATGCGCAATCCACTTTACGCTCGGCGAGGGGACGGTCTCCTTTGAGATCCGTGATCGCGGCATCGGCGTGTTTCATTCCATCGCTTCCAAACTGCACCTGCCGGGCGAAGAGGCGGCCCTCGTTGAACTGCTGAAAGGTAGAACGACCACCATGCGGGAGGCCCATTCGGGAGAGGGCATATTTTTTACCTCAAAGGCTGCCGACCGGTTCGTGCTGCGTTCCCACCGGATTCAGCTCGAGTGGAACCGGACGCGAGGCGACGTATTCGTTTCCGAGCGGCGCTACCTCGCCGGCACCGAGGTGCGTTTCTCGATCGAACGCAGTACCCGGCGCCGGCTCGACCGCGTCTTTGGCGAGTTCGCCCCCGAGGAGTATGACTTCCAGTTCCAGAAAACCCGGATATTGGTGAAGCTCTTGCGACCGGACTATGTCTCGCGCTCGGAAGCGCGCAGGCTTCTCGCAAATCTCGAGAAGTTCAGTGACATCGTGCTCGACTTCAGGGATGTGCAGTCAGTGGGGCAGGGTTTCACCGACGAAATATTCCGTGTCTTTGCTGATCGTCATCCTGCCATCAGGATCGCTGGCGAGAACACGAGTCCCGCTGTTGATGCCATGATTCGCCATGTGAGATCGCAACGGACGTTCCCGGATCCGATGCTTGATGCCCGGCCATGAGCGGGTACTTCTGCTTGTTCGGCGAATATTTGCAGTGTTTTGCTGCTGCGGGTCCACGTGCATCTTGCGACTGACTCCACGATCCGGCTGAACGACGGCGCCGCATTGCCGCGGTTGGGGCTGGGCGTTTATCAGATCGGCTCCGGCGGGCGCTGCAAGCGCGCTGTCGATTATGCGCTGAAGGCGGGCTACCGCCACGTCGATACCGCTTCGTTCTATGACAACGAGGCGGATGTCGGGCGGGCCGTGCGCGAGTCCGGACTGCCACGCGAGCAGGTTTTCGTCACCACCAAGCTTTGGAACTCGGACCACGGCTACGCGTCGGCGATCAAAGCGGGCGAAAAGAGCCTCGAGCGTCTCGGGCTGGATCGGATCGATCTCTACCTGATCCACTGGCCCGAACCCGGCAAGCGCATGGATTCCTGGCGCGCACTCATAGAATTGCGCAAGAAGAACGTAGCGCGCTCGATCGGCGTCAGCAATTACACCATCGCGCACCTCAAGGAATTGATGGCCTCGTCCGGCGTCGTGCCGGCGGTCAATCAGGTGGAGTTCAATCCGTTCCTGTATCAGCGCGAGCTGCTCGACTTCTGCACGGCGCACGGCATCGCGCTCGTGGCCTACTGTCCGCTCGCACGGGCGCAAAAGTTGAGCGATGCTCGATTGAAGAAGATCGCGGCGAAACACGCGAAGACCGCGGCGCAGGTCATGATCCGCTGGATACTGCAGCGCGGCGTCGCCGCCATTCCCAAATCGTCCCGCCCCGAGCGCATCACCGAGAACGCGAACGTTTTCGATTTCGCTCTCAGTGGCGAGGAGATGGCGCAGCTCGATGCGCTGGACCAGAGCTATCGCACCTGCTGGGATCCGACACACGTGCGCTAGCCTTGCGGGTAACACCGGTGCTGCACCACAATGTCGGTCTCGCGACAACGAAGGGATCAGCAAGTGATCGAAAAATTCCAAGGCAAGGCCGGCCGACCGCTACTCATGGACTCGCTGCGTCGGCAGTTCCTGGTCGATGGCAGCAACGACATCTCGGAACGCATCGCTTCCGACCTGATGCTGAGGGAGTATCCCGCGGGCGAAGCGATCTTCAGCCAGGGTGAACGCGGGAGCGATCTCTGCCTGATCCTCCAGGGCAAGGTCTCCATCCTCGTGGACAGCAACGAAGTGGCGGTGGTCAGCGCCGGCATGCACGTGGGTGAGATCGGCATGCTCGAGCCGTTCAAGGGTCGCACCGCGTCGGTCGTGGCGCAGGAAACCGTCGTGGCGGCGCACGTCACCCAGACGCGATTCTCGGATATGGCGAAAGCCTTTCCCGAGCTGTGGCGCCGCCTCGCGCTGGAACTGGGCCATCGTCTCGCAAGCTCCCAACGCAGGGGATAAACGCGGCGTAGCGGGATGCTGAAAGCCTTCAGGCGCATCTTCGAAGGTCCTGTGGCGCATCGCGTACGCGGACGGGAAGCTCGACCCCTACGAGGACCACTACGTGCGCAAGATCGCACACCTGCTCTACGTGCCCAATACCGAATGCATGCTCGCCCGCGGGCGGGCCGCGAAGGAGAAATGACGATGTCCGGGGAATCCAGACCCGCCGATGGCGGTGTGGTGACGCGCCGCTGGACCGAGCAGCGCTGGTTCGTCGAGTCGAACGGCCGCGTCGCCCGGACACCGTACTGAGCGTCCCCCGCAACGCGTACAAAAAAACCCCGCGGGGGTTATCCCGCGGGGAAAGAAAGCCGCCTTCCTCGGAGGGAGGAGGGAGGAGGGATGAAGGAAGGCGACTCCGCGGTCCGCCTTTGCGGACCGGCTGATCCCTGCGGCTGTTCGCCGCGTCATTGCCATAGAAGCAACCCCCGTACCAATCGCGCACCGCTTGCTGCTGGAACCTGCCCCCTTTTTTTTCTGGGGCGGATTTATTCCATTGAAATGTCGCCTCGGCGCGACGCGACCTGCTGCGCTGCACGCTAATCGTCTGAATGCGTGCGCATCGCGCTGTCTCAGGCGAACGACATATTCGCCCCTGCGCCTTGGCTGGCCACGGGCTCGGGTGGTCTGCCCGACTGGCGGTCGCGGCACGGCTTGTAGCATGCGAACGACATTGTCAGACGACAGCCACAGCGCAAGTCGCAGCGCAAGAACTTATATGGAAATGACGTTGTCGGATGATAGTCATTTCATCGGCATGACGAGGATGCTTTTGAAGCCGACGTTACCGGTATCCCTGATCAGTTCCCATAGGAGAAATTCATGGACAAAACGCACGCGCAGATTCATTCGGTGAAAAATTTCTTCCTGGTCGTCATCGCGGCCATCTTCGTCGCGGTGCTGGCGGGATGCGCCGGCGCCGGCCAGAAGACCGGCCAGTTCGTGGACGATGCGACGATCACCAGCAAGGTGAAGACCGCGTTCGCGACGGACAAGACGGTGAGCGCGATGCAGGTCAACGTCGATACCAGCAACGGCAACGTGCGCCTGAGCGGTTTCGTGGACAGCGAGGCCGAGAAGCGCCGCGCGGAAGAGATCGCGCGCTCGGTGTCCGGCGTGAAGTCCGTGACCAATGCGTTGACTGTGCAGGCCAGAGCGCGCTGACGAGGCGCGGCATGCCGGCCCGCTCCGGCGACCGCAAGGTTGCGCCGGTGCGGGTCTAGGCGCGGCGAAGACCGACCGTGCGCCTCTTTCCCGCGCTCATCGCGGCGCTCCTCGCCGGCGGGTGCGCCTCGCTTCCTCCGGGGTTCGACGCGCCGAAGCCGGTTTCGCGGGCACTCGAGACGCCCGGGAAGACGCGCCTCGGCAGCGCCTTCGATGTCACTGGGGCGCAGCACGCCGGGCGCTCCGCGTTCCGACTCCTGCCTTCCGGGCTCGATGGCCTGCTCGTACGCATCCAGATGGCGGAAGCGGCCGAGCGCACGATCGACGTCCAGTACTACATCTACCGCCAGGACGAGACGTCCAACCTGCTGAGCGAAGCGCTGCTGCGCGCGGCTGACCGCGGCGTGCGGGTGCGCGTGCTGCTGGACGACCATGGCGCGGTGCGCAAGAACGTCGTGCTGGCGCTCGACGCGCATCCGCAAATCGAAGTTCGACTGTTCAATCCCTTCACCTACCGCGGCGACAACCCTTTCCTGCGCTACGTCGAGCTGGTGATGCGCGGCCCGCAACTCAAGTACCGCATGCACAACAAGCTCATGGTCGCGGACAACGCGGCGGCGCTGATCGGCGGCCGCAACGTGGGCAACGAGTATTTCCAGGCGAGCGCGGAGTTCGAGTTCGGCGACTACGATCTGTTTTCGGCGGGCCCGGCGGCGCGCGAGCTGTCGCGAACGTTCGATGACTATTGGGCAAGCCCCCTGTCGGTTCCGGTCTCGACGTTCGAAAGCCATCGCGTGACACCCGAGCAGTTCGACCGCCTGCGCGAGGCGCTGCGCGAGTATCGCGCCGCGCTGCGGGACACCGAGCACGTGCAGCGGCTCGCTTCCGGGGCGCCGCTCGCGCCCATGATGGCCGGCGAGGACGTGGTCTGGGCGCACGCTGAAGTGGTGTGCGACACGCCGCAGAAAGCTATCGCCGGTCCCGACCGCGTCGTCACGAGCTGGCTCGACCACAGCGCGGTCGCCCGGGCGGGGGCGCAGACGCGCAAGGAGATGCTGCTGGTGTCGCCGTACGTCGTGCCGGGGGATGCAGGCATGCGCTTCCTGCTCGACCTGCGCCGGCGGGACGTGACGATCCGCGTGCTCACCAACTCGCTGGAGGCGACCGACGTCGCGGCAGCGCACGCCGGCTACGCGCGCTACCGGCCGGCGCTGCTCTCCGAGGGCATCGCGCTTTACGAGGCGCGGGCGACGCTCGCCCGCACCGGCAGCAGCGGCACGTCGCTCGCTTCGGGCAGCTCCGGGCGCTTTTCCTTGCACGCGAAGGCGTGGGTCTTCGACCGCCAGAAAGTGCTGATCGGGGCCATGAACTACGACAAGCGTTCGCTGGAATTCAACACCGAGCTGGGTCTCGTGGTGCACAGCCCGGAACTCGCGCGCCAGGTGGCCAAACAGTTCGATTCGATCGCCAGTCCTGCGAACAGCTACGAGGTGGCGTTCGACCACAACGGCAACGGCGGCCCGGTGTCGCCGCCGCGCCTGCTGTGGCGCACCGAGCAGGACGGGCGGCTGGTGGAGCTCGATACCGAGCCGATCCGCAGTCCGTGGCAGCGCGTGACGGTGGACCTGCTGCTTGCGCTGCCCATAGACGTGCTGATCGGCGAGGCAGATTATCACTGAGCAGTAACAGAACCGCGGCCGAAGTTCCGTTGTCGCACCGTCGAGAGCCATGGAGATGAAGCGTGAAACCGATTGATGCGCGGCGCCGGGGCTTCCTCAAGACGGGCGGGCTCGCTGCAGTTTTTCTCGCGCTGGGGGGTCGCGGCACGCCGGCCCGCGGTCAGGAGCACAAGCCCAGGCTCGATGAGAACGAGGCCCAGGCGGTGCAACTGGGGTACAGGCACGACGCGGCCACCGTGGACAAGAAAAAATTCCCGACTTACAAACCGGGCGAGGTGTGCGGCAACTGCCAGTTCTTCCAGAGCAAGTCGGCGTCCGAAGAATGGGCGCCGTGTTCGATGTTTCCCGGGAAGCAGGTCAATGCGAACGGCTGGTGCTCGTCGTACATGAAGCGCACGAGCTAGGCGTAAACAGCGTAGCTCGACGCCCGGCACGCCGGGCCGGGGTGCGGCGCGTTTTGCTATCATTGGCCGCCCCAGGCTTCGAAGTGCGCATTTCTTGATCCAGTTCCGCAACTTTACGCTCGCCCGCGGCGCGCGCCCTCTCATCGTGGACGCGAGCCTGCAGATCCATGCGGGTTGGCGCGTCGGGCTGGTGGGCGCCAACGGCAGCGGCAAATCGAGCCTGCTTGCGCTGCTGTGCGGCGAGCTGCAGCCGGAGCAGGGGCGCTGCGAGCTGCCCGCTGCATGGCGGATCGGGACGGTCGAGCAGGAGACCCCCGCCCTCGATGAGGCCGCGATCGAGTACGTGCTCGACGGCGACACCGAGTTGCGCGAGATCGAGCGCGAACTCGCCGCGAGCGAGGCGGCGCACGACGGTGATCGGCTCGGCGAGCTGCACGCGCGCCTGGAGCAGATCGGGGGCTACGCGGCGCGCTCGCGCGCGGCGGCGCTGCTCTCGGGACTCGGGTTCTCCGACGCGGAGTTCGGGCGCCCGGTCGCGCAGTTCTCCGGCGGCTGGCGGATGCGCCTCAATCTCGCGCGTGCGTTGATGAGCCGCGCGGATCTGCTGCTGCTCGACGAGCCGACCAACCATCTGGATCTCGACGCGGTGGTCTGGCTCGAGTGCTGGCTCGCCGGTTTCCGTGGCACCCTGCTCGTCATCTCCCACGACCGCGAGTTCCTGGACGGATGCGTGAGCCACATCGCGCACATCGCCGAGCAGCGCCTCGCGCTCTACACCGGCAACTATTCGGCGTTCGAGACACAGCGCGCCTCGCAGCTCGCGTTGCAGCAGGCGCTGTACGAAAAGCAGCAGCGCGAGATCGCGCATCTCGAGCGCTTCATCAACCGGTTTCGGGCAAAGGCCACCAAGGCGCGCCAGGCGCAGAGCAGGCTGAAAGCGCTCGACCGCATGGAGCGCATCAGCGCCGCCCACGTCGATACACCGTTCGAGTTCGGCTTTCCCGAGCCGGCGCGCGCGCCCGATCCGCTGCTCGCGCTCGCAGACGCCGACATCGGGTATGGCGCGCATCCTGTACTCAAACGCGTGAGGCTCACGTTGCGGCCGGGAACGCGGCTGGGCCTGCTGGGACCCAACGGCGCCGGCAAGTCCACCCTGATCAAGTCGCTGGGCGGCGGGATCACGCCCGCCGGCGGCCGGCGTACCGAGGGTCGCGGACTTGCGATCGGCTATTTCGCGCAACACCAGCTCGAGCAGCTGCGTCCCGACGAGTCTGCGCTGGCGCACCTTGCGCGGCAGGAGCCGGCGACACGCGAGCAGGATTTGCGCGATTACCTCGGCGGATTCGGTTTCCGCGGAAGCGCGGTGGAGGCGCCGATCGCGCCCTTCTCCGGCGGCGAGAAATCGCGCCTCGCGCTGGCGCTCATCGTGCGCCGCCGGCCCAACCTGTTGCTGCTAGACGAGCCGACGAACCACCTCGACCTCGAGATGCGCTACGCGCTCACGCGCGCGCTCGCGGAGTACGAAGGGAGCCTCGTGCTCGTCTCGCACGACCGGGCGCTGCTGCGCACGGTGTGCGACGAATTCCTGCTGGTTGCAGACGGTAATGCGATGCCGTTCGACGGCGACGTGGACGATTATCTCGCCTGGCTCGCCGCACGGCGCGATACGCGCGTGGCGGACAGGGAAGCGGCGGCACAGCGCAGCGCACGCCGGGAGGGCCGCGAAGCCGCCACGGCGCAGCGCCAGCAGCAGCTCGCGCGTCGCCGACCGCTGCTGCGCGAGGCGGAGCAGCTCGAACGGCAGCTTGCGACGTGGCACGAAGAGAAGCGGGAGCTGGACGAGCAGCTCGCAGATCCCGCTTTTTACGCGAGCCCGGATGTCGATCAGTTGAAGGGCGTGGTGCTGCGCCAGCAGGACGTGACGCGGCGCATCGAGGAAGCCGAGCAGCGCTGGCTGGAAGTGCACGCCGAGCTGGAGGACACGGCAACCGTTCAGCCTGCCGCGGCTACCGGATCACAGGCATGAGGCGCGCGCGGTGCCAGACTGCAGCGGTTTCATTCATGGCGAGAGAACCTTACTGATGCTGCTTCCCATACGGGCATTACTGGCGTCTGCGGCGCTCGTTGTTTGCATGACCGCCACCGCTCAGCCGGCCGCGAAGGCGGTGCAGTCGCAGAAACACGCCTTTCGCGTGGTGACGCTGGTAAAGGAGTTGTCGTTCCCGTGGTCGCTCGCGTTTCTTCCGGACGGGCGCATGCTGGTCACCGAGCGGGACGGGCGGCTGCGCATCATCTCGAAAGACTTCAGGCTCGATCCTAAACCGGTCGAGGGTGTGCCGCCTGTCGTCGCGGTCGGGCAGGGCGGGCTCTTCGACGTCGTGCTGCATCCCGGCTTCGCGGAGAATCAACTCGTCTATCTCGCGTACAACGGCGCCGGCAATGGCGGCTGGGGCACGGAACTCATGCGCGCGAAGTTCGACGGCCGGCGATTGACCGAGCAGCAGGTCCTGTTTCGCCTCGATCCGAAATCGCGGGGCGGCCAGCATTTCGGCGGACGAATCGTGTTCGACAGGCAGGGCTATGTCTACCTCACGCTCGGCGACCGCGGCGACAAGGACCGCGCGCAGCGGCTCGACGATCACGCGGGCTCGGTGATCCGTCTCCACGACGACGGGCGCGCGCCGAAGGACAATCCTCTTGTCGGGCGCGCTGGCGCAAGGCCCGAGAAGTTCACGCTCGGCAACCGCAACATGCAGGGCGCGGCGCTGCATCCGAAAACCGGCGAGCTGTGGACGCACGAGCACGGGCCGCAGGGGGGTGACGAGGTGAACGTCATGCGCGCGGGACGCAACTACGGCTGGCCGGTGATCACCTACGGTGTGAACTACGGCCTGGGAACGAAGATCGGCGAAGGTACGCACAAGCCCGGCATGGAGCAGCCGCTATACAAGTGGGTGCCCTCCATCGCGCCCTCGGGTATGGCGTTCTACGAGGGCGACAAGTTTCCCGGCTGGCGGGGCAACATCCTGCTCGGTGCGCTGCGCAGCGAAATACTGGTGCGGCTGGAACTCGACGGCGAAAAAATCGTGAGCGAGGAGCGGCTTCTAAAGGGCGCGCTCGGGCGCATCCGCGACGTGCGGGTAGGGCCCGACGGCTACGTCTACCTGCTGACCGACGACTCGAACGGCGTGCTCGCGCGGCTCGAGCCGATGTAAAAAGCGGGAACGAAGGCCGGTTCAGTCAGCCCGTGCGCCGGAGGCTTTCACCGCCTTGCCGAAGCGCTCGGTTTCGAAGCGGATCAGCTTGCCGAACTCCTCGGGCGTCCCCCCCAGCGGATCGACGCCCATGTCGGCGAGCCGCTTGCTGATTTCAGGCGAGCGGATGATGCGTGTGACTTCGGTCGCGAGCTTGTCGATGACCGGCTTCGGCGTTTTCGCGGGCGCGACGATGCCGGTCCAGTTGCCCATCACGAATTCCTTGTGGCCCTGCTCGATCATGGTCGGGACTTCCGGCATGAAGGGATGACGCTTTTCGGTCAGCGTGCCGATGATGCGCAGCCGCCCGCCCTTCGCGTGGGGGAAGAGTTCCGGCACGGCGTTGATCATCACGTGGGCCTGGCCGGAAATGAGATCCGGAACCGCGGGGCCGACCCCTTTGTACGGCACGTGCGTCGCGTCGATGCCGGTCGCCACCTTGAACATTTCCATGGAGAGATGGCTGATGACGCCCGCGCCACCGGAGGCGTAGATCAGCCGGTTCTTCTTCGCCCAGGCGACCAGCTCGCTCACGTTCTTCGCCGGGATGCCGGGATTCACCACCATGATGAGCGGCGCGGTGCCCAGGACGACCACCGGCGTCAGATCGCGCTCGAGGCTGTAGTTGAGCTTCCGGTAGAGCGTCTGCGCAATGGTGTGCGCGGTGCTGATGTTCATGAAAGTGTAGCCATCGGGCGTGGTTTTGGACACGAGTTCCGCGGCGAGATTGCCGCCCGCGCCGGGCCGGTTATCGACGATGACCGGCTGGCCCCACGACTCGTTCAGTTTCTGGGCAACGATGCGCGCCATGATGTCGTTGATGCCGCCGGGCGCGAAAGCGACCACGTAACGGAGCGGTCGCGTCGGATAATCCGCGGCCTGTGCGGCCACGGAAAAGTGCGCGCAGACCGCAAGGAGCGCAGCGCCGATGGCCGCACGCATGCTGATGGTTCTCATGATCCGTTCTCCCCACACGCTGACGATCACAGACCCATGATAAAGAGATAACTATCCCACGGCAAACGGCTACCAGGGGGGTCGCGCCCGCGGCCGGCCGCGCCAGTACCGGATCACCGCGTAACCGCCGAGCATGCCGCCCAGGTGCGCGAAGTGCGCGACGCCGGCCTGCGTCCCCGTTATGCCGAGATAGAGTTCCAGTGCGCCGTACAGCGTGACGAACAGCCACGCGGGCATCGGGATCGGCGGAAAGATCAGCATCACCGTGCGATGCGGGAAATAGAGCGCAAAAGCGAGCAGCACGCCGAAGACGCCACCCGATGCACCCACCGTGGGATAAGGTGGTCCGCCGGTCGTGGCCGCGACCAGCAGTTGCGCGAACGCGGCGGTGACGACGCACGCGAAGTAGTAGATGACGAAGCGCCGCTGCCCGAATACGCGTTCGATGTCGGCGCCGAACATGTAGAGCGCGAGCATGTTGACGAGCAGATGCAGCAGGTTGCCGTGCAGAAAGCTGTAGGTGACGATCTGCCACGGCAGAAATCCGGTCATGCCCGAGGGCGACGAGCCGTGCAGCGGCCACAATGCAAACCACGCGATGAGCGCGGGGTCCATCAGGCCCTGCAGCAGGTAAACGATGCCGTTCGCGACCAGCAACGCCCAGGTGACGGGGGGAAGAGAGGGAAACATCAGTCAAGTGGCCGTATCGGGAAGTGGCTTCGACAGCGCCGCGGCTGAGAAGGTTTAAGAGTGCCTAAGCGAGTACGGGCGGCAGGTCGCGCGCGAGCCTGGCGCGCTCCGCCGTCGCGGCGCCATTCAGAGCGAAACCCAGCAGTTTCCCCGCGCCATCGAGGTACAGGGCCTTCACGCCCTGCGCGGTGCGCTCGACCAGCCATTCGCCGGATGCGTCCTCGGCCGGCGGCGCGACAATGGTGGGGCACGCGGGCGTTTTCACCAGCACCGGCATGGCGGGATAGGCGACCCGCGTTGGTCTGCCTGCGAGCGTTGCCGCCAGCGCGCGCGCCGCGTGCATGATCGGCATGACGAACGGCAGTACTTTGCCGTCCACTTCCGCGCAGTCGCCCAGCGCGTGGATTCCCGCGGCGCTCGTGAGCAATGAGCGATCGACCCGGATGCCGCGGCGACGCGCGAGGCCTGCCGCTGCCGCAAGATCGGTGTTCGGCTTGAGCCCCACAGCCGAGAGCACGAGATCCGCTGCCACGCCATGACCGTTGGCGAGCGTAAGCCTCACGCCGTCGTCATGCCGCTCGACCGCTGTGACGGTGGTGCCGAGATGCCACACGATGCCGATCGCCGCAAGCTTCTCCCGGAGAAAGGATGCGCCCGCCGCCGGCAGCAGGCGCGGCAGCGGCTGCGCCGCGATGTCGATGCAATCGACGTGATGCCCGCTCGCAGCGAGATCGTTGGCGAATTCGCAGCCGATCAGCCCCGCACCGATGATGGCAACGCGCTTCCGTCCTTCCAGCGCGCGGCGAAAGCGCGCGTAATCGTCGAGGCTGTTCACCGTGAGGATGCGATCGGCGGCGTCACCCGCGATCGGCAGGCGGATCTGGCTTGCCCCGATGGCGAGCACCAGCCGCGAATACGCCATCGATTCTTCACCGGCGCGGATACGACGCACACCAGGTTCGATCGCCGTCACACGCGTGCGCGTCGGTATCGCAGCGTTGAGCTGGCCTGCCATCTGCTCGGCGCTGTTCAGCGGGATCGCGGCCGGCGCTTTGCCGGAAGCGAGCGCATTGGAAAGCGTCGGCTTGGAATAGAACTCCCCGCCGTCGCCGGTGACTATCGCGAGCGGCACGTCGCGATCGAGTTTGCGCAGTTCGCGCGCCACGTTATAGCCGGCAAGTCCGCTGCCGATGATGACGATCGGTTCCACGATGCTCGATAAGATTGAGTGAGGGATGCGCTGAGGACCAGCGGCGATGGTAGCAAATCCAGCAACGCGCGCAAAAGCGCGCACTCTTAGTTGAGCGTGCCGGCGAATTGCGCTATGGTTCGGGCGCGACTACCCACACTTTTCCCATGAGCGTCATCAAGCAAGGCATGCGCCGCGGCCTCACCGCTTACGGCGACGAGGAGTTCTCGCTGTTCCTGCGCAAGGCCTTCATCAAGGCGATGGGCTACACGGACGACGCGCTCGAGCGTCCGATCGTCGGCATCACCAACACCTACAGCGGATTCAACGCCTGCCATCGCACCGTGCCGGAACTGATCGAGGCGGTGAAGCGCGGCGTCATGCTGTCGGGGGGGCTTCCGGTCGAGTTCCCCACCATCACGCTGCACGAATCGTTTGCGCACCCCACCAGCATGTATCTGCGCAACCTGATGGCGATCGACACCGAGGAGATGATCCGCGCGCAGCCGGTGGACGCGTGCGTGCTGATCGGCGGCTGCGACAAGACGGTGCCGGCGCTGCTCATGGGCGCGGCCAGCGCGAACGTGCCGGCGATCATGCTGGTCACGGGCCCGATGCTGACCGGCGACCATCACGGCGAGCGGCTCGGCGCGTGCACCGATTGCCGCCGCTTCTGGGCGCGCTACCGCGCCGGGGACATCGACGGCGAGGAGATCAACGCGGTGAATGCCAAGCTCGCGCCTTCGGCGGGCACGTGCATGGTGATGGGCACGGCGAGCACCATGGCCTTGTGCACCGAAGCGCTGGGCATGATGCTGCCCGGCGGGGCGTGCACGCCGGCGGTCATGTCGGAGCGCATGCGCCACGCCGAGGCGAGCGGCGCGCGTGCGGTAGCACTGGCGAAAGAGCGCCTCACTCCGGATCGCATCATGACGCCCGAGGCGTTCGAGAACGCGCTGCGCGTATTGCTCGCGATCGGCGGCTCCACCAACGCCATCGTGCACCTCACCGCGATGGCCGGGCGGCTCGGCATAGCGATCGATCTCGAGGCCTTCGACCGCATGGGGCGCGCTACGCCGGTGCTGGTCGATCTGAAGCCCACCGGCCAGCACTACATGGAAGACCTGGAGAAAGCCGGGGGATTGACGCCGATCCTGCGCGCGCTCGCACCGCTGCTCAAGCTCGATGCGCTGACCGTGAGCGGCAGGACGCTGCGGGAGAACATCGCCGCCGCGCCGCCGCCATGGAAGCAGGGTGTCGTCCGGCCCATCGGTAATCCCGTATTCCGGGAAGGCGGCATTGCGCTGCTGCGCGGCAACCTCGCGCCGGGCGGGGCGATCATCAAGCAGTCGGCGATGGACCCGAAGTTGATGCGGCACGAAGGCCGCGCGGTGGTGTTCGAGTCGCTCGCCGATCTCGCGCAGCGCGTGGACGACCCCGCCCTCGACGCGGTGGCGGAGGACATCCTGGTGCTGAAGAGCGCCGGCCCGAAGGGCGCGCCGGGGATGCCCGAGGCCGGCTACATTCCGATCCCGAAAAAGCTGGCGCAGAAGGGCGTCAAGGACATGATCCGGATCTCGGACGCGCGCATGAGCGGCACGGCGTTCGGTGCGATCGTCCTGCACGTCACGCCGGAATCGGCGATCGGCGGCCCGCTCGGGCTCGCGCGCAGCGGCGACCGCATCCGGCTCGACGTGCCCGCGCGCACGCTGGAACTGCTGGTGAGCGAGGCGGAACTCGAGTCGCGGCGACGCGCATGGCGCGCACCGGCGCCGCGCGAGGAGGACAGCCGCGGGTATCGCAAGCTGTTCCTGGACTCGGTCACGCAGGCCGATCGCGGCTGCGACTTCGATTTTCTCGCGCCACCGGCTACAATTCGCATTCCGCGCTAGCTGCAGCGCGCGTAAGGGCAACATCCTCCGGTTTTTCCGGTTCGAATCTGGCACGGCAGGCCATGCTTTCTTCATCGCGTAACAGGCGACTCCGGTTCATCGTCCACAGATCTCCCATACACGGGCGCGGCGTGTTCGCGCTGCGGCTCATACCCAAGGGCACGCGGCTCATGGAATACACCGGCGAGCGCATCTCTCACGAGGAGGCGGACGACCGCTACGGCGAGGAGCACGAGCATTCCCCGCATACCATGCTGTTCGCGGTGGACGACGAGACGGTGATCGACGCCACGCGTCACGGCAGCTCGGCCCGCTACATCAACCACTCGTGCGGCCCGAACTGCGAGGCGATCGATGAGGACGGCCGCATCCACATCGAGGCTTTGCACGACATCAGGCCCGGCGAAGAGCTGACCTACGACTACAACCTCGTGCTGGAGGAACGGCACACGCCGGCGCTGAAGCGCGCGCACCCCTGCTACTGCGGGACCCGGCGCTGCCGCGGCACGCTGCTCGGCCGCAAGCGCTGACCTTCGTTCGCTGAGCTCGTTCGTTGACCGGGGTGACGGCGGTTCGTAGAATGCCGCCGGAGGTTATCCCGTTGTCAATGCCGGCACACAGGGAGGGACGAGGCGCCCGCGCGTACGCGCCCTTGTTTTGCCTTGCGCTCGCCGCTGCCGTCCCCGCCTTTTGCGCTGCCGCGCCGGGCTACGGCATCCGCGTGCCGCTCGGCCTCGAAGCGCGCGCGCTGGTCATTCCCGAAGACAATCCTCTTACCGCGGAAAAGATTGCGCTCGGCAAGCAACTGTTCTTCGATCCCCGATGGTCGAAAACGCAGACGGTGTCCTGTTCGTCGTGCCACCATCCGCAGAAGGGATGGAGCGACGATCGTCGCTTTTCGCTCGACCACGAGGGCAAGCCCACGCCACGGCATGCGCCCACCATCATCAACCGCGCGTTCAGCCGGCTCGAAGGCTGGATCGGGCATCGGCAGAGCACCGAGGATCTGCTGTTCAATCTGCCGTTCACGAGCGCGGAGGCGATCGCGCAGAACATCGCGCCGGTCATCGGCTACCAGGTGCAGTTTCAACGCGTGTACGGCACGCCCGTCACGCCGGAAGGCGTCGCCCAGGCGATCGCGGCCTACCAGCGCACCATCCTGTCCGGAAACGCCGCGTTCGATCGCGCGCAGGCCGGCGACAGAAAAGCGCTGAACGCCGCTGCGCGCCGCGGCCATGCGCTGTTCGAGGGCAAGGCGCGCTGCAGCAAGTGTCACGGCGGGCCCAACTTCACCGACGAGGGCTATCACAATACCGGCATAGGAACCGACAGCGATAATCCGGACCTCGGACGCTTTCTCGTCACCAGGCGCAACGTGAACCGGAGCGCGTTCAAGACGCCGACATTGCGCGACGTCGCCCGACGCGGCCCGTACATGCACGACGGCAGCCTCGCAACCCTGCGGGACGTCATCGCCTTTTACGACCGCGGCGGGCTGCCGAACCCGCGCCTGTCGCCGGAAATGGCGCCGCTCAATCTGAGCGCCCGGGAACGCGAGGATCTGCTCGCCTTTCTCGAATCGCTGACGGGCCAGGTTTCCGCCGAAACCACCGCCTTGCCGGTGCTGCCGCAATGACACGGCCGACTGCAAGGTTCGCACGCCCGCGCCTGCGCATCGCTTGCTTTGTCGCGGTTGCCGCGTTGGCGACCACCGTCGCGTTTTCCGCGCCGGACTTCACGGTGGTGCAGAAAAACCAGGAGTTTTCGGTGCGGCACCTCACGATCAAGGCGGGCGATCGCGTCACCTTCGTCAACAACGATGCGGTGACCCACAACGTATATTCCGATACCAAGGGGCTGGCGTTCGAGATCGAGCTGCAGCCGCCGGGGCGCGCCGATACCGTGCAGTTCTCCAGCCCGGGCGTGGCCGAGGTGCGGTGTGCGATACACCCGAACATGAGACTGAGCGTGGCAGTGAAGAAGTAGGACGGCACGAGGCGCGATGAGACGGACCGTGCACCGGGCCGGGGAAGGGGGGTGGCGGTGAGATTGCGCTGGGTCATCGGTGTGCTGTTCGCAGCGGCGGGCGCGGCGTATCCGGGCCTGCCTGCCGCGGCACAGGAGGCCACGCTGTATCGCCTCGGCTACCTCGATGGCGGCTCACCGCTCGAATCGAAGCGCCTGGTAAGCATCTTTCGCCGCAGATTGAGCGAGCTTGGTTACCGCGAGGGTCAGAACCTGACCATCGAATATCGATGGGCGGAAGGCCATTACGACCGGCTGCCCCAGCTTGCGGCGGAGCTTGCGGGCCTGAAAGTGAATGTAATCGTCGCGGCCGTCGCTCAGGCTGCGCGTGCGGCCAAGCAGGCGACCGGCACCATTCCCATCGTCATGGTGGGCGCGGTGGATCCGGTGGGATTGGGACTCGTGAAGCAGCAGGCCCGCCCCGGCGAGAATGTCACGGGGCTGTCGAGTCTCAGCGCGGAGCTGATCGGAAAACAGCTCGAACTGCTCACCGAGACCGCCCCCAATGCATTCCGCATCGCCGTACTCTGGAACGCGGCAAACCCCATCGAGGCCCGCCTGTGGCGGGCGCGGCACGCTGCGGCGAAGTCGCTGGGCGTCGTGCTCGTTCCGCTCGAGGTGCGCGACTCCTCCGGCATCGGGCCGGCGTTCGCCGAATTGCTGAAAGCGCAGCCGCAGGCGCTGCAGCTGCTGGCGGACCCGCTGTTCACCGTCCATCGCGGCGATATCCTGAAGTTCGCCGCACAACATCGCATCCCGGTGATTTCCGACACGAGCGACTTTACCGAGGCGGGCGCTCTGCTGTCCTACGGCGTGCACCTCCCGGACGTCTACCGCGGCGCGGCGAGATTCGTGGACAAGATCCTCAGGGGCGCGCGCGCCTCGACGCTGCCGATCGAGCAGCCGACGCGATTCGAGCTGGTCATCAATCTGAAAACCGCGCGTGCGCTGGGCCTGACGATCGCGCCCGCGGTCCTCGGGTTTGCAGATCGGGTGATCGAGTGACAAGAACCTATCTCAATAATAGACGCGTGATGCGTTGTGGCCGGAACGCGATGAATGCCAGCAGCGGGGCGATCTGGGCGCATTTCGTCGTCGGGCTCCCTTGCAATATTCGCGATATTGCTGCACTCGCCCTCCTAGAACTGCATCCCACATCGCCGCCGTCGCACACGCGCCTATTATCGAGATAGGTTCTATGCTCAACAGCCTGTTCCGCAAATACATCGTCGCGCTGGTCGCGCTCGTGACGGGCACGTTGTTGATCAGCGGCATCACCGAGATTTACTTTTCGCATCAGGAGCACAAGACGGCGCTGCTCCGTGTCGAGCAGGAGAAAGCGCTCGCCGCGGCCTGGAAAATCGAGCAGTTCACGCGGGAAGTCGAGCGCGAAGTGGTCATGCTGGCGCGCTCGCCATGGTCGAGCCGGGCGATGCCCGCCGCAGAGCGCCAGTTCGAGTACCGCAGGACGCTGGGCCGCGCGCACGCGATTTCCGAAATCACGCGCATCGATTCCGCCGGGCGCGAACAGCTCACGGTCTCGCGGCTGGCGCTCGACGCCATCGGGCGCAAAACCGACCGTTCGGACGATCCCATCTTCAGGGCGGCAAAAGCCGGCCGGACCTATTTCAGCCCGGTCTATTTCCGGATGGAATCCGAGCCGTATATGACGGTCGCCGTATCCAGCCTGGACGCCGGCGTAGTGCTCGCCGAGGTCAATCTGAAACACATGTGGGAGGCGGTTTCCGATATCGCAGTTGGCCGTGGCGGCTATGCGTACGCGGTGGATTCCAACGGGCGATTGATCGCCCACCCGGACATCAGTCTGGTTTTGCAGAATACCGATCTCTCATCGCTGGCGCACGTGCATGCCGCGCGCACCGCGCTCAGCGAACCGGAAAAAGCGCCCGAGAAGGTAGCGATCTCACGCGCTCTGGACGGACGCGAAGTGCTCACCGCCCACGCCGCCATTCCGTCGCTGGGCTGGCTGGTGTTCGTCGAGCAGCCGGTCGAAGAAACGCTGGCGCCCCTGCATGTCGCCGCGGCCCGGGGCGCGGCCGTGCTGCTGTTGGGTCTTGTACTTGCCGTTCTGATGAGCGTGCTGCTCGCCAGAAGAATGGTGGCACCGATACGCGAGCTGCAGCAGGGCGCGGCACGCGTCGGGGCGGGAGAGTTCGGCTATCGCATCAGCGTGCGCACCGGCGATGAGCTGGAGACCCTCGCGGCGGAATTCAATCGCACCGCGGAGCGCCTGAAGGACTCCCACGCCTCGCTTGAAGGGAAAGTCGAGGCGCGCACCCGGGAGCTTGCCGGCGCAAACGCGGAACTCGTCGAGGCGCTGGAGCAGCAGACCGCCATCTCTGAGGTATTGCGCGTGTTTTCGGGTTCGCCGGGCGAGGTGCAGCCGGTGTTCGATCTCATCGCCGCGAGCAGTGCCCGACTGTGCCAGGCGAAATTCTGCGCGGTCTTCCGCGCCGAAGGCGACCATATTCATTTCGTCGCCGCCCACGGGCCCGACGCAGAGCAGCTCGAGCGCGTGCGCCAGCTCTTTCCGGTGCGAAAGAGCCCCGATACCGCGGTGGGCCGCGCGATACAGGGCGGGCGCGTCGTCGCGATACCCGATGTCGAGGCCGATGCGAAGTACACGTTCGCGCATGCAGTGCGCGAGATCGGCGGCAGAAGCGTGGTGGCGGTGCCGATGCTGCGGCAGGGCGAGGCGACCGGGGCCGTCGTCGTCGGCCTGTCCGAGTCCGGCGCATTCCCTGAAAAGCAGGTGAGGCTGCTGCAGACGTTCGCCGATCAGGCGGTGATCGCGATCGAGCATGCCAGGCTGTTCCGCGAGCTCGCGGATAAGAACCGCTACATAGAACGCGACCTCGAATTCGCCCGCGCCATCCAGCTAAGCATGGTGCCCGCGAACGGAGCCGACAAGGCGCTGCCGTCGGCGCTTTCCGTCGGCGCCGCATTGCAGCCGGCGCGCGAAATCGGCGGCGATCTCTACGACTATTTCCCGGTCGGGCCGGGACGGCTCTGCCTCGTGGTGGCGGACGTCTCCGACAAGGGGGCATCGGCCGCGCTGTTCATGGCGCGCACCCGCAGCACCATCCGCCTGCTCGCGGCGCAGTGGGCGCAGGGCGCCGATCCGCTGCCGTCGCCTTCGCAGCTCATGGAGGACATCAACACCGAGCTGTGCCAGGACAACCCGCACGCCATGTTCGTGACGCTGTTCATCGCCGTGGCGGACGCGGCGAGCGGCGAAGTGAGCTGGTGCAGCGCGGGCCACCTGCCTCCGTACCGCGTCGGGCGCGACGGCGGCGCGGACGTCGTGGCCGGCGGGGAGAGCATGCCGGTCGGTCTGCAGCGCGAGTTCGTGGCGAGCGCCGGTACGTTGAAACTCGCGCCCGGCGAGAGCCTGTTCCTCTACACCGACGGTATCACGGAGGCAGCCAATGCGGAAGGCGCGATGTTCGGAGCGAGCCGCCTGGCCGAGACGCTCGCTGCATGCACGGGCCTCGCGCCGCGCGCGATGGTGGAGCGGGTGCTGCGAGAAGTGCGCGCCTTCACCGCAACGGCATCGCCGTCTGACGACATCGCCGCGCTGGCATGCCGCTGGGCGCCATGAGCCGCGTCGAAACGACTATCGCCAACACTCTCGCGGGCGTTGCCCGCGCGGGAGACCTGGTGGCGGAGGTCGCCCGGGCGCACGATCTGCCGCGCGAGGTCGCATCGCACATGTGCGTCGCGCTCGACGAGGTGCTGAGCAACATCGTGAAGTACGGCTACACGGACGACGCGGTACACCAGATCAGCCTCGCCCTTTCGGTCGCCGACGGCATGCTGATCGCCGAGGTTGAGGACGACGCCCGGCCGTTCGATCCGCTCAGCGTGCCGGCGCCGAATCTCGACGTGCCGCTCGAAGAGCGCCGTGTCGGCGGGCTCGGCGTGCATTTCGTGCGCAAACTGATGAGCGAGGTCGCCTACTGCCGGGTCGGCGGACGCAACCGGCTGGTGATCAAGAAACGGGTGGAAAGCGGGAAGGAGGGGACGCAATGAACGTGCACGAGCGCGATGTGACGGGCATCACGGTGCTCGCCATCGAGGGCCGCATCGACAGCACCACCGCCGCGGCATTCGGCGCGCGCATCGAGGCCGCCGTGGACGGGCCGCAGCGCCGGGTGCTGCTCGACGTGGGCGACCTGGAGTACATCAGCAGTGCCGGCTTTCGCGTGCTCTACCTCGCGGCGAAGCGCGCCGGCGAGACCGGCGCGAAACTCGTCATCTGCTGCATGCCGGAGCGCGTGCGCGAGCTTTTTTCGATCGCGGGATTTCTCAAGTTCTTCACCGTGGCAGGCACGCAGGAAGAGGGCGTTGCCGCGCTCAAATGACGATGCGCGCCGGAACCGCTAAAGCCGGATCTCCATCCCGTCGTACGCGGCGTACACCTCCAGCGGCGCGCCCACGCGAGTCAGCTCCTCCAGGCGCTGCGTGTCGCGCCACACGGCGAGGATGCGCTCGTCGCTGTACACCGGCTCGTGGTGGAACAGACACAGCCGCTTCACCTCCGCCGCCTGGCACAGCTCGACGCCGACGATGTTGCTCGAGTGGCCCCAGTCCGCTTTCACGGACACGGCATCGGCGAGCGAATACATCGCATCGAAGATCACCAGGTCCGCGCGGTGAAAGAAGGCGACGAAGGCCTGGCTCTGCGCGAAATCCTCCGGCCGGTGCTCGGAGTCGGTGGTGTACACCACCGACTTGCCGCCGCACTCGAAGCGGTAGCCGTACGAGTCCCCCGAATGCTGCTGCAGCATCGTGCGCACCGTGAGCGCGCCGACCTCGCACGGCTGGCCCGGCTGAAGCACGACGAACTCGATATCGGCCCCGAGCTGATCGAACTCGACGGGAAAGCTCGGCGCGGCATGCTGCCTGCGGAACGCCGGCTCCAGTTCGACGTGGCATCCGTATATCCGGATGCGGTTGCCGGGCAGGTAGGCGGGCGTGAAGAAAGGGAATCCCATGATGTGGTCCCAGTGCAGGTGCGACATGAAGACGTGGTAGGTGCTCTTCTTCGCCGCGCCGTCGGTTGCAAGCACGTGGTTGCCGAATACGCGCGCGCCGCTGCCGAGATCGCAGAGGACGTACTCGCTGCCGCCGGCATCGATCTGCACGCAGGGCGAGTTGCCGCCGAAGGTGTGGGAAAGGGAAAAATCGAGCTGCGCGATGAACTCGCGCGCCGCGTCCTCGGTCTCGAACTTCCTGCCACCCGCCGCCACCAGCGCCCGGGCCATTTTTTCCCGGAGCGTCCGGGTGTTCATCGCAACCGGCAGCGATCCCCGGGAGCCCCAGATGCGGACCAGCATGCGCAAACCGCTCCCTGGTTGTTATTGTGGAATCATTCTGAATGAAGCTCCGGGGCGCAGCAAGGGCGCGCCGGTCAGCTCTTCGGTATGGTTTTTGCCGGGTCCACGAACGGCCGCGCCGCCACGGTGGCGCGGCGCTCGCCCACGGACGGTATGTTCACCTGGAATGCCGAGCCCATGGCGGTTTCCCCGACCGGCACCATCGCATACCCGATGTTCTTCTTGAGCCGGGGCGACCATGCTGCCGAAGTAATGCGACCGATCACTGCGCCGTCTTTCCGCACCGGCCAGGGCACTGCGTTCATCTCGATGCGCGGGCCGTCGATTTCCACGCCGATGAGCTTCTGCTTCACGCCGGCAGCACGAATGCGCGCCAGTGCATCGCGGCCGATGTAGTTCGCGGGCTTGCCCTGATCGACGAGATAGTCCAGCCCCACCTCGTAGACGTTGTTCTCGAGCCCCATGTCGGCGCCCCAGTTGAGGATGCCCGCCTCGATGCGGCGGATGTCGGACGGTCCCGTGGGCCGGATGTTGTGCGGCCTGCCCGCGTCCATGATGCGCTCCCACAGTTCATCGCCGCGGCTGCCGTCGCGCAGGTAGATTTCGTATCCCACCTCCCCCGACCAGCCGGTTCGCGTCACCACGACCGGTATGCCGTCCAGCGTGGTTTCGAGGAAGTAGTAGTAGCGAAGCTGCAGGACCGGGTCGCCGAACAAGGTGCTGATCAGCTCGCGCGCTTTCGGTCCCTGGACCTGGACCGGCGAGACGTCCGGTTCGGATATGGTCACACGCAGTCCGGCGTTCAGCGCTACGCCGCGCGCCCACAACAGCACGTCGCTGTCGGCGAGCGCCAGCCAGAAATGGTTCTCGCCCAGCCGCAGCAGCACCGGATCGTTGATGATGCCGCCGTCATCCGCTGTAATGACGACGTATTTGCCCTGGCCCACCGCGCACCGCGACAGATCGCGCGGCGTCAGCATGTTGGTGAAGGCGTACGCATCGGGCCCGGTGATCTCGACCTGGCGCTCGACGGAAACGTCCCAGAGCGTGACGTGATGAAGGAGGTGCCAGTATTCTTCCTCGAGATCCGCGAAGCAGATCGGGAACAGCGTGTGGTTGTAGACGGTGTAGCCTTTCGCGCCGTAGCGCTGGGTGGCGTCGAAATACGGGGTACGGCGCAGGCGCGCGCCACGCTGTACGAGATTCATGTCGAACGACATCAGGCCTCCGGATGCCACAGCGGAAAGCCGGCAATTTTCGTATGAATCGGCCCGGCATGCATCAACCATGGCGCGACCGGCGCGGCTCGCGCCCCCGCGCGCGCGAATCCGGTCACGGCCCTGCTGCCCTAGCACGGACTTTGCTATGCTTACGGGGGTACGTATACCAAGGAAGACGGTTTCGACGTGCGCATAACCGCCTTGCCGCTTGCCTGCCGGGCGACGCCGCGGCTCGGCCGTAGGCCGAACGTTCAACAAACCATCCGTTTTTTACATGGATTCCAGATCAATCGAACGCGTCTATACCGGCTACGCCAGAGTCTATAACCGCATTTTCGGGACCATATTCCAGCGCTCGCGCGAGGCCGCCATTCGCGACCTCAACGTGCAGCCGCGGGAGCGGGTGCTCGAAGTGGGCGTCGGCACCGGCCTCTGCCTGCCGCTCTACCCCGGGAACTGCGAGATCACCGGAATCGATCTCTCGGAAGGCATGCTCGAGCGGGCGCGGGAACTGGTGCGGGAGCGCAATCTCGGCAACGTCGAACTGCTGCGCATGGACGCCGGGGCACTGGATTTTGCCGACGGCAGCTTCGATACCGTCGTGGCGGCCTACGTCGTCACCGCGGTTCCCGACCACCGCGCCGTGATGAGCGAAGTGATCCGGGTCTGCCGTCCCGGCGGGCGCATCATGCTGCTCAATCACTTCACCAATGACAAGAAGCTCATCGCCGCATTTGAAAAGCTCATTTCCCCGCTCTGCAAGCACATCGGATTTCGCACCGATCTGTCGGTGGCGGACGTCCTCGACGGCTGGCCGATCATCATGCAGCGCCACAAAAGGGTGAATCCGCTGCAGATGTGGCACGTCGTCGAGTGCATGAAGCCGCCGGAGCCCGAGCCCGCCGCCACCCGCTGA
>JBQTHU010000212.1:0-4741 GCA_052389535.1 Betaproteobacteria bacterium | reverse complement strand
ATCGCTGCAAGATGTGCGCCGCGGGCGATGAATGCCATCTCGGCGCCTGCCTTCGCAAGGCGCGCGCCGAAATAGCCGCCGACGCCGCCCGAACCCATGATCGCTATCTTCATTCCTGTTTCGCCAGTGCTATTCAAGGTCTCCTGCCAGGACTTCGGCAACGTGCAGGACTTTCGTCTTGATGTCGCCGCGGCGCCGCAGCCGGCCTTCGATGTTCAGCATGCAGCCCAGGTCGCCCAGCACCACGGCGTCCGCTCCGCATGCCGCGATGTTCTCGCACTTGCGGTCCGCGATGTGCGTGGAGATGTCGCCAAACTTGACCGCGAACGTGCCGCCGAAGCCGCAGCACACCTCCGCCTCGTTCATTTCCTGCAGCGTGAGCCCGCCCACCTTCGCGAGCAGGGATCGCGGCTGGCGCTTCACGCCAAGCTCGCGCAGGCCCGAACAGGAGTCGTGATACGTGACACGTCCCGCAAAGCTTCCCGAGACATTTTCGAGCTTGGCGATGTTCACCAGGAAATCAGTAAGCTCGAAGGTGCGCTCGCACAGGCGCTGCACGCGCTCGCGTTCCGGCTCACCCGAAAAAAGCGCGGGATAATGCGTACGGATCATGCCGGCGCACGATCCGGACGGCGCGACCACGTAATCGCAATCTTCAAACTCCTGCAATACCTTGCGCGCCAGCGCGAGCGCCGATTTGCGATCGCCCGAGTTGTAGCCCGGCTGCCCGCAGCAGGTCTGCGTTTTTGGCACGGTCACTTCGCAGCCCGCCGCCTCGAGCAGCTTCAACGCCGCAAAACCGATGCGCGGGCGCATCAAATCGACGAGACAGGTGACGAACAGCGCGACGCGCATTCTTCTGAAAGCGGGGGAGCGAGCCCGCATTATCGCAGAAAAGCGCAGCCGGGCGCCTCCACGCCATGGAGAGCGTGGCGTTACTCCGGATCAGATCCGTACTGGATCGCGGCCCGACTGGAGCCGGGGAGTAAGCTGCCGCCGGAAAGACGTTTCCCTGCCTACGCCATTCCTATCGGCTCCGGCAGGTCTTCGCGGAAATTTCCAGGCCGGGACCGCATGAGTTCTTCGAGTTCTTTCCTGATCCGCGCATACCCCGGATCGTCGAACAGATTGTTCATCTCGTGCGGGTCGTTCACGAGGTCGTAAAGCTCGCCGGCGCCGGATTCGAGCTCGAAGGTGCATTTGTGGGTCTGGGTGCGCACGGTACGCAGCTTGAGCCACACGCCACAGCGCGAAGGATGCACGTGCCACTCGCTATACGCGGCCGCGCGCGTGTCGGCAGCCCCGGAAAGTAACGGTTTCAGACTGCGACTTTGCAGCGGGCGCGGCGGCTGACAGCCGCTGAAGTCGTACATCGTGGACGCGATATCGAGCGTGGACACCGGCTCGCGAACAATCGCACCCGCCGCGACGCCGGGTCCCCGCACCGCGAGCGTGACACGCAACAGGTCTTCGTACGGCGTCGGCCCTTTCAAGTACAGGCCGTGATTGCCCAGCATGTCGCCGTGATCGGTGGTGTAGATCACCAGCGTGTTATCGGCCAGACCGAGATCATCGAGCGCGGTCAACATACGACCGACATTGTGATCGATGAGCGAGATCATGCCGTAGTAATTAGCGGTCATTTCGGCAAGCTGCGCATCGCTCTGGTCGGGCATGCGCGAGCCTTCGGCGCGAAACTTGAGCATCGTCGGATCGGAGAGCTGCGGCTTGTTTTCGAGCGAGGCCTTGTGCCACCACGGACGGCGCTCCAGATCCTTCTTCCGGCTCGCCGGCAGTGGCACGTCCTTCGGGTCGTACATCAGGCTCCACGGCTCGGGGCAGTCGAACGGATGGTGCGGATCGGGGAACGAGACCCACGCGCAGAACGGGCGGTCCTTCGAACGCTGCGCGAGCCAGTGCGCGGCACGATCCCCGATCCAGGTGCTGGAATGCCATGCGACCGGCAGCGCGGAGTACCAGGTCTGCGCGGCGCCGTTCCCCTGGCGCGTTTCGGCGGCCCACAGCTTGAGCCCCTCTTCCTCCTTGCCGCGCGCGATGAGCCAGCGCTCGTAGTGCCCCGCCGGCGGACGCTCGAGCGGGCGCGTGCGGTGCATGTGTCCCAGCGCGCACAGCTCGACGTGCCGGAAGCCCATGTACGGCCCGTGCCAGTCGGGGCCGTAGCGCGCCTGGCTTTTGTTGCACTCCGGCGTGCCGGTGGCCGCAAACGTGGACTTGGTCGAAAAGTGCGCCTTGCCGATGAACGCGGTGTCGTAGCCGGCGCGCATCAACGTGCCGGCGAAGCCCTGCTCGCCGACGCGCGGTTCGAGATCGACGCCGTTGTCCCACACGCCGTGCGTGAGCGGCAAGAGCCCGGTGAGGATCGACGCGCGCGAGGGCTGGCACACGAGGTTGGGCGTGATGCAGGCGGCAAAGCGCGTGCCTTCGCGCGCGAGCCGGTCGATGTGCGGCGTGCGGATGTGCCGATTTTCGAAACCGTTGCAGTCGGCGCGCTGCTGGTCCGACGAGATGAGAAGGATATTGGGACGTTTTTCGTTCATGATGTTTGCTCTGCGTTATTTTTCAACCAGCCCTGCTTCTTTCGCGGCTTTCGCCCAAATCAGCGTTTCCGCTTTCATGCGCCGCGCCATGTCCTGCGGCGATCCGCCAACCACTTCCAGTCCCACGTCGAAGAGCCGCTGGCCGATCTTGGGATCCGAAAGTGCCTTGTTGATCGCCGCCGAAAGCCGTGTCACATGCTCCTCTGGCGTGGAAGCAGCCGCCACCGCGCCGAACCACTGCGACATGTCCATATCGGGAAAACCGAGCTCAGCGAGCGCCGGAACATCGGGAAGCGCCTTGGCGCGCGCTTTTGACGTAACCGCAATGAGCCTCACCTTGCCGGCCTTCGCATGGGGAACGACGGGTGCCGCGCCGAGCACCCCCACCGGCACCTGCCCGCTCAGCAGGTCCACCACCGCTTGCGCGCCACCCTTGTACGGAACGCTCAGCATTTTCACGTTCGCCATGCGGAAGAAGACGCCTGCGGCCACCGCCTGCGTGCCGGTGGCGGACGACAGCGCGTATGCAATTTCCCCGGGTCGCGCCCTTGCGGCCTTGAGCAGATCGCCGATCGACTTCCATCCGGGCGCAGGATGAACCGCGATGATGATCGGCTGATTCGTGAGGATGGTGACGGGCTTGAGATCGCGCTCGGCACGGTAAGCGAGCGAAGGCCGCAGCACCGGCTGGTAGAACGACGAATCGGACCCGATGACGAAGGTGTGGCCGTCTCCGGCACGAATCAGCGCCTCGATCACGATGCTTCCTGCTCCGCCGGGCCGGTTCTCGATGACGACCGACTGGCCAAGTTCCTTGGACACGATATCGCCCGTCAGGCGCGCGGACACGTCAGTCGATCCGCCCGGCGCAAAGCCGACGAGGATGCGTATCGGCCGCGTCGGCCAGTTCTGCGCGAGCGCCGGCAACGCAAGCGCGGCCGCGAGCCACGCGAGGCCGCTGATGATGAGTAATCGCTGCAGCATTTTGGGCCCCGTCCGAGTGCATAAAGTGATTGTTATACTGCGCTGGTGCCTTGCGAATGATAACTGAGGATGGACCCGGACATGCCGCGTCTTCCGAACATCGTGCTGATTCTCGCGGACAACCTGGGCTGGGGCGAACTCGGCTGCTACGGCGGCGGCGCCTTGCGCGGCGCGCCGACCCCGCGGATCGACCGGCTCGCTGCCGACGGGCTGAAGCTCCTCAACTTCAACGTCGAGAGCGACTGCGTGCCGACGCGTTCGGCGCTGATGACGGGACGGCATCCGATCCGCACCGGCGCAATCCAGTCGGTGCCCGCCGGCCTGCCGCAGGGCATCCATCCCTGGGAGATCACGCTGGCACAACTGCTCTCCGCGCAAGGCTATGCCACAGCGATTCACGGCAAATGGCATCTCGGCGACCGCGCCGGGCGCTACCCGCACGAGCGCGGCTTCGACGAGTGGTACGGCATCCCGCGCACCAGCAACGAGAGCATGTTCACGAGTTCGCCCGGCTACGATGCGGACGTCGTCGCGCTGCCGTATATCATGTCCGGGCGGAAAGGCGCACCGACGGAGAACGTAAAAGTCTACGATCTCGAAGTGCGACGGCGGATCGATTCGGAACTCATCGAACATGCGAAACGCTTCATGCGCGCCCAGGAGAAGTCCGGCAAACCGTTTTTTGCCTACATGCCGATCACGCAGCTTCACTATCCGACGCTGCCGCATCCCGATTTCGCGGGCAGGACCGGCGCCGGCGATTTTGCCGATGCCATGGCCGAGATGGATCACCGCGTGGGTGAAGTGCTGGATGAGATCGACGCGCTCGGCATCGCGGCCGAAACGCTATTCATCTTCGCGAGCGACAACGGCCCCGAGTTCCGCCGCCCGTGGCGCGGCACCGCGGGGCCGTGGACGGGCACCTATCACACGGCAATGGAAGGCGGCCTGCGCGCGCCGTGCATCGTCCGCTGGCCGGGACAGATTCCCGCGGACGGCGTGAGCAACGAGATCGTTCATGTCGCCGATCTCTTTCCCACGCTCGCCCGCGTTGCCGGCGCCACGGTGCCCGGTGACCGGCCGATCGACGGCGTGGACCAACTCGACTTCTTCCTCGGCCGGCAGGAAAAGTCGAATCGCGAAGGCTTCCTCTACTACATCAAGAACGAGTTGCGCGCGGTGAAGTGGCGCAACTGGAA
>JBQTHU010000211.1:0-23102 GCA_052389535.1 Betaproteobacteria bacterium | reverse complement strand
CCGAAGCCGTCCAGCGGATGCGCCACGTCCGACCGACGATAGAGGCTCGCAACGGAGGCGACCGGGGCGTACGGAATGGCAGACAGCGCGCTCGCGGAGGCGGGCACAAAGGGGTGCACCAACTCCGCGGCCTGATCCGCGGGCACGGCCAGTATCACGGCACGCGCTGCCAGCTCGCTCGTACCTTCTTTGCGTTTAATGGTCACGGCGATGCCACCGCGTGCATTCTGTCGAAGTCCGATAGCACGGGTTTCGGTTCGCACCGTGCCCGCGCGCGCGGTCAACGCATCGGTCAGCGTCTGCAGCCCGTGAACAAATGAAAAGCTCTTTGCTACCGTGCGCGCTGTTTCACTTCGCTTCGCACGCTCGCGCGCGCCCAAAATCTGGCCGAGGATCAAACTGCCGTAGCGCTGCTCCAGTGCGTGCAGCTTGGGAAACGCCGCTGCCACCGAAAGCTGGCGCGGGTCTCCGGCGTAGATGCCGGCGACGAATGGCTCGATGGCATAGTCCAGGAACTCCGACCCCAGGCGACGCAGCACGAAATCGGCCACCGACTCTTCCGAACCTGCAGGTGCGCGGGAGATGAAGGGTTCGCGCAGCAGGCGCAACTTGGCTTGCAGGGAGAAAAGCGGGGTGCCGACAAAGGCGGTGAGCGAAGTGGGCAATGCAACCAGCCGCCCTTTGTGCACCACGAATCGTCGCGCCGAAATCGGACTCGTCTCGATCCGCTGGCCCCGTATGCCGAGACGGTCGATCAGCTCGCCGATGTGCGGATTGGTCTCCAGTATGCTGTTCGGCCCGCACTCGTACAGTGCGCCGCTGTTCCGAACGGTCTCGATTACGCCACCCGTGCGCGGCGCGGCGTCCACGACGACGACGCGAAAATCGAACTCATTGAGCCGGAACGCAGCCGTGAGTCCTGAAATGCCCGCGCCGACGACGAGCACATCGCAATCGAAATCCGTCATGCGCGGATTCTTGCATCCGCTCCGATGCCCTAGCAAGCGCGTGTCCGCGGCGGAGCGTTAAGGCATAATCCGGGGTCGCTTCGAGGAGTGCGGATCGGAGATGCTGGAAGCATCGGAACTGACGTGCGTGCGCGGCGAGCGCAGACTGTTCGAGAACCTCGCGTTCACGCTGGAGCCCGGAACGCTGCTGCGCATCGCCGGCGCAAACGGCAGCGGCAAGACCAGCCTGCTGCGCATCATCTGCGGGCTCGCCATGCCGGCGCACGGCGAAGTGCGCTGGCAGGGGCAGACGATCCGGAAGCTGCGCGAGGAATACCACCGGCGACTGGTCTACATCGGCCACCTGCCTGCGGTGAAAGACGATCTCACCGCGGCCGAAAACGTGGACGTGTCCTGCGCACTGTCGGGCGCGCGCGCCAGCGCGGATGAACGCCGCAGGGCGTTGGAGAGGCTGGGCTTGAGCCGCTATGCGGACCTGCCGGCGCGCCATCTTTCACAAGGGCAGCGCCGGCGTGTCGCGCTCGCCCGACTCGTTGCTTCCACCGGCAGCACGTTGTGGGTCCTCGACGAGCCTTTCACGGCGCTCGATGCGTCGGCGGTCGCTCTCGTGGTTCAGCTCATCACCGCCCACCTCGCGCGCGGCGGCATCGTGGTCATCACCAGCCACCAGGAGGTGGCGGTGTCCGCTGTTGTGACCTGCATCGTGGATCTCGGCGGGTGAGGGCGCGGTCTTGTTTGCGATAGCGCGCGTCATGATCACACGCGATCTGCTGCTCGCGGTACGACGGCGGGCGGACGTTGCGACCACGCTCCTCTTCTTCGTGCTCGTCGCGAGCCTGTTTCCACTCGGCGTGGGACCCGAGCCCAATCTGTTGCGCGCGATTGCGCCGGGCGTGATCTGGGTCGCGGCACTGCTCGCTTCGATGCTGGGCCTCGGCCGCATGTTCGCCGCCGATCACGCCGACGGCACGCTCGAGCAGATGCTGTTGGGCGCGGCGCCGCTCGGCGTCATCGTGTCTGCAAAGGCGGTCGCCCACTGGCTCGTTTCGGGCCTGCCGCTGATAGTGCTCGCCCCGGTGCTTGCGATACAATTCGACCTGCCGCGGGAAGCCTTTTTCGTTCTGGTTGCATCTCTTGCCCTCGGAACGCCGGCGCTGACCCTGATCGGCGCGATCGGCGCCGCGTTGACGGTGGGCGTGCGCGGCGCGGGTGTGCTGACCGCACTGCTCATACTTCCGCTTTACGTCCCGGTGCTGATACTGGGAACCGGGGCGGTTGACGCGGCGGCAGCGGGGCTCGGGGTCCAGGCGCATCTGCTGCTGCTGGCGGCGTTCCTCGTATTTGCGATCGCGTTCGCGCCGTGGGCGACCTCGGCCGCGCTGCGCATCTCGCTGGATTGATGCAGATCATGCAACCGCCGGCAGATTCACTTAACATGGATCTCTTACGGATTCACACTGAAAGCTGATGTCTCAGCCGGGTGAAGTCGCTCACACTCCGGGCTCCATGTGGAGCGGTCGGATAAACTGGTTCAAGTACTCGTCGCCGCAGTCGTTCTTTCCGCTCGCCGGCGCGGCGGTGCCGTGGTGCGCCATTCCCGCCGCGCTGCTGTGCGTGGCCGGTCTGTACGTCGGTTTCTTCATCGCGCCCACCGATCAGCAGCAGGGCGAGTCGTATCGCATCATCTTCATCCATGTTCCGGCAGCCTGGATGTCGATGTTCATCTATCTCGTCATGGCGTTCTGGGCGGGCGTGGGTCTCGTGTTCAATACGCGGCTCTCGGGCATGATGGCGAACGCGCTGGCGCCTACCGGCGCATTGTTCACCTTCATCGCCCTGTGGACCGGCGCGCTGTGGGGCAAGCCCACATGGGGAACCTACTGGGTCTGGGATGCGCGGCTCACGTCGGAGCTGATCCTGCTGTTCCTGTACTTCGGCTACATGGCGCTCGCGGCGGCGATAGAGGATCCGCGGCGTGCCGACCGCGCCGCCGCACTGTTCGCGCTCGTGGGGGTCATCAACATCCCGGTCATCTACTTTTCGGTCCAGTGGTGGAACACGTTGCATCAAGGCGCGTCGGTGAGCCTTACGCGCGCCCCGACCATGGCGGCAACGATGTTCCTCGGCATGATGCTGGTCGCGCTGGGATTCTGGATGTACAGCATCGCCGTGTCGCTGTATCGGGTGCGCACGATCATCCTGCAGCGCGAACGCCACACCGAGTGGGTTGCCGACTACACGAGGCAGCACGCATGAACTGGGGCGGCCTTGATGCGTTCCTCGCCATGGGTGGTCACGGATTCTACGTGTGGGGCTCTTACATCGTGACGTTCGCGCTGCTTGCGATCGAAGTGGCGCGGCTCAGGAGAGCGCGGCGCGAAGCGATGCGGTGTGTGAAGCCCGGCACCGACCTGCAGCAGGCGGACAGATCGTGAAGCCCCGGCACAAACGACTTGCCATGGCGGCAGGGGGTGTTGCCGCACTCGGCATCGCGGCGGGGCTGGTGTTCAGCGCGCTGCAGAGCAACCTGGTGTTCTTTTTTACGCCGACACAGGTTGCGTCGAAAGAGGCGCCGCTCAACCGCTCGTTTCGCATCGGCGGGCTCGTCGAGAACGGCAGCGTCAAGCGCCAGCCCGACGGGCGCACGGTGCATTTCGTGGTCACGGATACCGCGCAGCGCATTCCCGTGGTGTATCAGGGCCTGCTGCCCGATCTCTTCCGCGAAGGTAAGGGCGTCGTCACGCAGGGCAAGCTCGACGGCAGCGGCGTGTTCCACGCCACCGAGGTGCTCGCCAAGCACGATGAGAATTACATGCCGGTGGAGGCCGACCACGCCGTGAAAAACGCGCAGGCCGCCGCGGAGAAGGCAGCGGGCACCGTGGTGGCCCCCCGCTAGCGACATGGTTCCCGAAATCGGCCAGTTCGCGCTCGTGCTCGCGCTGTGCGTCGCAGTGACGCAGGCGATTTTCCCGCTCGCCGGAGCGGCGCGCGGAAACGGCGAATGGATGGCGCTTGCGCGTCCTGCTGCGCTGGCGCAATTCGCGTTCGTCGGCATCGCCTTCGGCTGTCTCGCCTATACCTTCATCGCCAACGATTTTTCGGTGCTGTATGTCGCGACCCACTCCAACACCCGCCTGCCGCTCGGGTATCGCGTCGCCGGGGTGTGGGGCGGGCACGAAGGATCGCTGCTGCTGTGGATGCTGATGCTGGCGCTGTGGACCGTGGCGGTCGCCGCGTTCAGCCGCCGCCTCCCCGAGGAATTCGTCGCCCGCGTGCTCGGCGTGATGGGCCTGGTGAGCATCGGCTTCCTCGCGTTCATGCTGTTCACCTCCAATCCCTTCGAGCGCCTGCTGCCGGCGGCGCCCGACGGACGGGCTCTCAATCCGCTGCTGCGGGATCCGGGCAGGGTGATCCATCCGCCGATGCTCTACATGGGCTACGTCGGATTTTCAGTGTCGTTCGCGTTTGCCATCGCCGCGCTGCTGCACGGGCGCCTCGACGCGGCCTGGGCGCGCTGGTCGCGTCCGTGGACCACCGCGGCGTGGAGCTTTCTCACCCTGGGGATCATGCTCGGCAGCGCGTGGGCCTATTACGAGCTCGGCTGGGGCGGCTGGTGGTTCTGGGATCCGGTCGAGAACGCCTCCTTCATGCCGTGGCTGGTGGGCACGGCGCTCATCCATTCGCTTGCGGTCACCGAAAAGCGCGGCGCCTTCAAGGCCTGGACGGTGCTCCTGGCCATACTCGCCTTTGCGTTGAGCCTGCTCGGAACGTTCCTGGTGCGCTCCGGCGTGCTGACATCGGTTCACGCGTTCGCCACCGATCCCAAGCGCGGCATCTTCATACTGGGGTTTCTCACGCTGGTGATCGGCGGCTCGTTGCTCCTCTTCGCGTGGCGCGCGCCGCGCGTGGGCCTCGGCGGCGCGTTCAGGCTCGTGTCACGCGAGGGGGCGCTCCTCATGAATAACGTGCTGCTGGTGGCGGCGGCGGGATCGGTGCTGCTCGGCACGCTCTATCCGCTGGCGCTGGACGCGCTCGGGCTCGGCAAGATTTCCGTCGGGCCGCCTTATTTCGACACCGTTTTCGTGCCGCTCATGGCGCCGGTCATTTTCCTGATGGGCGTCGGGCCGATCATGCGCTGGAAAAACATGCCGGTGCCCGAACTTGCGGTGATGCTGCGCTGGGCGTTCGGCGTCGGGCTCGCCTCGGCGATCCTGTTGCCGCTTGCGTTCGGGCGCTGGTCGCCGCTGCTCGCGCTGGGATTCCTGCTCGCGGCGTGGATCCTCGCGAGCTGCGCGTTGAGTCTGTGGCGCCGCATGCGGCAGGAGGACAACGCCTCCATGTGGGCGCGGCTGCGCGGCAGCTCACGCAGCTACTACGGCATGCTGCTCGCGCACTTCGGCATCGCGGTTTTCGTGGCGGGCGTGACGCTGGTGAAGGGCTACGAAACCGAAACGGAAGTGCGCATGGCGCCGGGCGAAACCGCGACGCTCGCGGGCCATACCTTCCGCTTCGACGGCACCGGCGAGGTGCGCGGACCGAATTACGTGTCGGCGCGCGCGACGCTCACGGTCGAGCGCGAGGGCAGGCCCGTCACAGTGCTGCACCCCGAAAAGCGGCTTTATACGGTCCAGCAGCAGCAGATGACCGAGGCTGCGATCCACACGCGCTTGACGCGCGATCTTTATGTCTCGCTGGGCGATCCGATTTCCGGTACGGCGGATACGTGGCTCGTGCGGATACAGCACAAGCCGTTCATCACGTGGCTGTGGATCGGCTGCCTCATGATGGCATTGGGCGGGGCACTCGCGGCCTCGGACCGGCGCTATCGCATCACCGCGCGGGGCGAAGCGCGGGAGCCCGGCGCCGGCAAGCCGCAGGTCGCACCGGCAGCGTGAGGAAAGGCCGCAATGTCTGAAACCACCGCCCCGGCTTATCTGCGGTTCGGCGTGCCGCTGGGCGTTTTTCTCGCGCTGGTGGTGCTGCTCGCGATCGGCCTCAAGCTCAACCCGCGAGAAGTGCCTTCGCCGCTCATCGACAAGCCGGCGCCGGCATTCGTGCTGCCGCAGTTGCATGCCCCGGAGCGCACCTTCTCGCCGGATTCGATGCAAGGACAGGTGTGGATACTCAACGTGTGGGCGTCGTGGTGCGCGGCGTGCCGCGACGAGCATCCGCTGCTGGTCGATCTCGCGAAGCGCGGCATCGTCCCGCTGCTGGGGCTCAACTACAAGGACCAGCGCCCGGACGCGCTTGCCTGGCTCAAGCGCTTCGGCGACCCGTACCAGCTTTCGATAGCAGACATCGACGGCAAGGTGGGGATCGATTACGGCGTCTACGGCGTGCCGGAGACCTACGTGATCGACAGGCAGGGCGTGATCCGCTACAAGCGCATCGGTCCGGTCACGCCGGAGATCATGCAGAAGAAGATTCTGCCGCTCGTGGGCGAACTCAACCGTGGCTAGATTCGAACCCCAGGCGTTTTCCGGACCCCGGCTTTCGCCGGAGAGACGAAGCATCCCGTCTTCCACATCTTGGCCGGAAAGACGGGTTGTTGCGTCTTGGGCGGGTGATTACGGGACGTGCAAGAAATACGCCACATCGTCATTCCGGCGCAAGCCGGAATCCAGAAAAGCAGGTTGGTTGTTGGCTCTGCTGCTGGTGTTTTTTCCATTTCAGTGGGCAATGGCAAAGGAGGCCGCGCCCGCGGCCGAGGCTCCCGCAATCGAGCGGCGCATGTCGGAGATTGCCGCGGAACTGCGCTGCCTCGTGTGCCAGAACCAGAGCATCGTCGATTCCAACGCGCCGCTCGCAATCGATCTGCGCAACCAGATCCGCGACCAGCTCGAGCAGGGGCGCAGCGCGCGGGAAATCATGGACTACATGGTGGCGCGCTACGGCGACTTCGTCCTGTATCGTCCGCCGTTCAAGGCGACGACGGTGCTGCTGTGGGTCGGGCCGCTGCTGCTCATGCTTGCCGGGCTCATCGTCATGGTGCGGAGGATCGCGCGGCGCAAGGTGGCGGCTGCACCGCTCTCGAAAGAGGAGCACGAAGCGGCGGAGCGCCTGCTCTCCGGAGGCGGCGCCGAGCGATGATCGTGTTCTGGCTGGCGGCGAGCGCGCTCATCGCGTGCGCGCTGCTCCTGCTGCTCCCACCCCTCCTGCGCCGCCGCCGCGAGTCGCGCGCGGTGTCCCGCAAGGCGACCAATATTGCCGTCTATCGCGACCAGTTGCGCGAACTGGAGCAGGATCTCGCCGCCGGCACATTGAGTCGCGATAACTACGAGGAAGCGAAGCGCGAGATCGAACGCAATCTGCTCGAAGACGTGCGCGATGCGGATGAGTCGTCAAAGGAGCCGGCCGCCGGCCGCACCGCCGCGGTATTCCTCGGCGCCACCCTGCCCATCGTTGCCTTCGCGCTCTATTTCGCTGTTGGCAATTTCCAGGCGCTGTTTCCGGGCGGTGCCGGCGGGTCGCAGCAGCAAGCGCACAACATCAGCGAAGAGCAGATCCGCGAGCTGGCTGGGCGCCTCTCCGCGCGCATGGAAAAGGAGCCCGAAAACGTCGAAGGCTGGATCATGCTCGGGCGCTCGTATGTCGCACTGGGGGAATTCGATAAGGCAGCGAAGGCTTATGGCAGCGCCGTGGCGCGGGAGGGGCGGGATGCGGCATTGCTTGCCGACTACGCCGACGCGCTTGCGATGGCACAGGGCAAGCGACTCGAAGGGGAGCCTGAAAAGCTCATCCAGCGTGCGCTCGCGATAGACCCTGAAAACATGAAGGCGCTCGCGCTTGCCGGCAGCGCGTCGTTCGAGCGGCGCGACTACACGGGTGCGGTTGCCCACTGGGAGCGTCTGTTGAAGTTCGCGCCGGAAGGCTCCGAGTTCGCGCAATCGGTGCGCGCCAGCATCGACGAGGCGCGTCAGCTTGCAAAAGCTGGCGGGGCGCCCGCGACTTCTGCGGCTACAGAAGAGAGGGCCGCTAAACCGGCAGCGCAGAAGTCGGTGAGCGGCGTGGTGCGGATCGCGCCGGCGCTGGCAGCACGCGTTTCGCCGGACGACACGCTCTTCGTCTTCGCGCGCGCGGCGGAAGGTCCGCGCATGCCGCTCGCGATCGTCCGCGCCCGGGCGAAGGATCTGCCGTTCAACTTCACGCTCGATGACACTTCCGCCATGGCGGCGGGCATGAACCTCTCCAGCCAGAAGAGCGTCGTCATCGGCGCCCGCATCTCAAAGTCGGGCAGCGCGACGCCGCAAGCCGGAGACCTGCAAGGCCTGAGCGAGGCGGTTCAGGTCGGAAAATCCGGAGTCGTCGTCCTAATCGACGCCGAAACGAAGTAGCTGGAGCTCAGCGCGCCCGCGTGCCTGGCGCCCGGTAAGCCTTGCGCGGCTCGTGGGCCTGATCCCCGGCTGCCGTGCGGATTTTCGCGCGTAGCCAAAGGGCAAATTCGGCTCCTGGAAGACTCCCGTCCGCCAACGCAAGATACTGCGGGTACAACTCCAGATCATCGGCGTGCAGGACGGCGCCGTTCATCTCAACAAACGTCTCACAGCACACGGCGGCCGTGCGCTTATTGCCATCGACGAAAGGGTGATTTCGCGCCAGCCCATACGCGAGCGCGGCTGCCAGATCGGCAAGGTCAGGCGGCGGGTCGCCGTAAGCGTAGAGCTGCTGTGGACGGGCCAGCGCCGATTCAAGTAGCCCGTCGTCGCGCACGCCACTGCTCCCGCCATGCTCGGCCAACTGCCGATCGTGTATGGCGAGCGCCAGATTCTTATCGACCCAGATGATCATGGGCGATGACTCAGCTGGCGGCGAGTTTCCGCAGCAAACTGCGCCGTTTCCGCATGACGCGCTCGGCAATCTCCATTTGTTTGGCGAACTGCGGGTCGAATGCGGAAAGCTTGATGCCGTCGGGCAGCTCGGTGGCGTAGAGCGTGTCGCCCTTCTGCAGCCGCAAGCGGGCGAGCAGCTCCTTGGGCAGGATGACGCCCGCGGAATTGCCTACCGTGGTGATCTTGATTTTCATGGCAGCTCCAGCACTTTGCGTCGTGGGAATATAACAAGCGTTATATTATGCCTGAAAGGCGCAGGTGGCGACACGCCTTGGGCAGGACGTCGCGATTTCCAGCTCCGGATTACATACCTCTGAACGGTTGTGGGGAAATCCCTGACATCGTCTGTTGGCTATTCCCGACGGAACTTGCGCTATCCTGTCGGTAAATTCCAGGAACCAGCCGGATAACAAAAACACGATAAGCCGCGCAACCGCTCAGCAATCTACGGCGCGAATCGCCCCTTATTTGAACACCCGCCCGGCGTGTCACGCACGCTACTGGTGGAGTCAGGCAGGCAGACTTGGACAAATTCGATCGCATCTATCAGCTCCACGGCATCCTGCGCGAGCGGCGCACGCCGATTTCACGGCAGGACCTCATGGCGCGTCTCGACCATTGTTCGGCACCCACGGTTTATCGCCTGATCCGCGTCATGCGCGACTTCCTCGGCGCGCCGATCGAGTACGACGATGCGGGCGGCGGCTACTACTACCGGCACGATGCCGGGGCGAGGCCGTATGAATTGCCCGGCCTCTGGTTCAACGCCAGGGAGCTTCAGGCGCTTTTCGTATTCGATCGGCTGCTCGAAAGCCTCGAACCCGGTCTCCTCGGCGAACACCTCGCGCCGCTTGCGCGTCGGGTAACCGAGATCCTCGAACACAAGCACCTGGGCTTGAGCGAGGCGGCACGGCGCGTGCGCGTGCTGGGCATGGCCTCACGCCCGGCGGGCGAGTGCTTCCAGGTGCTCGCAGCCGCCACCCTGCAGCGGCGCAAACTGCGCATCGTCTACCACGGCCGCGGGCGCGACAGAGTCACCGAACGCGTCGTATCTCCTCAGCGGCTCGTTCACTATCGGGACAACTGGCACCTGGACGGCTATTGCGAACTTCGAAAAGGCTTGCGGACGTTTTCTGTGGACCGGGTACGGGACGCACGAGAGCTCGCAGAATCAGCCGACAGCGTTCCCGAGCGCGAACTGGACGAATATTTCGCGAGCAGCTACGGCATTTTCTCCGGCAAGGCGAACAAGACCGCCATCCTGCGCTTCAGCCGCGATCGCGCACGATGGGTCGCGGACGAGCGCTGGCATCCCAGGCAAATCGGGCAGTTCCTGACCGACGGCCGCTACGAACTGCACATACCGTACCGCGACGACCGGGAACTCGTCATGGACATTCTCCGCCACGGCGCGCAGGTGGAGGTCGTAGAACCCGCGGCCCTTCGAACGGCAGTGGCCGGCCAATTGAAATCCGCGCTCGCTCAATATCGCGACTGAGAAATGAAAGGCGCATAGTAAACAAAGGATCCCCTCGCCCCCCAGCCGCTGGGAGAAAAGGCAAGGGTGAGGGCGCGCAACAAGCACTCACTATCAAGAATTGATACTGGGACGCTATAAAGTGAGCGGGGAGGAACCCTCATGAATGAAATCGTTATTGCAGCATTTGCGTTCGCCGCAGGCGGCGCGATCGCGTGGATTTGGCGTGGATCGCTCGCCAGGGCAGCGCTTGCGCCGATTGGGCAGCAGCTCGCCGCAAGGGTTAGCGAGGTGGATGCACTCAGGGCCGAGCGGCAGCGGATCGTCGAGCAGTTGCATGGTGAAGCGGTGCGTCGCGCTGCGGCGGAGACAACTGCTTCCAGAGTTCCCGCGCTCGAAGCGCAAGCTGCGGCACACGCCCGGGGGCTCGCCGAGCGCGATGCCAGGCTCGCCGAACTCGAAACGCGCATCACCGAAGAGCGCAAAGCCTCCGTCGAAAAGCTCGCACTGGTGAAGGAGGCTGAGGCTGCGCTGTCGGACGCCTTCAAATCGCTGTCTGCGGACGCGCTGAAGAGCAACAACCAGGCCTTCCTCCATCTTGCGCAGACCAAACTCGCGGAATTCCAGCAGGCCGCGAAAGGCGATCTGGATGCGCGGCATAAAGCAGTAGACGAACTGGTGAAGCCGATCCGGGAGTCGCTCGAAAAGGTGGACGGCAAGCTGGGCGAAATCGAGAAGGTCCGCATCTCCGCCTATTCCGCGCTGAACGAGCAGTTGAAAGGGCTCGTCGAGACGCATCTCCCGATGCTGCGGAGTGAAACCGCAAACCTCGTCAAAGCGCTGCGCCAGCCGACTGTCCGCGGGCGCTGGGGCGAGATTCAGTTGAAGCGCGTGGTCGAAATGGCCGGCATGGTGGACCACTGCGACTTCGTCGAACAGGAAAGCCGAACGACGGAAGACGGGCGGCTGCGGCCCGATCTCATCGTGCGTCTGCCCGGCGGGAAAAGCATCGTCGTGGACGCGAAGGCGCCGGTCAGCGCGTATCTCAACGCCGTGGAAGCGGGAGAGGAGACGGCGCAGCAGGCGTTCCTCGCCGACCACGCGCGCCAGGTGCGCGATCACATGGTCGCGCTCGGCCGTAAAGGCTACTGGGAGCAGCTCGATGCGACGCCCGAGTTCGTCGTGCTGTTCCTGCCGGGCGAGATGTTTTTCAGCGCCGCACTCCAGCAGGATCCCGGGCTCATCGAGTTCGGCGTCAATGAAAAAGTCATTCCAGCGACACCGACCACGTTGATCGCGCTACTGCGCGCCGTCGCCTATGGCTGGCGCCAGGAAGCGCTGGCGAGAAACGCCCAGGAAGTCGCCGATCTCGGCAAGCAGCTCTACGAACGCATCGTTTCACTCGCCGGCCATTGGAGCGAGGTCGGCGGAAGGCTCGACAAGGCGGTCGAGGCCTACAACAGCTCGGTCGCCACGCTCGAATCGCGCGTGCTCGTTTCCGCTCGCAGGCTGCGCGATCTCAAGGCCGCGCCGGAGGACGTCGAGATCGAAGCGATCGAGCCGGTGGAGCGAACAACACGCGCATTGCAGGCGGTGGAGCTTGCATTACTGCCGAACGGCAAGCAAGCGGATGAACGAGCGCGCTGACATGCTGAAATGGATCGGAAGAATGCTGCGCCGGATACGCCGACAGGCGGAAGAAAAGGAGCTTGAGCCTTCACCGATGGAGACCGATAATTCCGCTCATGGACTGGAAACAGGCGATCGAACGCTGGCGCAGCCTCCCGCCGGAGCAGCGGGCGCGCCTCCGCCGCAACCGGATTCCGCTGAACGTGGCCGAGAGCATGGCGTTCGAGGGGGAACCGGTGGAGCTGACGGCGCTGCAGGCGGAACTCGCGCGCCTCGATACGCCACCCGCTACGTCGAAACGCGCCTTGGCGTCCTGAGCTACGCCGAGCTCGCGCCGCATCTGGCGCGCAACGTCCTCGCGCTGGAGAAACGCATCGAGGACGGCAAGTTCGATCCAGTCGCGCTCGACGACGCGCTTCTTCTCCGGTTTCATTCCCTGATCTGCGGCGACCTCGTGCCGCAGCTTGCCGGGTGGCGATGCACGAACGTCACCGTCGGCGAACGGAAAAATAGCGTTTCGCTCGCCGCCCGAAAATCGCGCGCGGCGCAGCGCCAGACGTCGATGAGAGTGCAATGAACGGCATGAACGTCGTATCCAGCACGCAGACACCACTGTTGCCCGACCACGCCGCCGGGGAGCTCGCCCGGCTCGACGTGAACGGGCTGTTGGGCCTCCTTGTCGCCGACGAAGACCGCGCGCCGCGGGCGTTGATTGACGAGTGCGCGCGCCGTGGCGAGGCGATGGTCGAGGCGCTGTACGGCGTCGTCGACGAAGGGCGCGCATGGAAGGAGGACGGCGAGCCCGGCGACTGGTGGCTGATGCTGCACGCCGGGATGATCCTCGGCCGGATCACTTCGGAGTCCGGGGGGCTCCAGCTCGTGAAGCTGATGCGGCGCATGGCGGCGGAGGAGGACGACAACCTTCAAGACTGGTTCGCGGGCGACTGGCCGGCGCTGTTCGCCAACAAACCGCCACGGGTCGTGGACGCCGCGCGCGAGCTCGCCGATGACCGCGCGCTCGACTGGTACATCCGCTGCCAGGCGGTCGAGGTCGTCGTTGGCGGCGCGCTACGCGAGGGTGCGGACGCGCTGGAGCAGGCGCTGGACTGGGTGGCCGAGCGCGTGGCGGATGAATCGGAGGACCGGGACATGCGCGCCTCGGCGGCGAGCACGCTGCTCGACTTCTGCCGCGAGCGGTACCGCGCGCTGCTGAACTCGCTCGCGGACGAGGAGATGCGGCTGGCCGCGAAGGAGGGTCCATTCGGTATCCCGCGTTTCACGCCTGAGGAGGTCGAAGGCGCCTTCGCCAAAGGGCGGGACGAGCCCGCCTGGCAGCGCCGCAGCGAGCCGTGGCGGTTTTACTCGCCCGAGGCGATCGCCCAGCGACAAGAACGCTGGGCAAAGGAGGACGCGGAGGATTCTGACGAGGACGAATCCGACGATGTGCCGGCGCCCTACGTCCGGGAGGCGCCCAGGATCGGCCGCAACGAGCCCTGCCCCTGCGGCAGCGGGAAGAAATACAAGAAGTGCTGCCTGCTCAAGGAAGGCGTGTAGTGCGCCCCTGAGCCGGGCACCGTCGCAGAGTGATCGAGAGGGGGAGATGAGCTACGACGAATTTTCCAGGCGCGGGCGGCATCGGCGGGCATGCCGCGGCGCGGATTCGTCACACTTCCTTCAGCAGGCGCAGGCCAATTTCCCGGGCCGCCTCGTTGAGCGCATGATCGAAGGACGCGAATTGCAGAAAATCGTTTGGCGGGCCCGTCAGCAGCGACTCGGCGGCGGCGAGATGGACGCTGTCGTAACCGCGGAGCCCGTAACGTTCGGCCAGGTCCCCGGCGCGCCGGACCATCGCTTCGGTCGGCACGACCTGCAAGGTTACGCGCCAGTCCCGTTCGAATCTTTCCCTGAGCGATCCGATCTCCGCCTCGATCAGCCGGCCCATGCGTTTCATGCGGGCCAGCGCCGCCCGCATTTCCGCATAGGCGATGAGATGCGCCGCAATCTGCAAAGCGTTGCGGGCCGCGCTCCAGATCAGGTCGTGATCCTCCTCCTGGATGTAGAGCCGGACAAAGGCGGACGTGTCGAGGTACAGGATCACTCCCGATCCCGCAGCACGATCTCCGCCGCCGCCGGCCCTTTACCGCGCAGCGCGATGCCCTGGCGCAACCCCCGGATCCTGCCGCGTTTGCCCGGCCGCACCCACGGCAGCGCCCGGATGCGCTTGATGTACTCGGCCTCGGCTTCCTTGGCCGAGAGCTGCACGACGGTCAGCCGCGCCACCGGCCGGCCGCGGTCGGTGATCACCACGTCCTTCCCGGCCCGCACCAGCTTCAGATACTTCGACAGGCGGTTTTTCATCTCGCGGATCGAGACTTCCATGGGTCGGCCCTCAAGTAGCTACAATTGGCGTATTGTAGCTACAAACGTCCCGGGGCCACAAGTGAGTCGGACAGGGACTTCGGGCCGTTCGACTACCAACGCCGCCTTGCGGAGGATCAAAACTGGCCGAATTTACTTGATGTTCCAACTGGCTTGGCAAGACTGCGGCGGTGACGCTCGCGTGGCTCTGGCGCAGACGCTTCCTAGATGCGAAACATGGTAGTCACAAGCTCGTGAGAATGAATTACGCAGAATCCGCAATGCCGGTAATCACTAACAAACCCCTGCCAAGACAAGGATGGAGCGGGGCTATTTGCTTCTCCGAGCTTCCATGTAGGCCCGCAAAAGCGCGTTGATCTGAGTCTGATAACCCTTGCCTTGGGATCGGAACCACTTGAGCACGTCAACATCCAGCCGCAACGTCACCTGTTCCTTGGGTGGGGCGGTAACCAATCCGCGGCGGACGATCGCGTTCGCGAACATTTCCGGTGTCACCTCGGGGTTGTCTGACAAATCAATATCCTTGTCGCGGAGCGCGTCGACGCGCTTCCAGTCAGTCTTGGATACCTTCGAAGAAGAGGGTTTGCTCATGTCTCGTCGCTTTTCGTATCGAAATCACCCGAATGGTGTCTGCCGTTTCGATGTGAACCACTGCCACCACTCGATCATCGAGCAGACCGAAAGTCACGAAGCGCTCTTCCCGATAGTTCTCACGGTCATCGATCATCGTTTTCGTAGTTCCGGCGAATATCGCTTCGCAGCCGACGAAATCGATCCCGTGCTTTCGGAGATTGATCTTGCGCTTTCGTTCGTCCCACTCGACTTTCATTGTAGCGACAATTGTAGGTTACGAAAAGTGCACCGATTGGCTTTAGAATTGTAAATAACTATATGAATTATAAATATATGTTTGAAAGAGCGATTGGGTTATCTCAACCGTTCCCAGAAACGGTTAGCGAGAAACCCGTGGCCCGAGCTTCTCGACGTGCCGACGGGGATGGGCAAGACGGCGGCGGCAGTGGTGCTTGCGTGGCTGTGGAAGCGCGGCTGGCGCATCGGCAACGCGAGGTTGAGGCCGATCGCGAGACACCGCGACGGCTCGTGTATTGCCTGCCGATGCGGGTGCTTGTTGAGCAGACGCAACGAAACGTATACGACTGGCTGCAACGTCTTGACCTCTCAGGGCAACCCGGTGACAGGAGGGATTCAGTTCATCTACTGATGGGTGGCGCAGAAGATTTAAAGACCTGGGTCGAATATCCGGAAGAGGACATGGTCCTGATCGGCACCCAAGACATGCTGCTCTCCCGCGCCCTGATGCGCGGCTATGGCATGGGCCGCTATCACTGGCCAGTGCACTTCGCTTGGCTGCATAACGACGCGCTATGGGTGTTTGACGAAGTCTAATTGATGGGGCCGGGCTTGAAGACCAGCGCTCAACTTGAAGCGTTTTGCCGAAAGATCGATTTGTCTTCGCGCACCCGCAGCCTATGGGTCTCGGCAATGCTCAGGCGGGACTGGGGCGACAACACCAAGACCAACCTGGTCGTCACGAAGCTCGCGGCGAAGTCCGACAGCTTTATTTCCGCACCGGCGGTGCGGAAATCAGCGACAGACGTACTCACATCTCTTTCATCGGAACTCGTTCGTCACTATAGATGCGCAAAAGCGCGAGAAACTGTTCTTCCGAACCCACCTCGTGTACGGCACCGTTATCAAAATCAATTAGGAGCATGCGATGAGTCTTGATCTCAAGAGTTTTCACACGATCGTTAATGAAGACGCTGCACTACGCGGCCGCGCAACTTTGCAGCCGATTGGAGACGACGGCGACAAAGTGTTTCCGCCTACGCACGCCGTCGAAGTGAACAAACTGCGCGCAGAAGATCGTCCGGGGGCGAAGTACGCTTGGGAGAAGCGTCGCATCAAAGGCGAAGAACGAGACTGCGTGCTGCTGGACTCAGTGCAGTCACAGGCCAACCGCATGGAGGAGGCGCTGCAACGCTTGTGGCTCGCTAAGCGGATCGCGCTTCCGGTGATCAGGATCAATTTTGATGCGAAATATCGCGACCTGAACGCGATCACGTCGCTGACCGCTCCTCACCGAATTGCGGATGCGTTGCTACGCGATAGCATGCTCGAAAACACATTGTTCCGGCATTCGGGGTTGGGCAAGTGCTTCATTGGTTCCACACTGGCCGACGTTTCCGGTTTGTTCAAGACCTGTCCAACAGCTTTGCTGTTTGGTCTGTGGGATTCAACCGGGCCGACTGGCACCGGGCTGCGGATTGCAAGAAACCTGACGTCCGAAATTACTGGAGTTGGTGCGATCCGCGGGAAGAAAACAGCGAGCAGGATCGACCCGGCTGGCATTGAAAAGGCTTCCGGAGTCCTTTACCTCGCGAAGGATGCCGACGAACAATGGACGCTCGATCGGGCCAAGGCAGTTCTGAAGGAAAAGAAAAAACCATCCGATCCGGATGAATATGTCCTGTACAAGAAGGAAGGTAAACCATCCTCCGCAATCCATGGAAATGTTGCGCCATCGCTCGATCCTGTCGCAGGTGGCGTAACAATGGATCACGCTAATCAAATTGTCGTGCTCTCTCTTTCGGGCCTACGTCGCCTGGCATTCGGCGGCAGCGACGACGACGACCAGAAAGCCCGATCTGTACTTGCGGCCCTCGGATTGGTTGCGTTGCTCGAGGCCGTGGAGAATCCAGGCTATTTCTTGCGGTCACGTTGCCAGTTGAGTCCGAAAGAAGGTAAGCACTTGGCGTTCAAGCGTATCGCCAAAAACGGCGTCGAAGAAGTTATCGACGTGAGTCGGGGAGACGCAATGAACCTCTATGAGGCAGCGGTAGAAGCCCTTCCGGATCGCCTGACGTGGCATCCGTGGGACAGCGAGGCGAAAAAATGGTCAGGGGAAAAACTTCAAAAAGGGGAGGCAATTGCGAAGCTTGAACCCGCACCGAAACTGATGGCTTTGATCGACAAATCGCGCGAGCTCGGTATCGCTGTGGAGGACGAGGATACCTCTCCCGAGGCCGGCGCTGCGGGCTAACGGGCGCTGAACTCCATGCTCGTCATAGAAGTGCAACTGCTGACAGGTCGTTACGTTGCCATCGCGGACAACCGTAAGGCAACGAGCGATGCCACTGCCGAATGGCCACCGCACCCAGCGCGTTTGTTTTCGGCCATGGTGGCTGCCCTGCATGACCGGCCCGCGCCGTGGATTCCCGACGCACGCACAGTGTTGGAAACCTTGCAACATGCGGACGCTCCGGAGATCGAAGCAAGCAATGTGGATTTCGATGGGACAGTGGGCAGGCGCAGTGTTTGCGAGGTTTTCGTGCCGGTCAACGACGTAGGTCTTTATGCCGAGCGAGATATAGACAAGATTCGCGAGACTTCCCTAGCCGTTGACCGTGCAGTGCTGACACTTGCGAGCTGCGAGGACGCCACGCAGCGCCCGAAACTCGAAAAAGCGATTGAGAAAGCGCGAGAGGGCCATGTTTCAGCCGTCGCCAAGGCGGGTGCAATCGTGGATACGCCATCGGAAAAGGATAAAAAAGCAGTCGCATTATTGCTTGATCGACGACTCAATCCGAAGCCGCGCACATTCCCATGCTTTGTTCCAGATCACGACACTATCCGTTTCCAATGGCCGAGCCTTTCTCTTGAGCCGCCGTTACGCAATGCGCTGGCTGCACTGCTGGATCGCGTAACCTGTTTGGGGCATTCCTCCTCGCTGGTGCGCTGCGCGCTGGCAACAAACGCGAAGCCGACACTGATCCCTGTAAAGACGGACGAAGACTTCGATCACGTCCTGCGGGTTATGGGTCAGAGCCAGTTAAAACGGCTCGAAGAACAGTATCCGATTCATACAGCGACTCGGCCGCGTGTGTTGCCTTCACGTCCGCAAGCCTATCGTGTAGTTTCTGGATCGGAGGCACATGATCCACAAACATATTCCCATGGTCAGTTCGATCACCGAGACTGGATTGTTCTCGCGGCGGAGCGGGGTTCGGGTTTGAATTTGACCCGTTGCGTGGATGCGGCCAAAGCTCTGCATAGAACACTCGTCTCCCGCGCTCCAGACGCTGAGTTCATCTCCGGCAAGACTGCAAACCGTCAAGTGACCGAAAAGTCACATCTCGCGGTAGTGCCTTTGCCTGACGTAGGTCACGATTACGCGGATGGTCACCTGCTCGGTATAGCCCTCGTATCGCCGCGCAATACTGTGCTGGCCGATCGCCAGAAAGTTCGCGAACTGCTCGCGCGCTGGGAGCTCGACGCCGACACGCAAGCGACAAATCCGCATTTGCGGCTGCTGCTTGCTGGCGGTTTGGAATGGTGGGTGCGTCGAGAGGACGCACCCGCGCTAGCTGGACTCAAAGCGAGTGTTTGGTGCAAGCCCGCGCGCCGCTGGGTTTCTGCTACGCCGGTTGCTTTGGATCGGAATCCCGGCAATCTACGCTCTCGTGATCGCGAAACCCGTGCACATGCTTTCGAAGAGGCCCGCCGGATCATTTCAACAGCCTGCAACAGGCAAGGTTTGCCACCGGTACGCGTAGAACTCTCGTTTGCGCCGCTACTCACTGGTTCTGCGCTAGTGAGCGCTTTCGATCCCTTCCCGCGCGAGGCAAATCGCATAAAGCGCGTGCGCGTGCATGCTGAATTGCTCTTCGATGAACCCGTGCGCGGTCCTATTCTTCTCGGGGCGGGACGGTTCTTCGGGCTGGGTTTGTTTCGCCCGGTGGAGAAGTAATGATGCAGGATTTAAGGCTGGAAGCGTTTTCCAATTTCTATACTGAAGTGCATGGGAAGGATAAGACGCCATTCGCTTGGCAGACAGATTTGCTGGCCAAGGTGGTCGCAGATCGCCGCTGGCCATCGGTAATCGACCTGCCCACCGGCGCCGGGAAGACGTCCTGCATCGACATCGCGCTCTTTGCGCTGGCGCTCGGCACGAGCGATGAAATACCGTGGTGTCCGCGCCGCATCGCGATGGTGGTGGATCGTCGCGTCGTTGTCGATCAGGCAGCACGGCGTGGGCAGAGAATCGCCCAAGCCCTGCTTCATGCTTCGCCCGGTTCGGTGTGTGCTGCAGTTGCGGAAAGACTGGCCGGACTATCCACGGAAGGGACGCCGTTGCGCGTGGCTGTCTTACGTGGCGGTATTCCGCGCGATGCCGGATGGGCGCGTACACCCGATCAGCCCTTGGTGATCGCGTCCACCGTGGATCAACTGGGTTCACGGTTGTTGTTTCGTGGATATGGCGTGTCCTGGTCCATGCGGCCCGTTCACGCTGGTTTGATCGGTAACGACACATTGATCCTGTTGGATGAGGTGCATTTGTCGCGTCCGTTCGCGCAAACGCTTCAGGTCATCACGACGTTGCGTAACCACGGCCAAGCCGCTGTCGGGCTGCATATCGTCGCCCTGTCCGCGACACCGGGGGCGACAAAGGAGAAGCCGTTCCGCCTTCCGGACGTAGATCGGAAAAAGGGAGCTATCGCTCAGCGGATTTCGGCAAAGAAACCCGCCCGATTGGTCGAATGCGATGGCCGCGATGCACTGGTGCAGTTAGCGGCGAAGGAAGCTGCCTCTTTGCTGAAGAAACCTGGAAGCGAACCGCATCGCACGGTCGCCGTCGTGGTCAATCGCGTGGACACCGCGCATCGGATTGCAAGAGAGCTGCGACTCAATACCGATCTGGCCAAATCGATCGACGTCGTATTGCTCACCGGACGGATGCGTCCGCTGGATCGTGATGACCGCGTGCGTGAACTTGAGCTTCGCGTCGCGGCTGACACCGGACGTAGAGCGAAGGACACGGTCTCAAGGCCCGTTATCGTTGTGGCGACTCAGTGCATAGAAGCCGGCGCGGACTTTGATTTCGATGCATTGGTGACCGAGCACGCAAGTCTCGACGCCTTGCGTCAACGTTTCGGGCGCGTGGACCGGCTCGGCGAATATGAGCGTGCAGAGGCACTCGTGATCGCCGTCCGGGAACCGAATGACACAGGGAAAATGGAAGTTCCGAAGAACGATCCGATTTACGGCGAAAGTCTGGCCGTATGCTGGAAGGCGCTTCTAAAGTGGCGCGGCAAGAAAGTCACCTTGGGCTTCGGCATAGTCGAGATTGAGGCAAAGCTCAACGGCCAGAGCGCCGAACCGCTTCTGGCTCCTAAGTCTCGTGCTCCAGCATTGTTCCCGGACTATCTCAAGCTCTGGGCGCAAACCGCGCCGCCGCCCTACGTGGAACCCAACGTGCCGTTGTTCCTGCATGGCCCGCAGGCTGGCCCTGCGGATGTGCAAGTGGTTTGGCGACAAGATCTGGATGATGAGGACGTATGGAAGAAGGAAGACGGTGAGGACGATGAAGTCGCACTCGCGAGAGTAGCCGCGCTTCCACCGTCGAGTCTCGAAGCAGTTTCCGTTCCATTTGTTGCCGCAAAGCGTTGGTTATCTGGTGAGAAACCGAGGGACGCCATTGTTGACCTTGATCGCGGAGCCGCGAATCAGGACGAGCGTGAAGAACAATTCAAATCATCCGCCTCGTTTGTGGGCAGGGCTGTCATGTGGCGCGGCGAAGACAGCTTCGTTCTCTCACCTCAGTCGATTGGCAAACTCCAGCCTGGAGATACGGTAGTGCTGCCGGCCAGTCGCGGCGGACTTTACGACGGTAGCTTTGACTCCTCTGCCACAAGCGCGGTATCCGATTTCGCGGAGCGTGCCAGCTTCTTCGGGCGCGGGTTGGCTGTTCTTCGACGTTACGATCCAGTCCTGAAATCGCTGAGGATTGAGTTCGCACAGGATCGGCCGCGTGCGCTTGAGGGTGCACAAACTTGGATTACGGCCATGCTCGGTGCGCTCGGAACCCCCTTAAACATCGAGGTGGATGAGTCGTTTGCGTTGCTCAAGGCAAGACGTCGAATTGCGGCATCCGCTTTGACAGTGCTTCTTGCAGAAGACGAGGAAATCACACAAGCGGAAACCTCTTCTTTCACGGGGCGCGCAATAAAGCTATCAGCTCACAGTCAACACGTTGAAACCTGGTCGCGAAATTTCGCGGCCAAGCTGAGGCTTGCACTCGACTTGATTGAAACTCTGGCCTTCGCGGGGTGGCTACATGATGTCGGCAAGGCGGATCCCCGATTCCAACAACTCTTGCGCGGTGGCAGCGACATAGACCTAATGAAAGATCGGTTGAGCACACCGGATGATTGGCTGCTCGCCAAGTCCGGCATGAACGCGCGTGAACGCCGCCGCACCCTACTTGCAGCGCGCCGCAGCGGCTATCCCGCTGGAACCCGTCATGAAGTTCTTTCGCTGGCGATGATTCAAAATAGCGCGGCAATTCGCGAAGAAGCCCAACGTCGTGGTGTGAAGGACATGGACCTTCTTTTCCATCTGGTGGCCAGCCACCACGGTTGGTGCCGCCCGTTCGCGCCCGCGGTAACGGAGCCGGCCCCTGATCTGACCGTAGATGTTCGGCATGGCGATATCACTCTTTCGTCATCCGCAAAGCATGACCTCGAACGCCTAGACAGTCCGCTGGCAGATCGCTTTGCGCTTCTGGGGCAAAAGTACGGCTGGCTGCAACTCGCTTGGTTCGAAACCATATTGCGGCTTGCGGATCATCGTGCCAGCGAACAGGAGACTACCGATGACGAAACTTGAGGCTGAAGGGATCAATGGCGCGACGCTGCTCGGATTTCTGGCAGCAGTCGGCAGCTTGCGCTTGCTTGCGGAGAAGTATCCATCGGCGAGGTTGTGGTTCGACCCGGACGGAGATCGTGCGCGACTGAGCGTGGATGAACTTGATTCCGATGAAACCATCGCGTCGCTGATCTCAGATCGTTACTTTTCCGCGGAACGAACTAAAGAGCTTGACCTGCTGGGCACAGCCGCGATGCCGAAATCAATCAGCAATGAGGATGATGAGAACAATGTTCCCAATGTATCGAAATTAGCGGAGCGAGCCAGCACGGAGCCGAATTTGACGATGTGGTCGTTTGTGACCGGAGTGTTGTGCGATGGTTTGACGAAAAAGAATGATAAACAACTGGCGGCGGAGACCGTTCTGTGTGCGGCGAATGGTGCTAGTCACCAAAAAATGTTCCAGACAATTCGTGACCTTGGAAATCTAGAGTTTGACAATGAAGTGGCTCGCTGTCCGTCACCACCATTGGTAACACCAGAGCACTTGCGATGCGCATTAACGGGTACCTGGAAATTCGCCGATACCGTTCCAGCAGATGCCGTTGGAGGCAAGGGTTGGATGGGTAACCGCAAGCCAACGTTACGCTGGGACGAAAGTGCAGAACGTTTACACGCGCTTCGGCTTCATGAACCGACCGCCGATCCTGAGGCATTTGCTACGCAGTTGGGTGCCTATGCGTTAGCCACTGCTGCTTTGGCGTGCTTTGTGACGTTTCCAGTTCGTGGAGGTGGCATCACAGCATTCACTCGTCGGCATGATGCAAGCGAATTAATTTTCCACTGGCCGCTCTGGGATGTGCCTATGTCGCTCGCGACGTTCCTCGCTACTCATGCCAGCGGCGAAGCGCTCCGAGAGCCAGCAGACGCGCGACTGCGTGGAGTTTATCGGCTCATGGGTGTTCGCCGAATGACGCAGGACAAAGGCAAGCTTACTTTTCAAAGTCCGGAAGCTGTTTGGTGACGCGAGATCGTGCGCCTGATGGCGCCGAACACGCCGGAGATTTATCGCGCATTCCGTTCGGGAAAGCTCGAAGCCGCCGGGATCAAGCTCGACCCTGCGGGGCGCCCGCTCAAGCTCAAGCCAGACCA
>JBQTHU010000210.1:0-7593 GCA_052389535.1 Betaproteobacteria bacterium | reverse complement strand
GCGACGCGCATGCCCGTCGTGCGCTCGAAGTCCGCCGCGATTCGCGACACGCCGCGCTTTACCGCGCCGGCGCTCAGCACTTTCAGTTCACTCCCGGACATGCCGAATCCTCATCTGAAAAATCGCTCCCCGGCGGTTCATTGGTTTTCAAAAAATCACCGCTCTGCAAGACGGGCCATTCGCCTGTCGCAAGCAAGGCGGTCAGTCGACCTTGGCGCCGGACTCCTTGATCAGCCTGGCCCACTTCGGGATCTCGGTCCGGACGTACTCGGCGAGCTTTTTCGGCTGCCCGCCGATGATGTCCGAGCCCAGCGTGTTGAGCCGTTCCCGCGTTTCCGGCGTTTGCAGTATCTGGTTGAACTCCCGGTTCAGGCGCGCGATGACGGACGGCGGCGTGCGCGCAGGCACCACCACGCCATGCCAGGTCATGACGTCGAAGCCCGGAACGCCGGCCTCGGCGACCGTCGGCAGGTCGGGAAAATTGGGCGATCTTTGCAGGGTGCTCACCGCGAGCCCGCGCGCCCGGCCCGCCTTCATATGCGGTTGCACAGAAAGCGCAGTCGCAAAGGTGAACTGTGTTTGCGCTGCAAGGACGCTCGCGACCGCAGGACCGCCGCCCTTGAACGGAACGATCACCATGTCCACGCCTGCCATGCGCTTGAAGAGTTCCGCCGCGAGATGCCCCGTGGTTCCCGCGCCCGGTGATGCGTAATTGAGCTGACCCGGTTTTGATTTGGCGAGCGCGACCAGTTCCTTGACCGATTTCGCCGCGACCGACGGGTGAACCGCGAGGATGTTGGGCTGCGATGCGACCAGCACGACCGGCGCGAAATCCTTTACCGGATCGAAACCGATCTTCGAGTAGAGGCTTACGTTGACCGCCAGTATTCCATTGTTGCCGAGCAGCAGCGTGTAACCGTCCGGTTGGCTGCGCGCGGCGATTTCCGCAGCGATGTTGCCGCCCGCGCCTGGACGGTTGTCGATCACGACCGGCTGGCGCAGATTCTCCGAGAGGCGCGCACCAATCACGCGCACCATGGTGTCGCTCGCGCCGCCCGGCGCAAATCCAATCACGAAGCGAATCGGTCGGGCTGGATATTCGGCCGCGTGCAGCAGCCAGGGAAAGAACACCGTCGATATCGTCGCTGCCGTGAGGACAATTTTGCGTCGCATGGATGTCCCTCCCGAGTAAGCCGCCGCTGTTCCGGTGAACGGCAGGCAAGCTTAGCAACGGCGTGCGGCGATAGCAACCGCGAAGCGTCAAGCGGATTTCCTCATCGGCGAACATCCGCCATCCGGCGGTTTGGGTTGCAGCAGCGATGTGCTATTCTGAACCCGGCATCGCGGTATTCCGCAACAGCACATTTCCAGCCGTTCAAAAACCACTCTCGTCGCGAGGAGGTAACAGCATGAAGGAAGCGAAACGCATCAAGGGCGTGCTCGCGCCAGTCGTCACGCCGTTCAACTCCGATCTGAGCCCCGATCCGGAGCGTTTCATCGCGCACTGCCGATGGCTGCTGTCGCAGCATTGCGGGCTCGCCGTGTTCGGCACCAACAGCGAAGCGAATTCGCTCTCGGTGAACGAGCGCATCGCACTGCTCGAAGCGCTCGCAGCGGCGGATGTCGATACGTCGCGCATGATGCCCGGAACAGGTTGCTGCGCGGTGACCGATTCGGTGCGACTCAGCGAGCACGCGGTCAAACTCGGTTGCGCCGGCGTGCTGATGCTGCCGCCTTTCTATTACAAGGGCGTAACTGACGATGGGCTTTTCAGGAATTTCGCCGAGATCATCGAGCGCGTCGGCGATGCGCGGCTACGGATTTATCTGTATCACATTCCACCGGTCGCGGTGATCGGCATCACCCCGAAACTCGTGGAACGGCTGCTGAAAGCGTATCCGTCGTCGATCGCCGGCATGAAGGACAGCTCAGGCGACTGGAAGAACACCAGGACCATGCTCGATGCCTTTGCAAAGTCCGGCTTCGACGTGTTTGCGGGGAGCGAAAGCTTCCTCCTTGCCAATATGAAAAACGGCGGCGCCGGCTGCATTTCTGCAACGGCGAACGTGAATCCGGCTGCGATTCATCGGCTGTGGGCCGAATGGCAGAGCGCGAATGCAGACGATCAACAGGTCGCGCTCAACGTCGTGCGCGACGCTTTCGGCAAGAAATACACGATGATACCCGCGCTCAAGCAGGCGGTCGCGCACTTCGGCGATGACCCGCAGTGGGCGATGGTGCGTCCGCCGCTCGACAATCTCACGCCCGAACAGGCGGTGTCGCTCATCGCGGAGTTGAAGCAGATCGACTTCACGATGCCGGGGCTCAAAAAGATGAGCACGCACGCCGCGACCGTGTAACGACAGTATAAGAGGCATCATGTCCGATTCGCAGCCGAATGCCGGTGCGCCGCCGTGCGCGCCGCCGGATCTCAAGCCACGTAAACCAAAGATCAAACTTCCGGCGCCGGCGTGCGACTGCCACGCGCACGTCCTCGGTCCGGCTATGCGCTATGCCTACTCGCCCGCACGCATCTACACACCGCCCGACTGCCTGCTGCGCGACCACCGGCATATGCTCGACACGCTGGGGGTGGAGCGCGCGGTGCTGGTGCAGCCCAGCGTTTACGGCACCGACAACACGGTGATGCTCGAGGCGATGAAAAGCGACCGCAAGCGCCTGCGCGGTGTCGCGGTCGTGGGCGACGACATTACTGAAGCAGAGTTAAAACGCCTGCACGAAGCGGGCGTGCGCGGCGTGCGCGTCAACATCGTCGACGTGAAGGACCGCAAGCCCGGCACCCTGCCACTCGATGCGCTGAGCAAACTCGCGCGGCGTGTCAAACCGTTCGGCTGGCACATGGAGTTTCTGATGCACGTCGAGGAGTTTCCGGATTTCGACCGTCTGGTCGGCGATTTCCCGGTTGACATCGTGCTCGGTCACTTGGGATACATGCGCACCGACAAGGGCGTCGATGCGCCGGGCTTTCAGGCATTGCTGAGGCTGGTGAAGAGCGGACGGTGCTGGGTGAAGCTAACCGGACCGATGCGCATCTCAACCGCAACGCTACCTTATCCGGACGTGACGCCGTTCGCACGTGCGCTTACGCTTGCGAATCCCGAGCGTATCGTCTGGGGAACCGACTGGCCGCACGTCATCATCAAGGGCGCCATGCCGAACGACGGCGATCTCGCCGATCTGCTCCCGGCGTGGATTCCCGACGCCGTGCTGCGCGAGAAGGTCCTGGTCACGAACCCAGCGCAGCTCTACGGCTTCGCCGCCTAAGCCACTCGATCGTCGTCGCATCACCGCGGAAGAATCTACTAAGCTTGTTCAAGGGATATTTTCACGCGCTTTCCGAGCGCGCCTGCCGCCCGCACGAGCGTAGCAAGCGTGGTCGAAGGGTTGTCCGGATTCAGCAAGCGGTCGAGCTGCGCGCGCGTCGTGCCCATACGCTTCGCCATGGCGGTTTTGGTGAGGCGCGCCTTCTTCATGTCCCGTTCGAGCTGAAAGGCGAGAACCCGCTTTACGGCGACGGCCTGGGCTTCGCCGTGGATACCCTCCTCGCGCAGAAAGTCGTCGAAATCCGATCCAACGTGAATATTTCGCTTCATGACATGCTCCTCAGTTTCCTCAGACGCTGACGCGCGAGGTCGAGATCCGCCTTGGGCGTCCTGCGATCCTTCTTGATGAATCCGTGCAGTAAGACCATTTCGCTCGCCTCAAGTGTGAACAGCACTCGCGCGATGCGTGTAGAAAGGCGGCTCCTGACTTCCCAGATCTCGCCGTCGACATGGCGGACCACCGGCATACCGAGCGGCCAGCCAAACTGCACAGTTTTGATATCAGTACCGATCTCCCGCCTCTCGTCGGAAGATAGCGCTTTCAGCCATTCGCGAACTGGCTCTGAACCGGAGGCTTCGCGATAGAACCGAACCGTCAAACGAGGCAAACGCTCTGGCTGCACAGCTTATTGTATCAATATTGATACAGAAGTTGCAACAGTGTGCGATCAGAACATGACGTCTTGGCTGTCGCCCTTTTCGGGAAGTTGAACCCGGGCTCGGTGTCGGATCGGGTGGGCGAGACTTTCGTGCTTGACAGACGCGCGAACGTCATCGCGTGCAGCTCTGATACGGCCCCATCGTTCGATCCACCAACGTGACACATCATGAGCGGACTGCTGATCCGGGTCGAACGCCCACTCGGGCTTGTCATCCATACCGAGTAAGTAGCGGTCGAGGTTCCGGGCGAGCTTCACCCCGTACATACACCGCTCAATGCCATGGACGAGCAATTCATCGGCGTCGAGGCCGAGCCCCAGCAGTCCGTCCCGCAGGCCGCGCAGCTTGGGGCTGGTGCCTTCGCCGAATACGTTATTGACCTTCCAGCCGCCTTTGCGGCTTTGCACGAAGCGCTCCAGTCCCTTGAGGGTTCGCGAGGAGAAATGGAAGGTCCCGATCCCCTGCGTGCGCGAGTCCGATTCGTCTTGGATATATTCGTACTTAATCCACTCGTCGCCAAGGCCGCCGACGAGATGCGCCGGCATGGCGAGTCGGTCGTACTGGTTTGGTCGACGACCATACAGGCTGGTCGTCCCGACGTAGCAGAGATTGGCCGGTCGGCCGATGGGTCGTCCTGCCATCGACGACGCGATGATTCCCGGGATCCGCTCGTACCGACGCTTGTACTCGGCGATCACTTCAGGCGTCACCGCAAGCATCGCTACTAGCTTCCCCCCGGTCAAATGTGAGTACGGCGCGATCGCGCCGCAGACGGTAAGGTCGGCGATCTCGGTTCCGACCGTCTTGCTCCGCGCGATGCGTACGATCTTCGCGAGCAGATCGCGGCCCTCGCCTCCCTCAGGTATGCCGCTCTGCAGCTGCAGCATGATCGGAATAAGCTTCGCCAGTTCCAACGCGCGCTTTGCGCGGAAGAGATAGAGCTCCGCGCGTGCGATGCAGGCCTCTTCGGTGGAGACGTCATCGCTGAACTTGTACTCCTTGGCCTCCATCAGCCGATGGTGCTGGGCTTTGGCAACGCGCACGGCCTCAGTGCATGCGTCCGCCGTCTCTAGGGTCCACTGCGCAGGATTGGCCGGTACGAGCTTGTCGCGCACGAGATCGACTAGGTAGATCTCGTCAATCGCGTTCCTGATGACGCGCCGCGACCAGTCCAGCGCCGCCGCGAAGTCGCCGGCAATCAGGCGATCGATCACCTGATCGGTGTCCCAGCCGATGAGGCGATCGCGCGGCCCTAGTCGAACGGCTGCGCTGCTAAGGGCAGCTATGCCGATGACGGGATGAAACGGAGCGGCGCGATCGCGCACCAAGAGTTGCAGCGACCGCCCCGGGACGCTCTCATACGGATTCGACCAGGTATGCCGAAAGTATCGCCAGATGTCTTGGGTGCGTAGGCCAGTTAGGTCGCAGACCCCCTCGGAAGTTACGAACTGGACGTACGGATCGACCAATTCGCAAAGAGGGGTTCCACCCGAGAGCGCGTGCGCGATCGATCGTCCCTCGCGCATCAAAGAGAATATGGACGTCCTGGTGCCCCGAAAGAGCTGCCAGCGTTCCATCTTCTGCACGAACTCGCGGACGGAAGGCTTGAGCAGTTGCTCATCGCGGCGGACAAGCAGGCGTTGCCGAAGCAACTCACGCGGCATGCTCGAAAGCGGCCGCTGCCCCCACAGGTGGTTCCTCCGAAAATCTAGCTTCCAGCCCTGTTGGATGATGTCGCCGAGCACGCCGGCGAACGTCTCGCCCCAGGAGCGGGCGTGGGCATCCTTCAACTGACGCGCCCGATCCTGCGCCGCCGCGATCGTCTCGTCGATGTCGACGGTGTCATCGCGACCACCGTCGCGGACATCACCGAATAGTGCGAGGACGGTGCGGACAAATGCCGTTGCCTGCCGTCCTTCGATGACCTCGTTGGTAAGCCGAGTCCAGTCGTTCATCTATTCGCGAGAAGAACGTCCATCGCGTGGCTCCAAGCTGCACGGAACGCCTCCAGCACCTGCCGTTCCTTCGGCTGCGTGAAGGAGGCATCTGCACGTGCGGCGGCGAGCACCATGAGGCGAATGCCGTTGGCGACCAGTTCGGGATTGAGTTCCTTGCCCGAGATGATGGGGCCGTACACCTGGCGGTAAAACTGGTGGCGGGGATTGATGATCCCTACGATCGTTACCGAGGCGTATCGGCTCCAGGAAAGCCGCCGAAGCGAGTTCGTCTTCGAGAAGGTGATACGTCGTCGCGCCGTTCTTCGCGGACTCCGCGATGCGCTTAAGGATGGGGCTTCGTTCGACGAGCGACCTGAGTGCGATCGGCTTGGCCGACTCGCGCTCGGGCGGAAGCGGCGACATTCTCTGATCACGCGAGACGGCGATCTGTTCCGCCGAGTCGGCCGCTTTGCTTGACTTCATCATTGCGAAGGTGTCGCGCACGCGTGCGTTCAAAGCCTTCGCGGTCGTTTCCATGAATCCCGTCAGCGCCTCGGAGAGATAGTCCTTCGGGCGGATCTGCTGCTTTGTGTGGGTAATGCCGAAGGCCTCGTCGAGGACCGGCTCGAAACGGACTTCGCACCGCCACCAGTCGTCGTAGTTCTCGCGCCGCTTTGTGCCCATAAAAAACCAGCCGTAGTCGACCTCGCGCCCCGCGCGCACGATGGAGATGCCCGCGCCGTTCGCGATGCCGAGATCGCGCTTCTTATCGTTGCTAAGGTCGTGCCACGCATCGACCGGCAACTCCGAGAACGCTATTTCGACCTTGCCGATTGCGCTCTGCTCGTCCTGTGGGTTGGCGTACACTTCGCAGGACCAAGTGGACTGGAACAGACGAGCGCCACTGTGCACCGCTTTCCACTCCAGGAAAAGCGGATCGACGGGCTTGATGGCGCTGCCGTTGATCTCGATCCGGACACCCTTGAGGAGGAAATACCGGAAGATGCGGCCGAGCGACGCGCTGAGGCGTTTCACCAGCGTGGAGGGCCGCCGGTTGTCGAGCCGGTCGCACCGCTCCCAGACGACCGTCGTGCCGTGCGACGGATCGATGCGGTCGATCCCGGGAATGGCCTTGTGCCGCAGCGGCTCGGGAACACTTTCGACGCCGCCGGCCGCGATCTCGTCCACATCGAGATAGGTGAAGAGCACCGACGCGCCGGACTGCCAAGTGTAGACGCTGACGCGGCGCGCCTGCCCCAAGGACGCGTTCGGGAGCCCCATGCCGAATCGTCCGGGGCCGGAGCGGTCATTGTATCGACCGCTGCCGCCGAATCGCATCGCCTGGACTAGCGTCGCCCGGTCCATGCCGACGCCGTCGTCCGCGACTTGGACGCGCGTGTCGGAGCCGCTCATCGCGTCGGTCGACTCTAGGCTGATCCGCACAGTCCGTGCCCCGGCTTGGACGGCATTGTCCACGAGTTCCGCCACGGCGCTCCACGTGCTCTTGTATCCGGAGTCGCGTGTGGACAAGATGAACTTGTCCAGAGCGACGATCGAATTTGACGGTTTTCTCACGGCAGGGCTCCTCTTTTCGGACCGAGCTGACGTGCGGCCGCGGAGTTGGCACCGCCCCACGCACGGAAGTTTAAGAC
>JBQTHU010000209.1:0-7032 GCA_052389535.1 Betaproteobacteria bacterium | reverse complement strand
TCGAAACCGACCCGCGTGCGCGAAGTACTGAACGCGGTGCGCGATTCAGGCGGCGCGATCGTCGCGGTGAGCGAGGACGAAATCGTCGCCGCGCTCGGCGCGCTCGCCCGCACGGGACTCTACGTGGAACCGACTTCGGCTGCAGCGGCGGCCGGCTTGTCGCAGCTCGTCAAGAGCGGCGCCATCAAGCGCGATCAAAGCACGGTGCTCGTTCTGACGGGCACTGGTCTCAAAGCGTCCGAGCGCATCGGCGAGCTGCTAAACCTCCGCGCGCGGGCCGAGTAGAAGTATTTTCTGGACCCCGGCGTACGCCGGGGAGACGACATAACGCCTTTCCGGCGCAAGCACCGTACGCCGCGGGAGACAATCCCCCAGTCGTCATTCCGGCGAACGCCCGGAATCCAGAGACTACGCGACGCCGTGCTGCTTGAACCACGCCTGCATGCGCTTCCAGCCGTCCTCGGCCGCTTCCTTGCGATAGCTCGGCCGGTAGTCGGCGTAGAAGGCGTGCGGCGCGCCGTCGTAGACCACAATCTCTGAAGTCGTGTTGCCCGCTGCCTTGAGGGCCGCGCGCATCTGCTCGACATGCGCGACCGGGATGCTGGCGTCCTCGGCGCCGTAGAGACCGAGCACCGGCACCTTGAGGTGGGGCGCCAGGTCTACCGGATACGCCGGCTGCAACGCCGCCTTGCCTGGGGCGACCAGCCGGCCGTACCATGCCGCGCCCGCCTTGACTTTCGGGTTGTGGACGCAATACGTCCACGTGATGCGACCGCCCCAGCAGAATCCGGTCACGCCTAAACGCGACGTATCGGCGCGGCCGGTCGATTCGGCGTACACGACGGCGCTGTCGAGATCGGACATCACCTGACTGTCGGGCACGTGATTGACCACCTTCGCGAAGATCTCCTGGTTGTCGGTGAACTTGGTGACGTCGCCCTGCCGGTAATAGAGTTCCGCCGTGATCGCGAAATAGCCCAGTTTCGCGAGCCGCCGGCACACGTCCTTGATGTGCTCGTGCACGCCGAAGATCTCCTGGACCACGAGCACCACCGGAAACTTGCCGCTCTTGTCGGGATGCGCGCGATACGCGGGGACCGCCCCGGTCATGGTGTTGATCTTTACTTCCCCCGCGACCAGGCCTTTGTCGTCGGTCGTGATGGTGGTCGAGGCGATCGGCTGAACGCTCCAGGCAAAGCCCTGGTGCAGCAGTGTGGTGACGACATCGCGCAGGCTCTTTTCGGATGGGGGGAACACGCCGCGCAGAACGGATTCGGTCATGATGCGCTCCTCTCTAGTGGCTGGTTGGTGTTACAGACGGGCGAAAAAATTATAGCATCGCGGGTCCCTGCGCTTGACACGCGCAAACATCGCGGCATAGATTCGGCGCAGTCGAACACGCCTGCCTCGCATCCAGCCCATGAAAATTACCAATGTAAAGAGCTACACCGTCCATCCCGGCTGGCGCAAGAACCTGATCTTCGTCAAGGTCGAAACGGACGAAGGCCTACACGGCTGGGGCGAGGCGTACTCGCAGTACGATCGCGACCGCCCGGTCGTCGCGCAGCTCGACGCGCTCGGGCCGTACCTCACGGGGCGGAGCCCGTTCGACATCAAGCACTTCACCCAATTCGCGTTCGACGACTACGCCGCGCGCCGCGGCTCGGTGGAGCTTTTCTGCGCCATCAGCGGCATCGAGCAGGCGCTGTGGGATATCGCCGGCAAGGCATGCAGGCAGCCGGTGTACAACCTGCTCGGCGGGCGCTGCCGTGACAAGGTGCGCGTTTACGCCAACGGCTGGAGCTACGGCATGAAGGCGCCGGCAGATTATGCGCGCGCGGCCGAGAAAGTCGTCGCGCAGGGCTGGACGGCGCTCAAGCTCGATCCACTGCCTTCACCCTGGCGCACCTACATTCCCAAGGAGCACGAAGCACGCGCGGTTGCAGTGGTGAAGGCGGTGCGTGAAGCAGTCGGTCCGGACGTCGACATCCTGATCGACCAGCACCGCCGGCTTGCGCCGATGCATGCGATCCGCCTCGACAGGCGGCTGGCCGAGTTCGGCCTCTACTGGATGGAGGAATCGTGCCAGGCCGAGTACGCCGAGGAGCTGGCGCACATCCGGCGCGAGATCGGCGTGCCGATGGTGATCGGCGAGGCGACTTACACCAAGACCGGCTTCCGCCCGCTGCTCGAGAGGCGCGCCGCCGACATCCTCAATCCCGACGTCGCGTGCTGCGGCGGCATACTGGAACTGAAAGAAATCGCGGCGATGGCCGAATCGTTTCTCGTCGCCGTCTCACCGCACAACTACAACTCGACCGTCGTGGCGCTGGCATCCACGGTGCACGCCTCGGCGACGATGCCCAACTTCATCATCACCGAATATTTCCTGCCGTTCGTCGAGTTTGGCGATCGTATTTCGCCGAATCAGCTCAAGCCGAAGAACGGCTACATCGATCTGCCCACCGCGCCGGGGCTCGGCATCGAGCTGGATGAGAAGGCGCTCGCCCAGGTGCCGGGCCAGCGCTACGAGCAGCGCAAGCTGCGCCTGCCCGCCGACGAGCCCGGCGGCATCTGAGGCCCCGACCTCAGGGCGAACGCAAACCGTTCGTGGTGAGCGAGCTTGAGCCGGTCCTGAGCGACGTCGAAGGGGACCATGAACGGCGCGAATCAGGGTGCTTCAGGATAGCTGCACGACAGCCGCGTCGCCTTCGATGGTGAGCCGCGTGCCGAAGCGCGCGCTCCGTTCGGCGATCTTCTCGAACATTTCCGCTTCCTCACCCATCGAGCGCAGCAGCGTTTCGTTGCTTTGGTTGTGCCGCACGAACTGAAATGTGACTTTTTCGATGCGCTTGTCGTCGAGCGTCACGCGCACCATCTCACCGATCCAGTCGCCGTGCTTGCGGCCGCCGTGCCCGGTATGGAAGGAGAAATTTCCGAGGCCGTAGAAGATCGGCTTGCCTTTGTACACCTCCATCGGCAGCGAGAAGTGCGGCCCGTGACCCGCGACCATGTCGGCGCCCGCATCGATGGCGGCGTGGGCGATCTCGGTCATGTATTGCAGCACTTCTTCGTGCAGTCCCCAGTGGTGCGAGGCGATGACGAAATCGGCTTGCGCTCTCAGCACGCCGAGCTCTTCACGGTATTGCGAGAGATATGCGGGATCCGCCCAGGTCACGATTTCAGGCGGCACGCCAGGGCGATTCGCGGGCGGGATTTCCGGCCGGGTCTTGTGCAGCGGCAACTGGTACGCGGTGTGCCCGCGCAGCGCGGCCACGCCCGGCGTGTGCTCACCGGCTTCATGATTGGTCGGCCAGTACACGGAGGTGCGCTGCAGAAAACCGAAGCGCATGCCGCGGCGCTCGACGATCGCCGGGGCCCGGGCCTGCGCGCGGTCGAGACCGGAGCCGACGTGCGCGACGCCGAGCCGGTCGAGTTCGACGACGGAAGACCGGATCGCCTCCGCCCCGTAGTTGACGTTGTTCGCGGTGCCAACCACGTGGTAGCCGGCGAGCGCGAGCGCGCGCCCGATGGCGGGATTGACGTAGAACCCTTCATCCATCAGCGAGCGTTCCGCCGGCGGCTGATAGAGGCAGCACTCGAGATTGCCGAAAACCAGGTCCGCCTCGGCCAGCGCAGACCTGGTCCGTACGAACGGCGCCGCGGGGTCAACGACGTTCATCAAGTTGACATCTCCGGTGCATATCATCAGGCGGCGCATCGGTTCCTTTCGCACCAATGAGCGGGCGACACTCCCGTCGGCGAAGGGCTATTCTAAGCGGCACGCTGCGCAAAATTTCGCGGCGCAAAATTCCGCTTGACAGTGCCGGGCCGGAACGACAAGCTTTGCGCCGGGTCCAAATGATGGAAAAGCGCGGCCCATTTCGGGAGCAGGACCGGGAATACCTGCCCCCGGAGAGGAGGGACAGATGTTCAAGAATATCCTGATACCGACCGACGGTTCCGAGCAGTCGCAGCGCGCGGTGCGCAGGGGCGTGGAGCTTGCGAAACTGCACCAAGGCCGGGTGACCGGCATCCACGTCATCCCGGACTACCATCTGCTGATCGCCTACGAGGGCGCTTTCGACCCGATCACCGAGGAGCGGATCGAGGAAGAGGCCCGCACCCGCGCCGAAAGTTATCTCGCTTACGTGCGGAAGGCGGCGGAGGAGGCCGGGGTGCCGTGCGACACGGTCTGTGAGACCAGCGACCATCCCTACGATGCCATACTGAAGACTGCGGACAGCAAGAACTGCGACTTGATCCTCATGACGTCCCACGGGCGCAAAGGGCTCGCCGCGGTATTGCTGGGGAGCGAGACGCGCAAGGTTCTCACGCACACGCGGGTGCCGGTGCTCGTGGTCAGATAGGCCGCATCAGTTTAGTTTTTCTATCCTGTCGGCTTCGAATATTTTTATTGCAGAGCAGCAAAAAAAGCTTGCGCTGGAGGGCCGTGTAGTGGCACAATGACGGCGTGTCGATGCTCGCTCGAGTGTCGTCACACTCCTCCAAAACCTCCTCCTTTGGTGGAAACTCAGCGCAACCCCACGGGGTTGCGCTTTTTTTTGCCTGCGGCAGGCGAGTATGTGCTCACTAGAGCTTTTCTGCAAGCGATGTTGCGGAGCAATAAACCGGTTTCGAAATGCGCTGGGCAACGGGGCGATATGACAAAAAAACCTTGAACAGCAGCCACCCGCGACCGCTCGGTTCGAGAGGCTTTCAAGTAGCCGTAGCGCCCATACCCTGCGGGCTTCGCAAGTGGGCGATGAGATTTATATTGACTGCGGTCAAGGCTCACAGCAGAGTGAACGGCTACATTCCGTCGTTCTCCCGTTTCACTTCAAATCGATAGCGCGCAGTCCGAGCGATGAAAATACACGAGTATCAGGCCAAGGAAATACTTCGCAGGTACGGCGTGGCCACCCCCCGCGGCATCCCCTGCTTCACCGTCGAGGAGGCGGTGGCAGCGGGAAGCAGGCTCGGCGGCACGGTATCGGTGGTGAAGGCGCAGATCCACGCCGGGGGGCGGGGCAAGGGCGGCGGCGTCAAGCTCGCCCGCTCGCCCGATGAGCTGCGGCAGTACGCAGGCCAGATCCTCGGCATGCAGCTCAAGACGCCGCAGACCGGGCCCGAGGGACAGAAGGTGCGCCGGTTGCTCGTCGAGGAGGGGGCCGATATCCGCAAGGAGCTTTACGTGGGGATGGTGGTGGACCGGACCTCGCAGCGCGTCGTGCTCATGGCCTCGAGCGAAGGCGGCATGGACATCGAGGAAGTGGCCGCCCATACCCCCGAAAAAATCCACAAGGTCGCGATCGATCCGATGGCGGGCCTTTCCGATCGGGACGCCGAGGATATCGCCCGCAAGATCGGCGTGCCGGACAAGGCGCTCGGCCAGGCGCGGGACTTCATGAAGGGCCTGTATCGCGCGTTCGACGAAACCGACGCCTCGCTGGCGGAGATCAATCCCCTGATCCTGAGCGGCGACGATCGCGTGCTCGCGCTTGACGCGAAGATGAATTTCGACGACAACGCGCTGTTCCGCCACCCGGACATCGCCGCGATGCGCGATCTCGACGAGGAAGACCCCGCCGAGATCGAGGCCTCGAAATACGACCTGTCCTACATCTCGCTGGACGGCGATATCGGCTGCCTCGTGAACGGCGCGGGGCTCGCCATGGCGACCATGGACATCATCAAGCTCTACGGCGGGAGCCCGGCCAACTTCCTCGACGTCGGGGGCGGCGCGTCCACCGAGAAAGTGACCGAGGCCTTCAAGATCATGCTGCGCAACCCGCGGCTCAAGGCGATCCTCGTCAACATCTTCGGCGGCATCATGAAGTGCGACGTGATCGCGCAGGGCGTGGTGGCGGCCGCGCGCGAAGTGAGCCTGAAGGTCCCGCTCGTCGTGCGGCTCGAGGGCACCAACGTGGACCTCGGCAAGAAGATACTGGCCGAATCCGGGCTGCCGATCATTTCGGCGAACAACATGGCGGACGCGGCGCAGAAGGTCGTCGCCGCTGCAAACGAGCGTTGACCACACACGAGGCACAACCGGCTGCAGCACGCGGCGCGCGTGACGCAAGCGAGAGCGAGACATGTCGATCCTGATCAACAAAGACACCCGGGTCATCACCCAGGGCATCACCGGCAAGACCGGCCAGTTCCACACCAAGATGGGCAAGGAGTACGCCAATGGCGCACGTTGTTACGTCGCCGGGGTGACGCCGAAAAAGGGCGGGCAGAACTTCGAAGGCATTCCGATCTACGAGACGGTCAAGGAGGCGAAGGCCGCGACCGGCGCCACGGTTTCAGTGATCTACGTGCCGCCGCCCTATGCGGCTGCCGCGATCGACGAGGCGGTGGAGGCTGAGCTGGATCTCGTGATCTGCATCACCGAGGGCATCCCGGTGCGGGACATGATCCGCACCAAGTACAAGCTGCCGGGCAGGAAGACCCGGCTCGTCGGTCCGAACTGCCCCGGCGTTATCACGCCCGACGAGATCAAGATCGGCATCATGCCGGGCCACATCCACAAGAAGGGGCCGGTGGGCGTGGTGTCGCGCTCCGGCACGCTGACCTACGAGGCCGTGGGTCAACTGCGCGAAGTCGGGCTCGGGCAGTCCACCTGTGTCGGCATCGGCGGCGATCCGGTGAACGGGTTGCGGCACATCGACGTGATGCAGATGTTCAACGACGACCCGCAGACCGAGGCCGTCATCATGGTGGGCGAGATCGGCGGGTCCAACGAAGAGGAATGCGCGCGCTGGGTGCGCGACAACATGAAGAAACCGGTGGTCGGTTTCATCGCCGGGGTCACCGCGCCGCCCGGCAAGCGCATGGGCCATGCCGGCGCCATCATCTCCGGCGGCAAAGGCACCGCAGAGGAGAAGCTGACGGTAATGGAAGAGTGCGGAATCAAGGTGACGCGCAATCCGGCGGAGATGGGCAAGCTGATGAAGTCGGTGTTGAAGTGATGGAGAGTGAGTTGGAAGGTGGCATAGGAAAAAAACGTGAGCGGGGAGGGCGCGGCAA